>JANMUX010000043.1:0-52155 GCA_031392125.1 Acidobacteriota bacterium | reverse complement strand
GTGCTATTCGAGGCGTTTCGGACGGTGGCCCACGAACTCGCGCTCGGCATTGTCAGGGGTGGCGAAGGCGCCACCAAGCTGGTGTCGATCACCGTCTCTGGTGCCGCCACCGACGCCGATGGCTGGATGGCCGCGCGCGCGCGATTGCCAACTCGCCGCTGGTCAAGACCGCCATCCACGGCGGCGACCCGAACTGGGGACGCCTGGTCGCTGCCGCCGGACGCTCTGGCGCCGCGTTCGTGCTCGAGGGCGCCCGGGTGCAGATTGGATCGCTGGTGTTGTTCGAGAACGGCAGGCCATTCGACGAACTGGCGCCCCAGGCGGCCGATTACCTCACCGGCAAGGACCTGGCGATCGTGGTTGACCTGGGCACGGGCGGTCGCCATTCGGCAACCGTCTGGACCTGCGACCTGTCGGCTGAATACGTCAAGATCAACGCCGAGTATCGGACTTAACTTTGCAGAATTTCCTCTCGATTCTCGATCTCGATCCCGATCGGCTCGCCAATGTTCTCGAGCTCGCGGCCAAGCTGAAGCGCGAGCGCGTCAAGGGCATGAAGGCGCCGACCGCCGCAGCGTTGAACGGCAAGCACGTCGGCTTCCTGTTCGAAAAGCCTTCGCTGCGGACGCGCGTCACCTTCACCATCGGCGTTCGCGAACTGGGCGGTGACATCGTCGAGATTCCAGCCGACGTGATGCACGCGGATCGCGAGCCGATTCAGGACGTGGCCCGCAACCTGGAACGCTGGGTCGATGCCGTCGTGATCCGCACGTTCGCGCAGGAACGGCTTTCGCAGATTGCCGAAATCACGCCGAAGCTGCATGTCATCAACGCACTCAGTAACGAAGAACACCCCTGCCAGGCACTGGCCGACATGCAGACGCTGGTGGAAAAGTGGAGCTCGTTCGAAAACCGCCGCATTGCATTCGTCGGCGACGGCAACAACGTGTGCGCGTCGCTCGTGCACGTCGCGATGATGCTGGGGATAGCCGTCAACGTGGCAACTCCGAAGGGCTACGAACTGCCCGACGAGGTGGTCGATCAGGCAGCCGCGGTGTCGCAACACAAGGCGGGCCTCACCGAGTTCACCGATCCCAAGGCCGCGGTGCGCGATGTTGACGCGGTCTACACCGACGTCTGGACCTCCATGGGCCAGGAGGTCGAATACGTCGACCGCAAGAGGACCTTCCAGCGCTACCAGGTAAACGAAGCCTTGATGGCGCTGGCCAAGCCGGGCGCACTCTTCATGCACTGTCTCCCCGCGCATCGCGGCGACGAGGTGACCGACGAAGTGATTGAGTCGCCGATCTCAGTGGTCTTCGACCAGGCGGAAAACCGCCTGCACGCGCAGAAGGCGCTCCTCGTCAAAATGCTGGTCTAGTTCGGCGCTCGCCGCGCGCGAATCAGCGCCTGGATCTCGTCGTTACGCCCGTTCTCGAAGTAGAGCCGCTGTCGGCCATCCGGATCCTGCGAGATAACCGAAGGAATCGAGCTGGCTACTACAGTCCACCCGGCCGGCAACACTACCGAGTTTCGAGGCCGCCCGAAGGCGCGATCCCAAACCAATTCGTCACCCTCGAGCAGATAGCGATTCGGGTCGGTGTAGGTCTCGGTAATCCGCAGCCGCACCGACTCCCCGGTCTTCACCGCCGGAAACGAAATCACCACAACTTGCACGGTGTCGGCCACCGGCTCGCCGGCGTCGAGTCCGCGCTTCTTGAGTTCGGCGCCACTGACGGTTTCGACTTTCAGCACCTCGCCGGTATCCAGCAACACCGCCGATGGATTTGACACCGAGCTGCCGGCCCGCACGACGTTGAAGTAATGGCCGATGCCGGGTCGTGACTCGGTGTAGTCGTGGTAAAGGCTGAATGAATGGGTGGCCGGGTCATTGGGGAAATACACAATCTCGCGATCCTGGTGCGCGCGATCGGAGAGCCGGCTTGCCTGGGATGCCAGGGTCACGGATGCGGCGGCGCCGCGTGTGGTCGGCAGCTTCGGCGTGAAGGCGCTTAGTCCCGGCTTGGCGCGAATCACCAGTGGCGCTGCGGCCGCGCTGGTGTTCATGAACGTAATCATCACGCGACCGTCTTCGGTGGTCATCACCTGCGAGGGCACGTTGCAGCTGACCAACCGGTATCCCGCCGGCAGCACAACTGCGTTACGCCGAATGCCCAGTGAGCGGTCAAAGACGATGGCGTCGCCATCGCGGAAATAGCTCTTGGCGTCCTTGTAGGTCTTATCGATCAGCACGCGTCCTTCGCCGCCCTTGGGTACGGGCCGGGCGAGGTGCACCTTCAGCCATTCGGTTTCGAGGTCGGCGGTGGGGTGTCCCTCGCTGCGCGCCTGCTTGCCGCTCACCACTTCCCACTTGAGCGGCTGTCCGGTCATCAGGTCGGTAACGCGCTCGTCGGTGGCGATGCTGCCGCGGCGAATGGCGTTGAAGAAGAACGGCGCACCGGCGGTGGTGGCGCTCACTTCATAGAGGATTCGAAACTGAGCCGTGTCGGGACCAAGCAGCTCGTAGCGGGTGTAATCGTCTTCCTGGGTCTGTCGCTGTGGCGCCTGCGCCAAACCCGATGAGGCCGCCCACAGGACCATCAGGGCAGCAGACAACGCCAATGACGCCGGTCTCGATTTCATGTCGCAGATCATACCGCTTGGGGATGGCCGCGTGGCAACCAGCGTTGCTGCAGACGGTGGCCGCAGCGCGGTATTTTGCCGACTACAATGGGCGGTCCGGAAAAATGAGAATTGACCTCAACTCGGATCTTGGCGAGTCCTTTGGCCCTTGGCCCATGGGCGACGATGCGGCCTTGATGGCAAGCATTTCTTCGGCAAACGTTGCATGCGGCTTTCACGCGGGCGACCCGGGCGTCATGCGCACCACCGTCGCGCTCGCGAAGGCCAGTGGCGTCGCCATCGGGGCCCATCCTGGATTCCAGGATCTCGTCGGCTTCGGCCGCCGCGAGATTAAAGCCACGCCGCAGGAGGTGGAAGACCTCGTGCTTTACCAGGTCGCGGCATTGGCCGGTGTCGCCAGCACATACGGGGTGCGCCTGCAGCATGTGAAGGCGCATGGGGCGCTCTATAACATGGCGGCTCGCGACCGCAGCCTCGCCGACGCCATCGCGCGCGCGGTGGCAGCCCTCGATCGAGGCTTGATCCTGTTTGGACTCCCTGAGTCGGAACTGATGAGGGCCGGCGACCGCGCCGGATTGCAAGTAGCCGCCGAGGTCTTCGCCGATCGCGCGTATGAGCCCGATGGATCGCTCGCCTCGCGTCAGAAAGCCGGCAGCGTGATCCACGACGAGGCGGCGGTGCTCGAGCGCGCGATTCGCATGGTGCGCGAGCACCAGGTCGTGGCAACCGATGGTTCAGTGATTTCGCTCAAGGCCGACACCATCTGCCTGCACGGCGACACCCGGGGCGCGGCCGCCCTGGCACGGTGCCTTCGCAAGGGCCTGGAAGCCGCCGGCATCGCCGTCGAAAGCCTCCAGAAATGACTAAGGGCGGCGATTTCATTGCTGAAACCGCCGCCCAAAAGTTGCCGCCAACCTGGCTCCCCCCCAGCTACTACTGCACTAATGCCGTAGTAAACAGACTGGCGTCAGCCACCTTTAATCCACAGTCTGTGCCGATCGTTTTCTGGCCTTTTCGCGCGATTTTGCGCGACTGCCCTCGCTCGGCGCCGACAACTTTGTTGGCGCGATCACAGATTCGTCCGTACCGTTAACCGGCCGCACCTTCGGGGTACTGCAGCGCCAGGCGCAGTTCCTTGGTGAGATTGTCGACCGTCGTCCCCTGGCGCTTCCAGGCACCGTCGGTTTCGAAGCGCAGCGCGCCGATGCGGCGGCCCCACGGCGAAATCACGCGGCCAATGGCGCGGAAGTCAGTGCGGTCCGCGTGCAGCTGGTCGATCTTCTGGATCACATCAGGGGCCACGCGGATGAATGCGCGCAAGGCGGTGGCCGACTTGATGCTGTACTTCCGGCCGTTCCATGCCGATTCGAAAATGCTGGCGATCTGCTTGAGGTAATTGACGAAGAACTTCTTCGACTCCTCACGGAACTCCGCGCTCTTGCGGGCGCCACCCAGTGCCGCCTCATCCGAGAACAGCTTCTTGAGTTCCTGCGCGAGCGGCGCCTGGCCGACGCGGCCCTTGCCGACGCCGAGCAGCTTGATCTCGCCAAACAGTGGCGATTCATCGCGGTCATTCAATGCGCGCACGACGTCGTGCGCTGCCGCCAGCGATTCGTCGCGATAGAGCTGGCGTCCCGACAACGAGACCAGGTGCGACGCGTTCAGGCGAGTGTGCTTCGCATTGATGGTGACGAACATCTGCACGATGTGATCTTCGGGCACGCGGTCGAAAATGATCGCGGGCACCGTGAAGGGCTCGTCGCCAAACCGATCGATGTCGGCGTGCAGGGCAAGCAACCGGTGCTGGCCGTCGATAGCGCGCAGGATGCCTTCACGTTCGGGGACCTTCAAGCGGCCCACGGATGAGCCGCTCTCCACCGCCTCGAAGCTCAGCTTCTCATCACAGGAAATGATCACCGCGCCAGGAATTGATGGCAGGTCGCGGGCCTGTCGGCACTGTTCGTAATACTGGACCAGTTCATCAATCTTCTTGCGGATGATCTGTCGCTGGTACGCCTTCTCGTTCGAGGCGATTCGCCGCTCGAGCAGGTCCCAGTTGATCTTGGACTGGGCGGCTTTCTTCTTTCCGCGAACGCCCGCTTGCCCCTGGTCCTGGTAGCTCAACACCTCGAAACGCACGAGCTTGTCGATATCACTGGCCGTGAGAGAGGCCTGATAGAATTGCACGCCGAACTGCTGCATCCGGATAGCGGCTACGCTGATCATATGAGTCCGTCCAAAGAGGTCAGATTCTATAATCCCGCTCGCGCCCGCTCAATGGCTTTTGCCCCATTTCATGGACGATCCGGTCCTGTAACGACCTGGTAAGCTCACGTAAGTCTATGAGGATTAAGGGTTTATAAAAATGATCGACCTGAATCGCCGAATTGCCATTTTCGGCTGCCTCATCCTCCTTTCTATCGCTTTGGGCGCCTTTTCCAGGGTTGAGACCCTCACCGCGGCTCAAACCCAACCTAACGCCTCTGCTCAGGGCCGGCAGGCCACGCCGGCTGCCCCAGCCGTGAACGACGCGGAGTTCGCCGAGTTTGTGAAGAAAGCTACAACCAAGCCTGAATTCCTTTCACCGCTTGTCGATCATCTGCCCAAGAAGCTGGGCGTCCCCACACCTAAGGACATTCTTGGCTACCACATCGGTACCGAGAAAAAGCTGACCTACGTCGCCGATCAGCAGCGCTATTTCAAGGCGCTCGAGAAGGCTTTGCCCGGGCGCTTTAAGACCGAGGTGGTCGCCAAGACCGAAGAAGGTCGCGACATCATGGTGGTGTACATCTCGTCGGAGGCGAACATGAAGGGCCTCGAGGCGAACCGCCAGAACACGCGCAAGCTGGCCGACCCGCGCGGCTTGACCGATGTCCAGGTGCAGCACCTGATTGCCACCACCAAGCCGCACTACCACATCAGCGCAGGTCTCCACAGCGGCGAGACCAATCCACCTGAAGCCGTGATGGAACTCGCTTATCGCCTTGCCGTGAGCGAAGAGCCCTATATCCAGCAAATTCGCGACAATGTGATTGTCAGCATCACCGGCGCGACCGATGTTGACGGCCGCGATCGATATGTCGACTGGTACTACGCCTACAAAGTGGACGAACTCTACGACGGCGGCGAGAACTACGGCGGCCCTCCGTACTGGGGCAAGTACGTATTTCACGACAACAACCGCGACATCAACTACGGCGTCGATTCGCTGCGTGCGCACTTGACGTGGTACCTGAACTGGGTGCCGCCCATCTGGCACGACCTGCATGAAGCGCAAACGCTGCTCTACACCTTCAGCGGCCAGCCGCCCCAGAACGCGAACCTCGATCCGATTCTTTACACGGAGCTGCCGTTCTTCGCGAACTACGAAGTCAACAAGCTGACCGGCTATGGCATGCCTGGCGTCTGGCACTTTGGGTTTGTCGATATGTGGTCGCCAGGCTACCTGGGTTTCGCTGCCGCCAACCATAACGGCATGCTCCGGATGTACGAGATCTTCAACCAGGGCGGTGCCAACACGAAGAAGGCCCGGCTCTCTGGCGCGCAGACGACGCGGCAGTGGTACCGGCCGATGCCGGCAGCGGCCGGTGAAGTCGACTGGTCGATCCGCAACGCCATCAACTACGCGCAAACCGGCGTGCTGACCGCCCTCGAACTGACTTCCAAGTTCCCGACGATGGTGGTCGAGAACTACTACAAGAAGTCGTTCAACGCGATGAAGCGTGGCGCCGACCAGCCACCGCATGCGTTCGTCCTGCCGGCGGGGCAGCGCGACCAGTTGCAGGTCGATCGGGTGGTGAACCTGATACGCCGCCAGGCCATAGAAGTGCACCGCGCCACCGCCGAAATCAAGGTTAAGGATGGCACCTTCCCGGCCGGGTCATACATCGTCAAGCTGAACCAGCCATACGGTCCGCTGGCCAAGACGTTGCTCGAGAAGCAGAACTATCCGGATCCCGCGCTCACCACCTACGACGACAGCGCGTGGACCATGGGGATGGCGAATAACATCGACGTCAAGAGCATCGAGGACAAGGCGATATTCGACGCGACCGCCGTACTGCTGACTGCCGATGCGATCACGACTGGCGCCGTCACCGGCGCTGGTGGCGTCACTATTGTGAAGCACAACGGATCGCTCAACCTGATTACGCTGCGCTACCGGTTGAAGGACGTAGCCGTCAAAGGTGCGAAGACGGCTTTCAAGGTTGGCGAGACCGAGTATCCGGCCGGCTCGTTCATTATCGAATCGGCGAGCGAACGGGTAAAGAAAGAAGTGGAGTCGCTGGGCCTGGTGGCAACGGCGGTGGCGTCGGCACCAAGCGTCGAGACCGCGAACCTCGACCTGCCTCGCATTGCGATGTACACGACATGGGCGAACACCGAGAAAGTAGGCTGGGTGCGCCTGGCGTTCGACCGTTGGGAAATTCCCTTCGACTTAATCCATAAGGATCACGTGCAGGCCGGCGCCAACCTGCGCGCCAAGTACGACGTGGTGGTGATGCCGCATCAGACCAACAACGGCAAGTCGATCGTCTACGAGCAGCCGAAACTGTCGAAGCCGCTGCCCTACAAGAAGAGCGACAAGTTCAAGTCGATGGGCTTTTACGCGGAGACCGACGACGTCCGTGGCGGCATGGGCCTGGCCGGCGCGGCCGAGCTCCAGAAATTTGTGGATGACGGCGGCGTGTTGATGACGCTCGGCGTGGCCAGCTATTTCCCAGCCGAGTTCGGGCTCGCCAAGGGTGTCGACGCACAGAGCCCGGCGCCCGGGTTCTACGCACCGGGTCCGTATGTCAGCAGCGAGATCCTGCTGCCGAACCACCCTGTGATGTTTGGCTACCCCCAGAAGACGTTGCCGGTGCGCTACGCGGGTGGTCCGCTGCTGCAGGCGGGACCGCCGGCAGGCTTTGAACAGTTCGCGGGCTCGTCACCCGATCGGCCGCAGGTAATCGCGCGCTTCACGGGCGGCGAGGCGGGCGTGCTGAGCGGACTGATGCGCAATCCCGATCAAACGCGCAACCGGCCAATGATCGTCGATGCGGCGTCAGGCAAGGGTCGCGTGATCCTGTTCGCCAACAACCCGATCTACCGCTGGCAGACCTTCGGCGAGCATGGAATGGTGTTCAACGGGTTGCTGTTCTGGAACGACATGCCGGCAGCGGGAGCCGGGGCGAAGCCGACTGCGACAGCACCGGGCCGGCAATGATCTCAAGCGGCAGCTGCTAGCTGCGGCCGTCGAGGAACTCTTTCATCAAGGCGGCGTTGCGATCGTTGGACCTGAACCAGATATCGGCGAAGAAGCCGATGACAGGTATTGAACCGAGGACGAGATCGACCGCGACATTCGACAACATTTTCGAAACCAACGCCGCCGGCGGTCCGTAGCGGAGCGTGCGGGCAACGAGTGTTAGCGAGACCGCTGTGCCGGCGAGGTCGCCCACCACCGGCACGAGGCCGAACACCGCATCCAACCCGACCTTGCCGACAATGGGCAGCGTGATCGCGCTGTCCATGAGCTTGGCCAGCCGATCGACATGCGCGCCGAAGAAGCGATCGGCTTCGTCGAGTGGAATCCCTGTCGCCTGGGCATAGTTGGCGAGGTGGGTGAAGGTGCGGGCGGCGGCGCCGCCCACCCTCCGGTCAACCTCGTGCGCCATCCGCTCGGCAGTCCGAATGAACAACCAGCGGGCAACGATGTAGCCGACGACGCCGACGGCCAGCACGAACACGAACGCCGCCAGCATCCACCACAGGAACAGCTCGAGCATCTCGTTCGATTATCCGTCACTCGCCCCGGCGGAAACCATCGCATCAGCAGCCGCCAAGGTCATCTGTTCGACCTGCCGTCGCGCGGAACCGATCGCTACTTGATCACCAGCAGCCGATAGTTTGCGGAATGAAGGAACTGGATGCCCGCGTCAGTCAGTATCGCGTCGTCTTCGATCGGAATCCGCAACTTCGCGCCGCCCCATTCAGCAATCGGCGAATAGGCGAAGTATTCAAACGAGAACATGTGCTGTGCGTGCATGACAAAGGTGCTCTGGAACGGCTGCCAGGTGGTCAGCGATGGGCCGATGTCGTGGCCGGTGTTGCCGACGGGATGGAAGCCATAAGTGACGTCGGTCTTGTCGTCCTTGTTCGGCCGGTTGAACTCGATCACGCCGAAGCCGGCGGCCCGCAGGGCGGCGTCCATCCGCTTCATGGTCTCGTCGGCGCGCACACCCACTTTGATTGCCTTCTTGATGACATCGCGCACCGAGAGCGCGCGGTCGAACGCCGACTGGATACTCTTGGGCGGCGTCGTCTCCCCTGCCTTCAGGACATAGGCGACGCGCTTCACGTCGGTGCCGAAGTTCATCAACTGGACGCCCCAGTCGATCATCATCACGTCGCCGGGCTGGATGATCCGGTTCGACGAGGTCGCAATGATGCCGTTGGGCCCGGTGACGTACACCGATGGCATGTCGAATTCAGAGCCTAGTGCGCGATCGAGCAGGCGGTCCTGCATCCACCACGCCACGTCTTCGAGCGTCGTCTTTCCGGGCGTGATCACCTCGTTGGACAACGCGCGTTCGGTCAGCTGGATGGCAATGCCGGCGGCTTCCCCGAAGGCAACGATCTCGGCGGCGACGCGGTGCGAACGGAAATCGGCGACCAGCTTCTCGGCAGTCACGAAACGCGACGCGTACGGTTCTCCCAGCGTCTTCTTGAGGTGAGCCATCATGGTCACCGACAGTCCATCGGCGGGACCGATCTGCTCCGACATGTTCACGCCAATGCGCTTGGGGTCGCGGGTCTTGACGTATTCGGCAAGGGTGGCCGCGGGTGCGATGGTGTCGTAGGCGCCCGACTCAGCCAGCAGGTAGCCACTGGGCCCGAGGGCGGCGCGCTCGATGCGGTCGCCGCCGCGATCGGCAAACACGTAGTAGCCGATGCCCGAAATGTAGCCGCGGCCCAGATCTTTCCAGAGCGGGTCGTAATGGTTTTCCTTGGCGGCGACGATCCACATGTCGATGCCGTTGTCGCGCATGGCGCGCGGCAGCACCTGCTCGAACTTATCGAGCCGAATCTGCCGCTCCATTTCCCATCGCCGGCGTGCTTCCTGTGCAAGGGATGGCAGCGATAGCAACATCAGCAGCACGGTGGTCAGCAAAATCTTCATCACAATCCCCTGGATCGGTGCCTGGCACCTTTACATCTAGTTACATTCGGTCGTGCGGTTCCGGGCCACGATACACGGTTCCCGTTCGCCACACAGACTACTGCTCATGACTTTGATGACGCCACTCGTTCGCTTTTTCGCTTGCGCGGTACTCCTGGTGTCGGCCGGGACCGCGGCAGCCCAGTCTTCCCAGAACGGCGGGATTGATTACGACACGGCGCGGCGCGACAGGCGCATGCAGGCGACGCCGTCCCAGGGGCCGATCGCGCTCGACGGCCGGCTCGACGAGCCGTCGTGGGCGGCGGCGCCGGTGGCCAAGGGGTTCGTGCAGAACGATCCGCGAGAGGGCGAGCCGGCCACTTACGACACCGAAGTCAAGTTGCTCTACGACGACCGCGCGCTCTACATCGGCGTGTTCGCCAGGGATCCCGAACCGGGCCAGATTATCGTCAACGAGCTGCGCAAAGACTTCAATACCGGGTCGGCGGACGGCTTCCAGGTGGTAATCGATACCTTCCACGACGAGCGCAACGGGTACCAGTTCGCCATTAACCCGATGGGGGCGAAGTGGGATTCGCAGATGTCGAACGAAGGCCGCGACCAGAATGCCAACTGGGATGGCATCTGGGACGTCGGCACGCGCATCGGCGACGACGGCTGGTACGCCGAGATCGAGATCCCGTTCAAGACGCTGAAGTTTGGTCCCGACGCCATGCAGACCTGGGGGATTAACTTTCAGCGACGCCTCAGGCGCCGAAACGAGAACAGCTACTGGTCGCCGCTGCGCCGTATCCACCAGTTGTCGCGGGTCTCGATGGCAGGCACGGTCGAGGGCCTGCAGGGCCTGCGGCCGGGCTCGAACATCCGCGTCAAGCCCTACGCGCTCGCCAACTTCAACAAGCTGTCGGGCCTGGATGTCGATCGCGAGTACGATGCCGGCTTCGACGTCAAGTACGGCGTGACCTCGGGACTGACCTGGGACTTCACCGTCAACACCGATTTCTCGCAGGTCGAGGCCGACGAGCAGCAGGTGAATCTGACCCGCTTCAATCTGTTTTTTCCTGAGAAGCGCGATTTCTTCCTCGAGAATTCAGGCGTGTTCCAGTTCGGCGCCGGCAGCCAGGGCGGCGGCGGAGGTGGCGGCGGAGGCGGACGTCAGAATGCCTCGCAGGACATGATCTTCTTCTTCAGCCGGCAGATCGGCCTCTCGCCGAGCGGCGATGCCATCCCGCTGTTGGCCGGCACCCGCCTGACGGGCCGGGTCGGCGGATGGTCAGTGGGCGCGCTCAACATCCAACAGCGCGAGAAGAACCTGAGTCCGTCGACCAACTTCACGGCGCTGCGGCTGCGTCGCGACATCCTCGCCAACTCCGACGTCGGCGTGATGATGCTCAACAAGGATCCGAATGGCGCCGACCACAACCGTGCCTTCGGCGCCGATGCCAACTTCCGCTTCTTCCGTGACCTGACGCTCAATTTCGCCGGCGCCAAGAGCGACACTCCGGCTTCTCGCTTGCCGGGCAGCGGCGACGACTGGTACTCGAAGAGCAGCTTCGGCTATCGCAGCGACTTCTGGGAAACCCGCGGCGCATACCAGACGATTGGCTCGCGGTTCAACGACGAGATGGGCTTTGTGCCGCGACTGGGCGTCGACAACGCCGAGTTTTTCCTCGGCACCCACATCCGGATCAAGCGCCTGCAGGGTTGGCTGCGGGAAACCTTCCCGCACTTCCAGATCGAAAACTTCAGCAAGCGGAACAACGGCGGGCTGGAATCGCGCTACATGGACTGGCACTGGCCGATCACGCTGCAGAATAGTTCGTTTATCGAAGTCGGCACCAATCCCAACGTCGAGATCATCGACGACCGCTTCACCATCAACAGCCGGCGCGGGATCTACGTCGACCCGGGCCGCTACGAGTTCAAGGAACACTTCCTGCTCGCCAACACCAACAGTGCCGCGCCGTTCTCGATGAACATCCGCTACGGTATTGGCGACTTCTATGATGGCTACCGACGCAGCTACACGGTTGGCGGCACCTACCGGATGAACGAGCACCTCAACGTGTCGCTGAGCGACTCGATCAATGACATCGACCTGTCATCCGGCTCGTTCGTCACCAACCTGCTGACGGCCAGGGTCAACTACTACTTCAGCACCAAGGTGTTCGTGAACGCGCTGGTGCAGTACAACACCGACACCAGCCAGTGGAGCTCGAACGTGCGGCTCGACATCATTCATCGGCCGCTCAGTGACCTGTACCTGGTCTACAACGAGCGGCACGACTCGCGGAGCGGCGCGCTGATCAGCCGCGCGGTAATCGCGAAAATGACTTACCTGCTGGCGTTCTAGCCCTTCGACTCGCGGCGCCCGCTCGGGGGCCAGTGGGCCGTCTACTTGAGGACCGGCGCGAACACCCGGAACGGGCCGGTCAGCTTCACGCCGACCATGAGCCGGTCCTTCCACAGCACGATCGCGTAAAGGACCAGGCACAGCACCATCATCGCCATCAGCGAGGCCTCGAGCGGCAAGGTGCGGCGAAGGGGTCGGCCCAGCACGCCGTAAACCATCTCGACGTGAATCCAGTACACGAACAACGACGCCCGTCCCAGCGTTGCAGTGACGCGGCCGGGGGTGTCAGGCGAGAAGCTGCCCGGGAAAGTTGTGCGCATGAAGACGTGAAACAGGTCGATGGCTCGAGCGAACGGCACCAGTGCGGCGCAGACCCCTAAACGAATGAAGAAGAAGGTCGGCGAGCTCGTCCAGAAGTTAGCGACCGGATAGATCGAAGGCTGAAAGGAGGCGGCGTAGCCTAGCGCCATGCCCGCGACGCCGCAGACGAACAGCCCAATCTGCAGCCGAATCTCCAGCGTGCGCGACCTGGCAGCGTGAATCAGCTCGCCTGCGATGCTGCCCGCCAGCAGAAATCCGGCCCACGGGAAGAGCGCGAAGGTCGTCCGGCCAGGAATGGGCCGAATGTAGGCCTCGAGCGGATCCGGCAAGGCCGCCAGCGCGCCGGCCTCACGCACCAATGGTGTGCTCATCGCCACTGCTATCGTGGCGAGCGCAAACAGCGCGACCCTCACCACGCGGGATTGCGATGCGGCCCACAACAGCGCGGCGGCCATCATCGTTACGCCCATCACGTTGAGGATGTCGACCTTCAGGAAGTTGGCCAGCGCGCCCCAGCCGAGCAGTTGCGACTGCAGGCGAAAGAGGAACGCGAGCGCCAGCACCTGCGCGCCCCGCTTGAATGCCATCCGCGCCGCGGTGGCGTGCCCAATGGTGGTCGCCCGCAACGAGGCTGCCATCGACAGCGAGAGGCCGGCCAGGAACAGGAACAGCGGCGAGGCCAGGCCGGCAATGAACACCGTCACCATGTAGAGGCCGCTCTGGCGATCGGCGTCGCGCGTCCAGGCGTCGTTGACGTGCGCACCGACCATCACGATCACGGCGACACCACGGAGCCAATCGAGATAGACCTTGCGATCCGGTGCGCTCAGGGCCGAACCTCGAACGAGGTATCGAACTGGATGTCCTGCCGGAGTGAGTGCCACACCGAGCAGTACTTTTCTCGCGACAACAACGTCGCGCGCTCGACGGCAAAGGCGGGCACATTCCCGGTGATGATGAAGTGGAGGGTGAAGCGTACGAAGTGGCTCGGCGGGTCGGCCTTGCGCTCGCCGACGATAGTGGCCTCGAGCGCACTGAACACATGCCGGCCCTTGGTCACGATGTCGGCGACGTCGATCGCCATGCAGCCGGCCAGGGCGATGGCGAGCGCCTGTGGCGGCGACGGCCCGGCACTACTGTCGCTGTCGAGCACGATTTCGGAACTGCCGGTGCGGGCGGCAAAGCGCAGATCGCCCTGCCAGGTCAGCGTGGCGGTAATTGGCGGTTTCACGCCAACAGTATAGGGATGATCTACGCAGGTCGTTCGGAGGTCAGTGGGCGGACCGGCGGACGGCCGACGCCTGTGACCATCGCGAACAGCAACCAGCCCAGGGGCACAGCGACCAGCAGGTAAGTGAGGTACTGCCCATATGCGCCGTCAGGACCGTACGGCTCGGTGGCCCAGTGCAATGCCTCGCTGCCCGGGAACAGGTTGGCCTCGGTCAGTTCGTGGAAGCCATAAATCAGCAACTGCACCACGAATACCATCAAGAAGATCGCCGTCACCTGGAAGAACAGGGCGAGGTTCACGCGATGGCCGTAGCGCGACCACATGGCCGCGACCGCCGCGGCGCTGAGCGTGCCGGCCACCGCGCCCGCGAGAATCGACATGGTCTGCACCTGCGTGAGCAAGGTGCCCATCAGCAACGCAGTCTCCATCCCCTCGCGCGAGATCATGAGCAGCGTGAAGAAGAACACGCCAAGCCAGGCCGCCATGCCGGTCTTCTCAGCCGAGGTCCGTAACTGGCCCTCAATCTCGCCCTTGATCTTCTTGGCGGTGCGCCACATGTGCACCGTCAGCGACGCCACCGAGACGGCGGCGGCCAGCGCCAGCACACCTTCCCATAACGCCTGGTTCGACGCCTGCTGAAACAGGTACGCCGCTCCGACGCTTAACAGCACCGACAGCCCAATCCCCCAATGGACGGCGGGAATCAGTTCCCGACGGCCGCTCTTGCGAAGATAGGCCAGGCTGATGGCAATGATGAGGAAGGCCTCGAGGCCTTCCCGGAGAGTGATCACAAACGCTTGAAGCATAAGGCCGTCATCCTGAGATTCAATCTCAAGTCCAGCGTTGAGCATATACGACCGGACTGGTCGGCGGCAACAGTTGCATCAGGAATGAGGGACGTGCTAAATAAACAGCAGGTGCTGAATTTTTAGCATGGCCACGAATGACCCCCTCTCTCGGCGAGAACGACAGATCCTCGACATCCTCTACACGAAAGGCACGGCGAGCGCTGCCGAAGTGCAGGAGGCGTTGCCTGATCCTCCCAGCTACTCGGCGGTCCGCGCGTTACTGCGCATCCTCGAGGAGAAAGGACATGCTCGCCACGAAGCCCAGGGCACGCGCTACGTTTACCTGCCGACGGTGCCGCGGGAGAAGGCGCGCAACTCAGCCCTCAGTCGCATCGTCAAAACCTTTTTCGATGGTTCGGCGGCTCACGCCGCCGCGGCCTTGGTTGACTCCGGATCGCTATCCGACGACGAGCTGGAGAAGTTGTCGTCTTTGATCGCGCGGGCGCGGAAAGAAGGACGTTGATGAATCTCGAGCTCATCCTCCGGACGACGGCCCTGCTGGCTGTGGCGACCCTGTTGACGCGGCTGCTGCACCGCGCAGCGCCGTCCACTCGCCACCTCGTGTGGCAATTGGCGATCGGGCTCGTTCTGCTCGCGCCGATTGTTACTCCGCTCGCGCCAAGGTTCAGTGTGCCGATGGTGATTAACGTGCCTAGGGTGCCTAGCGGGCCTAAGGTGCCTGAAGTGCAAGTTGCAACTACCCACGGGGATTTCGACAGCGGCACCCTTGGCACCATAGGCACCATAGGCACCCTGTCTGTAGGCTCCTGGTTCCTTTTCTGTTGGCTCGCAAGCGGACTTTCGGTCAAGCGCGGGTCGCGGCCGGCGCCTGGAGAATGGGTGTCGGAAGCTCGGAACGTGGCGGCACGCCTTGGCTATCGAGGCGCCGTCGACGTGCGAGTCACTGTGACCGACGGCAGTCCGCATGTCGCCGGATTGTTCCGTTCAGTGGTGATGATGCCGGCGGCGGCCGCGCAGTGGACGACGGACGACCGGCAGGCGGCGTTTGTCCACGAGCTGACCCACATTCGACGCCGCGACCGCAGCACGCTGGCAGTGGCGCAATTGGCCTGCGCGATCTATTGGTTTAATCCCCTTGTGTGGTACGCCGCTGCCAGTTTGGCGCGCGAACGCGAGCGCGTCTGTGATGACGAGGTGCTGCGCGCGGGGGTGAAGCCCTCGGCCTATGCGGCGTTACTGCTCGACATCGCGCGGCATCCCGCTTCGTCCACTCCGGCCACCGCTCTTAGTATGGCGCGGCCCTCAGCAGTCGAGGGCAGGCTGCTGATGATCCTCGCCGACGTGGTTCGCACACCACGCCGCTCGACAGGTTGGCTGGTGTGCGCCGCACTGGCGGCCTTTGCCACCGCCATTCTCGGCGCGCAACCAGCAAGGGAGGAAATGCAGCCGGACGACAGGCAAATTGTCACAGGGCTCACCGACCTCCTGGTCAGTGCCTTGGGCGACGCCAGCAGCCAGGTGCGTGAGCAGGCGGCCATGGGGCTCGCCCTCACACCTGGCGACGTCGTCATCGCTCCGCTGTTGACGGCTCTACAGGACCGCGATTCGCAGGTGCGCGAGAAAGCGGCGATGGGCCTGGCCTTCCGCCGGGATCCGCGAATCATCGAACCGTTACTGGCGGCGATCACCGATCAGGACGGCCAGGTTCGTGAGAAAGCGGCCATTGCCCTTGGCGCCAGCGGCGACCCGCGTGCCCTCAACGCGTTAAAGACCGCGACGGGCGATCCGGATCCACAAGTGCGCGAAAAAGCGGTCGCTGGACTAGTGCTGTTGGGGCTGCGGAAATGATCCTGCCGGCGCTCGCGATGGCGGCGCAGGTTGTTCTCGCGCCGTGCGTGATTGAAGGAGTGGCGGGCGAAGCCCGCTGCGGCACGCACCGCGTCTGGGAAAACCGTGACGCCAAGCAAGGACGGCAGATCGATCTCTCGATCATCGTCCTCAGTGCGACCACGCCTGAGCGCCGGCCTGATCCCTTGTTCACCCTTTCGGGAGGTCCCGGCGATGCGCCCTCTTTCAACGCGCGTTTCTTCAGCCGCGCGTTCAGCGAGATTCGCAAGAACCGTGACCTTGTGTTCATCGACTTGCGTGGCACCGGGAGGTCGGGTGCGCTGACGTGTCCCGAATTGGCGAAGCCAGGTCCATCGGGGGCCTTTGATGCCGACCTGCTAAGCGTGCCGGCGGTGATGGCTTGCCGAACTCGACTCGAGCGAACCGCCGACCTCACTCGCTACACCACGGAGATCGCGGTCGACGATCTCGAAGAGGTACGGCAGGCTCTCGGCTATGGGCCAATCAATCTTTATGGCACGTCATACGGCAGTCGCGTCGCCCAGGTCTACATGCGGCGCCACCCGGGCAGCTTGCGAGCGGTCACCATGAAAGGGATCGTGCCGCCGTCGATGGCGATGCCTGAAACCCATGCGCGCGCAGGAGACGACGCCTGGAGGGCACTGGTGGCGCGTTGCAACGAAGACGATCACTGCCGGCGCGCGTTCCCGATGCTCGATGCCGACTTTCGCTCACTGCTGGCTCGCCTGGAGAAAGCGTCGCCGGTCCTCACGCTGCCCGCGGGCTCGGCCCGCCCGGCAACATCGGTGAAGGTCACGCGCGGGTTGTTTGCCGAAGCGTTTCGCAACATGCTCTACACACCCGAGAGTGCGGCGCAAACACCGAAACTGGTCCGGCAGTTGCTCGACGGCGACGACAGAAGCCTCACCGAAACTGCTCTCGCGGGACGCACCGTGCTCGGCGGCGAGCGTCTGGCCGCCGGCTTCTTCCTTTCGGTGACCTGTACCGAGGATGTCCCCTATCTGGCGAAGAACGCGGGCGCGCTGGCCGCCGGCACATTCGGCGGTGATTACCGCCTTCAGCAACAAACCGCCGCGTGCGCCGTATGGCCTCGGGGAACTGTCTCGAACGCCCACCGGCAACCAACTCGCTCGGCGACGGCCACGTTGATGCTGTCTGGGCAACTGGATCCCGTGACGCCGCCGGCGGGAGGAGACGAAGTGCTCCGCACCTTGTCGAACGGCACACACGTGATCATCCGCAACAACGGGCATCCGATTGGCAACGCCGAGGCTTGTGTCGGTGCCTTGTTCGCAACTTTCCTCGAGAAAGGTTCGGCCGCGGGCCTGGATCAATCATGCGCGACAGCGATTGCCGCGCCAGCGTTTGTTGTTTCCAAACCAGGCAAGTGAGCGGCGCGGTTTAATGCCGCTACTCTGAATAAACGACGGTGCGAACGCTGCGGTGGCGCCGCGCCAGTTCCGCCGGCAGCGGCTTGCTCAGGTAGACCTTCGACTCGGCACTGTCCGCGTGATTTGGCTCGTGCTTGACGACGTTGAAATGCAGCTGCGCGAGCACCGCTCGCATGTCGTAGTAACGGTTCTTGGTCTTGACGACCACTTCCTCGAAGCCGGCAGCGTGCGCCCATACCTCGGACTCTTCGGTGAGCGCGCGGAAGTGGCCCTGGCCGCGCCAGTCGCGCCGCGTGCCGCCGATCCACGAGTAAAGGATGCGACGGCCGTCGAAGGTTACGGAACCCGTCAACCGGTCCACTAGGTCACGAAGCTTGGGCACCGATTCATTGTGGCGAATCTCGTGGACGATCTTGTACGAGACGGGCACCAGGGCGCCCGAGGGATCATCCGGGAGAGGCGCCTCGGCCATCAGGATCAGAGATTCGCGTTCGTGCAACCGCTCGATGATCTCCGCGGCCGTCTTGCGGCGAGGGAACTCGCCGAAGTATTCCTCGATGTACTGGATCTCTAACGCGCCCGGTTCGAGCGCGTATTGCTTGATGAGGTACTCCACGGGTCGGACGATTATACGAGATGCGCCAGCCGGGATTTCAACCAGCGTTGCTCCGGGTCTGACCGGGCCAGGGTGAGGGCTTCGCGGTAGCAAGCGGCCGCCTGCGCCAGGTCACCCGATTCGCGCCAGAACTCTGCCTGCACCGCGGGCAACAGTGGATAACGGGCCAGGGCACCGCGGCCGACCATGCCGTCGAGCGCGGCCAATCCAGCGACCGGTCCCTCGACTCGAGACAAGGCAATGGCCCGATTCAGTGCCACCACTGGCGATGCGGTGAGCGCCAGCAGCTCGTCATACAACTCCACGATCTGCGGCCAATCGGTGTCGTCCCACGATGGCGCGACGGCGTGGCAGGCGGCAATTCCCGCCTCGACGTGAAACGCGCTCAGGCGGTCACCGGTCGAGGCGCGGTCGAGGGCATGCAGGCCGGCCGCAATCGCGTGTCGATCCCAGGTCGCTCGGTCCTGATCGCGAAGCAGGAACAAGGTGCCGCTCGAGTCCACGCGGGCGGGAAAGCGCGCGGCGTGCAGCAACATCAAACTGAGCAGCGCCCATGCCTTGGGCGAATCGGTCGCCGGGTGCGCCGCCACGAGCGACGTCAGCCGAATCGCCTCGCCCGCGACATCATCTCGGACCAGGGACTCGCCTGACGTGGCCGCATAGCCTTCGTTGAACATCAGATAGAGCGAATCGAGGACGGAGTCGAGCCGCGGCCCCAGTTCCGAAAACGCGGGCATGCCGAAGTGGACGTCCCGCTCGCGCAGGGTCCGTTTGGCGCGCACCAACCGCTGGGCGATGGTGCTTTCCTGCGACAGGAATGCGCGCGCGATCTCTCCCACGCTGAAGCCCCCAACCAGCTTCAGGGCCAGGGCGACTCGGGCATCGGCAGCGACCGCGGGATGGCAGGCAAGGAACAGTAGCCCGAGCTGGTCATCGTACATGGGCGGCAGCTCGTCTCGCAGCAGTGCCTCGGTCTCGGGACGTTGAAAGGCGGCGCCTTCGTGGGCGATCGCCGGCTCTTTCGCCGCCGCCATCTTCGAGTGCCGCAAGCGGTCTAGCGCCCGGTTCCTTGCGACCAGATACAACCAGGCTTCAGGCTGATCGGGAACGCCCCTGAACGGCCACTGTTGAAGCGCCGTGATGAGAGCGTCCTGCACGGCATCTTCGGCCACCGCGAGGTGACGCGAACCGAGTGCCCGGGTCAGCCTCGCGACCATCTGTCCCGCCTGGCGGCGGAACAGATGCTCAACAAGTTCGATCGAGTCTTGGCCCACGGTGGCAAAAACTGCAGCAAACACGATGTAACCGTGCCAGGCCCCTAGGTGGGCTGGACCTCGCGGATTTCGATGGTGCCGAAGTCGAGGTGGGGGCAATCTTTGCTGAGCTCGACCACCTCCTCGTAATTGGCGGCATCAACGATGAACAGGCCGCCAATCACTTCGCGGGCTTCGGCGTAGGGACCGTCGGTGACCTTGGGCGTTCCCACGGCGCCGCGCATCACGCGGCCTTCGCCGTCAGCGAGCTTATGACCTTCCATCTTGCGGCCGTTGGCCTCGACTCTATCCTTCCACGCTACGTAGCGCTCGATGATGGCCTGGATCTGATCGGGGCTGAGGTCGGGCGGGAAAGTCCCGGAGTCGTGTAACAACATGATGAACTTGGGCATCTCAATGATCCTTTCGGGAGTCGGGAGTCGGGAGTCGAATCCGCTCACTCTCGGCGTTCACCCAGATGACGAACGGGGCGCCTCGGAATCGACAAACGATCTTCCGAATCCCGTTTCCACCTCCCGACCTCCGGCAGAGTCAATAATCCATGCCGATGACTGCTCCGTGCTCGTCTACGTCCAGCTTCTGGGCTTGCGGCACTTTGCCGAGACCGGGCATCAGCATCATGCTGCCGGCAATCGCCACGACGAAACCCGCGCCGGCAGACAGCGACACCTCATTCACGGTCAGCGTCCATCCCGATGGCGCGCCCATTTGCTTTGGGTCGTCGGTGAACGAGTACTGAGTCTTGGCTATGCACACGGGTAACGCGCCATAGCCGAGGGTCTCGAGCTTCGCGAGACGCGACTTCGCCGCGGGCTTGAAAGACACGCCTGCCGCGCCGTAGACCTTGGTCGCCACGACCTTGATTTTTTCTTCGAGCGGCTGGTCGGCCGTGTAGGTCGGCAGGACGGCCGCCGGATCGGACCCGGCCGCCGCGGTCACGAGCTTACCAGCCAGCTCAATCATGCCGTCGCCGCCCTTGGTATAGCCGTCAGCCAGTGCCACGTCGGCGCCAATCGATCGGCAATAGCTCATTACTTCATCGAGATCGGCCGTGGTGTCAGCCGGGAAGCGGTTGAGCGCGATCACGGCGGGCACCCCCCATCGCTTCAAGTTCTCGAGGTGACGCAGCAAGTTCGGAAAGCCGGCCGCCACCGGGCCATCGGCGGCGCCGCCCTGTGCCCGCAGCGCTTTGAGCGTAACGATCACGGCTGCCGCCGCCGGCACGTGACCGCACATCGGCATCACCAGGTCGAAGAATTTTTCGGCGCCAAGGTCGGCAGCGAAGCCAGTTTCGTTGACGACGTAGTCCGCGAGATGCAGACCCATGCGCTGCGCCAGCACGCTGCTGGTGCCGTGCGCAATGTTGGCAAACGGCCCACAATGCACGATGGCCGGCGCTCCTTCAGTGGTCTGCACGAGGTTTGGCAGCACCGCCTCGTTCAGCAACACCATCATCGGACCAACGGCCTTGAGGTCCGCTGCGGTCACCGGGGCGCCGTCGTAGTTGAAGCCGACGACGATGCGCGACAGGCGACGGCGGAGATCGGCGCGGCTGTCGGACAACGCGAGAATCGCCATGATCTCGGACGCGGCCGTGATCACGAACCCGGTCTCGCGCGCCGGGCCGCTCTCGCGCCCGCCCAGCCCCGTGGCGATGCGCCGCAATGCCCGGTCGTTCATGTCCATGCAGCGCGGCCACAAGATCTCCTGTGGATTGATCCGCAGGTCGTTGCCGAAGTGCAGGTGCGTATCGAGCAGCGCCGCAAGCAGGTTGTGGGCCGCGGTGATGGCGTGGAAGTCGCCGGTGAAGTGCAGATTGATCTTGTCAATCGGCTCGAGTGACGCCTTGCCTCCGCCGGTGGCGCCGCCCTTCATCCCGAACACTGGTCCGAGCGACGGCTCGCGCAGCGCGGCCACCGCGTTGTGTCCCAGCTTGACGAGCCCTTGGGTGATGCCGATGGTGTTCACCGTCTTGCCCTCGCCGCTCGTGGTCGGCGTCATGGCGGTGACCAGGATCATCTTGCCCTTGCGCACCGGAAAACGCTCGAGCACTTCGAGGCGAATCTTGGCAATGGCGCGGCCGTAGGGTTCGAGCAAGTCGTCGGTCAAACCAAGGCGGGTGGCAATCTCTGTGATGGGGCGCATTCGCGCAACATCTTACAGGACTACCCGAGCAGCACCTGCCGGGCGGCGTGCTGCCACTGCTCGTCCCATCGTTCGGCGGGATGCTCGCGCAACCACGTCTTCGATTTGCCAAGCGTCGAGCCAGGCTCAATCGACCCCGACGCCACCGACACCAATATGCCCGCGAGATCTCCTGGATCGCGAAACTTGATGCCCTCGTGGCTGTCGGTCAGCACTTCACCCAGGACTGGCGCGTAGTCAAAGGCAGCGACCGGAACGCCGGCACCTCGGAAGTCGGCAACCTTCATCGGCAAGTCGAGACCGGACGACGACTGGTGCAGGCAGAGACCCAGGTCGGCCATGCCGATCAGCACCGGATAGTCGGCTGGCTCGAGCCAGTGGGTTCGCAGGGCAATCGCCTTGAACGAACGTCGCGCGGCCCGCGCTTCGAAGCCTGCGCGAAGAAGGCCGCGACCGGTGAGTACGACAGCAAGACAAGGCGCCACGGCGGTGCGCGCGAGCAGGCGCTCGGCGCGTTCAAGCGCCTCGAGCAAGAGATCGAAATCTTCATCCGGCGTCCAACTGGTTGGACAGACGACCAGCGGCAGTCGCGCTGCGCCGAGGGATGCTTCGGTTGCGAGCTTATTCCACAGCGTGACCGCCGAGGAGGGAGCCGTGGTGGTGAACAGAGAGGGCGGCCGGTCGTAAACGACCGACGTGGTGATGCCGTAATTGCCCGCCAACCAAGCCGCAAGCGCCTTCGAGACCGCGAGATGCCCATCGGCGCGCCGGGCCCACCGGCGCTCGCTCCGTGCCACGGCCCTCACGGCGCGATGTGACTCGCCAAGCCGAATCGCCACCACGGTGTGCGACAAGTTGTGCCAGTCGATCACGAACCGGCCGCCGCGAAGCCT
Source organism: Acidobacteriota bacterium (assembly GCA_031392125.1). Lineage (GTDB taxonomy): Bacteria > Acidobacteriota > Vicinamibacteria > Vicinamibacterales > UBA2999 > 12-FULL-67-14b. The sequence continues at coordinate 29,445 of JANMUX010000043.1, read as the reverse complement.
CGTTACCAGCCACGCCACCGCCAACGCGGGAATCGAGGGCGGATTCTGAACGAGGATGACATCTGCCTTCGGCAGCCGCATCAGCGTCAGCAACAGTTGGCGGGCCTGGCCGAGCACGCGCAGGAGCGAGCCCGCAACAAATCGCTTGATGCCGCCGGTGGCGCGACCCTGGAAAGCGCGGTCGGACAGCCGATGACAGGTTATGCGAGGGTGGTTCGCCACTGCTGGCACGGGGGGCGCGCCTTCAAGTCCCACCAGATCCACGTCGTGCCCGGCATCGGCCAGCGAGGCGGCGTGATACTGCATCCGCGGGCTACGGCCAAGATCTCCGAGTACGATGACGACGGTTCGCATTGACGGTCTACCTGCTGCTTGCCTTCTGTGGTGCGGCTCTTGCCCTGGTCATGACCCCGCTGGTCTCGCGAGGCTCGAACTGGCTCGGACTGGTCGACGCCCCTGGAGGCCGGAAGGTTCACGCCCAATCGGTGCCGCGGTTGGGGGGCGTGGCAGTCGTCGCCGCCACGATTCTGGCGATGATACTCGTCCGCTGGCTGGGCCCGGAGGATTTCGCCCCTGCAATCTGGCCCGCCTTGTCGCCGTTTGCGACCGCAGGCGCGCTGATTTTCGGTATTGGCCTGCTCGACGATCTGCGCGGCGTGGGGCCCGTGCCGAAGCTGGCCGCGCAGTTTGCCGCCGCGACGGTGATGATGCTGTCGGGGCTGCTGATTGAGCGCGTGACCCTGTTCGGCGTGTCGTGGGAGCCTGGCTGGCTGGCCTGGCCGATCACGGCCGGATGGATCGTCGGCCTCACCAACGCCTTCAACTTGATCGATGGCATCGATGGCCTGGCAGCCGGAATCGCCGTACTCGCCGGCACCACCTGCGCCGCCATTCTCGTGGTCCGCGGACATCCGGCCGAGGCAATGTTGCTTACGGCACTGGTCGGCGCGTCGGTTGGTTTCCTGGTGTTCAACTTCGCGCCGGCCTCGATCTTTCTGGGCGACAGCGGCAGCTTGATGATCGGGTTCCTGCTGGCCACCACCGCGATTGCCGGCTGGCAGAAAGGCGCGACCGCGCTCGCCACAGCCGTCCCGTTGATGATTTTCGCGCTGCCGATTGCCGACGTCGTCACCACGATTGTCCGGCGAGGCCTGGCGCGGCCGACCGCTCGACCGGCGTCGATTCCGGCAGCTGTCCGGCATCTGGTTGAACCGGATCGGCAGCACATCCATCATCGCCTGCTGGCGCTCGGCTGGTCCCCGCGGCGCACGGTGCTGATCCTCTACGTCGTCACCGCCATCTTGTCGCTGCTGGCATTCTTCACGGCACAAACGCCATGAAACGGGTCTTGCTGGTGCAGCCATCCTTGCAGCCGCCAGGTGGCAGCAACGGCCTCGCGGCGCTACTTTGAGAGCCTGCAGGCCGAGGCACGATCGCTCGGCGCATGGATTCAGTTCCGCCAGGACGTAAGCCGCCAAGAGTTGCGCGAGTTGATGGGCACCCACCGGTACGGCATTCACGGCATGCGTGAAGAGCATTTCGGCATGGCGCCCGCCGAGATGGCGCGTGCCGGCATCATCGTGTGGGTGCCAAAGGGCGGCGGCCAAGTGGAAATTGTCGGCCAAGAGCCGGCGCTGATGTACGACGCCGAAGAAGACGGCGCGGCCAGGATTACCGCGGTGCTGGCTGACCCGGCGGCGCAACAGCGACTTCGCACCTCGCTCGCGGCGCGGGCCGAGATGTTTTCGACCGACCGCTTCGTGCGCGAGGTCCGCGAGATTGTGAGCGCCTTCCGCAACTAGCCTGCAGACTTCACCTCACGTCAACTGACGGAAACCAGGATCGTGCAGCAGCTCCTGGTATGTACCAGCTCCGGCAACCCGGCCGTCCTTCAGATAGATCAGCTGATCGCACGCCTTGACGGTCGTCAAACGATGGGCGATTGCAATCACTGTGCGCGTGCCGTGGACGGCGGCAATCGCCTCGGTGACTTCCCGCTCGGTCTGACTGTCGAGTGCGGCGGTCGCCTCGTCAAAGAACAGTACTGGCGGGTCGTGGTAAAGCGCGCGCGCAATTGCGACGCGCTGACGCTGACCGCCCGACAGCCGCACGCCGCCTTCACCGACGACGGTCTCGAGCTTCTGAGGCAATCCGGCGATCACTCCGTCGAGCCGCGCCAATGCAGTGGCGGCGGCGAGGCGGGCCTCATCGATCGCGCCGTCAGGGATGCCGAATGCGATGTTGCGCCTGAGCGAATCGTCCAGCAGGTAGACGTCCTGCGGAACGTAGCCAATTTGCCGCTGCCACGCGCGCTCACGGCCCTCGAGCGGCTGGCCGTCAATCAGCACTCGTCCGGACGCGGGTGTCAGCAGACCGAGCAGCACATCAACGAGCGTCGTCTTGCCCGCGCCGGTGGCGCCGACTATGCCGACCGACTGACCGCGGCGGATGGTCAGCGAGACGTGCTCAAGCGCGAGCTGGCCGTCGTCGTATCGGAACGACACGTCCTCGCAGGCAAGCGAGTCGACCAACATCGGCGGCTCTGGCGTGAACGACCGGGGTGACGGCGCCTTCAGCGCTCGCATGTCGTCGTCCATGTTCGCGACCCATGGGTGGGCTTCGCGGAGGTAGCCGGCGTTCATCATGATGCGATTGACCGACGGGATGACCCGAAAGCCGGTGTAGGCAAACAGCGCGAGAATCGAGACAGTGTCGCTGCTCGAGGCGCCCTCGCGCATGACGAGAAAGACGACCAGCAACATGCTCAGGACGAGGGTCGTCTCGACCCCGTGCCTGGCAGCGCTCGCGGCCCACGATCGTCGCTGTTTCACGCGCGTCAGGTTGCGCTTGACGTCGCGAAACTGCTCCTCGAAGAACGGCTGGCGGCCGGAGATCCTGACATCCTTGATCGCGCCCAGGCTTTGCTGCAGCACGTGGAGTTGTTGCTGCAACAGCGCGCGCTCGGTCTCGCCGATCCGTTCCCATGCGCGGCGAGTCAGGACGATCGGTCCGAGCACCACCGCGAGCACGATTGCCACCGCGACGAGGGTGATCGGCGGTGCCGACGACAGCAGCACCAACGCCAGCGCCGCGATCGTCACCGCCTCGGCGAGAATGTTGACCGCCGAACCCGCAACCAGCTCGTACGCGATGTCAGAGGCACGCGTCATCGGCTGAATCAGCGAGGCCGAGTTCCGCTTCACGTGGAACAGGTAGTCGGCGGCGAGATACCGCGCCAGCAGCCGTTCAGCCGCGCCAGACGACGAGGTGAAGATGATGCCCTGCCGGACCCACTCCACCCAGGACAGGAAGAGCGCGCGGCCCAGGTAAAACACGCCGACGGAAAGTGCGAGCGTGGCGACGACCGCCCGCGGGTCGTCGGTGGGCCAGGCGCGCCAGATCTGTGACACCACCGGCAGCGTGCGCACCTGTTCCGGTTCGACGACCAGGCGAAGCAGCCCGAAGGTGGCCAGCGCGCCAACGGCCTCGATCAGCGCGCCGACCGTGACCAGCGGCCCGAGCATCAGCCACCGCCATCGGTCGCGGGGCGCGAGCCAGCCCAACACGGTGCGCAGGTCGCGAATCACGAGGTCGTCCTGGTCGGCACCGCGTGCACCGCGAGTCGAGTAAAAAGCGTCTTAGCAACGATGGCCCAGTATAGGCTCAACACCCGGCTGTTCGTGGCGCGCCCGCTCGCTGAAACCTTCGCGTTCTTCGCCGACGCCGCTAACCTGCAGGTGCTCACGCCGCCGTGGCTGAACTTTCGTATTCGCACGCCGCAACCCATCGAGATGCGGTCGGGCACGCTGATCGATTACCTGATTGTCGTGCGCGGACTCCCAGTGCCGTGGCGCACCCTCATCAGCGACTGGACGCCTCCGGCGCGGTTCGTTGACGAACAGCTGTGGGGCCCGTACTGGCGCTGGCACCATACCCATACTTTTGCCGAGGTCGACGGCGGCACCCTGGTCGAGGACACCGTGTCGTACTCGCCAATCGGCGGCGCGCTGATGCACGGCCTGATGGTGCGCCGCGACCTGGAACGCATCTTTACCTTCCGCCAGCACGAGATCCTCAAGCAGTTCAACGTGGCCGCCCGCGATCCCATCGAAGTCAGCATCGCCCGCGTTTATCCGCCGTAGGCGCCCCGCTACGGTAGATATAATTCCTGCGACCATGCAGGACCTCACCACGGGCTCGCTCACCGGCCACTTACTGAAGACCACCAGCTTCATGCTCGTCAGCATGGTTTTCCAGGCGCTGTACGTGCTGGTGGATCTGTTCTGGGTGGGCAGGCTTGGCACCGATGCGGTTGCGGCGGTCGGCATCAGCGCCAACCTGTCGTTCGTGGTGCTCGCCATTTCGCAGATGCTCGGCGTCGGCACCACCACGGCGGTGTCGCATGCCGCGGGGCGCAAGGAGCACGCCGAGGCTACCTACCTGTTCAACCAGTCGCAGGTCCTGTCGATGGTCGCGGGCGTACTGTTCTTCGCGGTGGCCATGGCTTCGCGCACGGCCTACGCCGCCGCACTCAGCGCCGATGCGGCCACGCAGCGCCTGACCGAGGAGTACCTGTTGTGGTTCATTCCGGCCATGGCGCTGCAGTTCGCCATTGTCGCCATGGGCGCGGCACTGCGCGGCACAGGCAACTTCAAGCCGGGCATGATCGTGCAAACCGGCACGGTGATTCTCAACATCGTTCTGGCGCCCATCTTGATCTTCGGGTGGGGTCCATTCCCGGTGATGGGCGTCGGCGGCGCCGCCCTGGCCACCTTCGTCGCCGTGGTCGTTGGCGTGATCTGGATCTCGTTCTACTTCCTCGACCCCGACGCGTACCTCCGCTTCCACTTCGCCGACTGGAAGCCGAAGTTCTCCGTGTGGTGGCAGATGCTGAAGATCGGCCTGCCGGCCGGGGTCGAGTTTGGCTTGATGGGACTTTACATGGTCGTCGTCTACGCCATCAGCCGCCGCTTCGGGGCCGCGGCGCAGGCGGGATTCGGCGTCGGCTTCCGGATCGTTCAATCGGCCTTCCTGCCAATCGTGGCCTTAGGCTTTGCCGTTGCGCCGGTGGCGGGTCAGAACTTCGGCGCCAATAAGGGCGACCGGGTGCGCTCGGTCTTCAAGACGGCGGCGTCAATCGCCGCGGGCTTCATGCTGGTGCTCGGCGTCGGCATCTACCTCGCCGCGCCACAGCTGATGCGTCTTTTCAGCTCGGATCCAGAGGTGATCCACGTTGGCGTGGACTACCTGCACATCGTGACCCTCAACTTCGTGGCATCGGGCATCACGTTTGTGTCCGCCAGCATGTTCCAGGGCATGGGCAACACGCTGCCGTTGCTCGCGACGTCGTTTCTGCGGATGGTCGTCGGCATCGTGCCGGCCATCGTCTTGTCGCGCCGGCCCGAGTTCGCACTGACGTGGATCTGGTGGTTCACCGTGCTGTCGACGACGCTGCAGATGACGTTGAACCTGGTGTTGTTACAGCGAGAGTTCCGGTTGAAGCTGGCGTAGGCGGTTGTGCCTATATAATCGCCACGCACATGAAGCTCGCCGTCCCGAAAGAATGCCGCCCCGGTGAACGCCGGGTCGCGGTCACCCCCGAAAACGTCGCGCGCCTCGTCAAGCTTGGCTTCACCGTCGCCGTCGAACACGACGCGGGCGCCGCCGCATCGTTCGGCGACGACGACTACGCCGCCGCCGGCGCGGAGATCATCACCGGCACGCGCGAGATCTGGCAGGCCGGCGACATCGTGCTTAAGGTGCAGCCGCCGGCGGCGCATCCGCTGGTCGGCGTGCACGAAGCCGAGTTGATTCGCGAAGGCGGCACGCTGATCAGCTTCCTGTATCCCGGCAAGAACAAGGACATCATCGACCTGCTGGCGGCGCGCAAGGCGACGGCCATCGCGGTTGACCAGATTCCGCGCATCTCGCGCGCGCAGAAGATGGACGCGCTGTCGTCGATGGCCAACATCGCCGGCTATCGCGCGGTGGTCGAGGCGGCCAGCTTCTACGGGCGCTTCTTCACCGGCCAGATGACCGCGGCCGGTCGCGTGCCGCCCGCCAAGGTGCTGGTGATCGGCGCCGGGGTTGCCGGGCTTGCGGCAATCGGCGCCGCGCGCGGCATGGGCGCCATCGTCCGTGCCTTCGACACGCGGCCGACGGTGAAAGAGCAAGTCAAGAGCATGGGGGCGGAGTTCATCGAACTCAACGTGCACGAAGACGGCGAGGGCACCGGCGGCTACGCCAAGGAAATGAGCCCGGCCTTCATCAAGGCGGAGATGGAAATGTTCGCCGCGCAGGCGCGCGACGTCGACATCATCATCACGACCGCGCTCATCCCCAACCGGCCCGCTCCGATCCTCATCACCGAAGAAATGGTGAAGGGGATGAAGAAGGGGTCGGTGATCGTCGATCTCGCTGCCGAGAACGGCGGCAACTGCGCGCTGACCGAACCGGGCAACGTCGTGCAGAAGTACGGCGTCCATATTCTGGGCTACACCGACCTGCCAAGCCGCCTGGCGCCAACGGCCAGCTTCCTGTTCGGTAATAACCTCACGCACCTGCTCGCGGACCTCGGCGGCGCCAGCCACTTCCACCTGGATCTCGCAGATGAGGTCGTGCGGGGTGCGTTGGTGCTGCGCGACGGTGAAGTACTGTGGCCGCCACCGCCTCGGCCGCCGGCTGCCCTGCCGCCTGACCCCAAGCTGATTGCCGCGCCTGCTGTGGCGGCGGTCAAGGCAGCCCCGTCGAAGAGCGTGGCCGGCCCGATCTTCGCGCTGATTGCCGCGGTAGGGCTCGTCGGCCTCGGGCTGGTTGCCCCGCCGGCCTTCCTTTCCCACCTGACCGTGTTCGCGCTGTCGGTAGTGATTGGCTGGCAGGTGGTGTGGAACGTCACCCCGGCCTTGCACACGCCGCTCATGAGCGTGACCAACGCCATCAGCGGCATCATCGTGCTCGGCGGCATGCTCCAGTTGAACGGTCCGGTTACCTCGCCCGTCGTGCTCGTCGGCGCCGCGGCCATTCTTCTCGCCACCATCAACATCGTGGGCGGCTTCATGGTGACGCAGCGGATGCTGCGGATGTTCCGCCGATGATCACTCTGCCAGAAACACTCGTCACCATCGCTTACCTCGCCGCCGGCATTCTCTTCATCCTCAGCCTGGGTGGACTGTCGGCGCAGGAATCGGCGCGGCGCGGCAACCTGTTCGGCATGCTCGGCATGGCGCTGGCGGTCGGCGTCACCGCGTTCGGACCGCACGCCGGCAACTACGGCGTGCTGATTGGCGCGCTGGTGATCGGCGGCGCGATTGGCGCCGCCATGGCCGCGCGAGTCGAGATGACCGACATGCCGCAGCTGGTGGCCATGCTCCACAGCTTCGTCGGCCTGGCGGCCGTGCTGGTTGGGTTTGGCGGCACGCTCGACCTGGGCAACACACTGGTCGGCGTCGAAGCGACCATCCACTCGGTCGAGACGTTCATCGGGGTCTTCGTCGGTGCCGTGACGTTCACGGGCTCGATCATCGCGTTTGGCAAGCTGCAGGGCCTGATTGGCAGCAAGCCACTGCTGATGCCCGGCCGCCATCTACTGAACCTGGTGGCGCTGCTCGCTTGCGTGTTTCTGGGCTTTCAGTTCGTGAGCGCCGAACACGGCGCGGCGCTGCAGCCGCTGATCATCGCCACGCTGATTGCATCGCTGCTGGGCATTCACCTGGTCATGGCAATTGGCGGCGCCGACATGCCGGTGGTCGTCTCGATGCTGAACAGCTATTCGGGATGGGCGGCGGCGGCGGCGGGCTTCATGCTCGGAAACGACCTGCTGATCATCACCGGTGCGCTGGTGGGATCAAGCGGCGCGATCCTGAGCTACATCATGTGCCACGCGATGAACCGCTCGTTCCTCAGCGTGATTCTCGGCGGCTTCGGCGCCGACGAAGGCAAGGCCCCGGCGGCGGGCGGCCAGCCCGCGGGCGAGGTGAAGAGCATCACCGCCGAAGAGACCGCGGAGCTGCTGCGGGATGCCAAGAGCGTGGTCGTCGTGCCGGGTTACGGCATGGCCGTCGCCCAAGCGCAGCACCCGATGTACGAAGTCACGAAGATCCTGCGCGATAAGGGGGCGAACGTGCGGTTCGCCATTCACCCGGTCGCCGGCCGGCTGCCTGGCCACATGAACGTGCTGCTGGCCGAAGCGAAGGTCCCGTACGACATCGTGCTCGAGATGGAGGAGATCAACCACGACTTCCCCAGCACGGACGTCGTGATCGTGATCGGTGCCAACGACATCGTTAATCCGGGCGCGCTCGACGATCCGTCGAGCCCGATTTACGGCATGCCGATCCTGGAAGTGTGGAAGGCCAAGACCTGCATCGTGATGAAGCGCGGCATGGCCAGCGGTTACGCCGGCGTGGATAATCCGCTCTTCTACAAGGACAACACGCAGATGTTGTTCGGCGATGCCAAGAAGATGATCGACGCGGTGCTGGCCGAACTGAAGAAATGACCCCGTGATGCGGTTTTCAGCTACCGCATCCCCCGGACCCGCTCACCCTGCTGGCGGGCCCGATCGTCGCAATCGGCGTGGTGCTGTCGGCGTAGAATCGCGCCGGGGGATGGCATGACGACAATCACAACGGGATTCTTGGCGGCAACCGCACTGGCCTGGGGACTCGGCGGGTTCACTCTCACCGCACAGGCGCCGGCAGGAACCGTGGCTGCGCACGTGGCCGCCGCTCGCGCGGCTGCGGGCCAGGACCACATCGGCCTGTTCAATCGCCTGTGCCAACCTGAACCGGCGCGACCTGCGGCCCCGGCCGCCACGCCATCGGCGGCCGCTGCGCCCCGACCGCCGGGTCCGCCGGCCAAATCGACGTGGGAGGCTGACCCCGTCAAGGTGTTCGACAACCTCTACTTCGTCGGCGAGAAAGAATATTCAGCCTGGGCTGTCGCCACGAAAGACGGCATCGTCGTTCTCGACACGATCTTCGAGTACTCCGTTGACAGCCAGATCGTCGGCGGGCTGAAAAAGCTCGGGCTCGATCCCACAACGATCAAATACGCGCTCGTCAGCCATGGGCATCGCGATCACTCCGGCGGCGCGCAATACCTGCAGGATTCATTCAAGACCCGCGTCCTGTTGTCGGCAGCCGACTGGGACATGCTCGAGAAGAACACTCGCGATCCCTCGAAGCCGAAACGCGACATGGTCGTGACCGACGGGCAGGTGCTCACGGTTGGCGATCAAACGCTCACTTTCTACATCACGCCCGGGCACACCATGGGAACCGTGTCGACGATCGTGCCCGTGTTCGATCGCGGCACGAGACACGTGGCCGCGGCGTGGGGCGGCACGGCCTTCAACTTCCCTCACTCGAAAGAGCGCTTCCAGGTCTACATCGATTCCGCGCGGCGCTTCCGCGACATCGCCGCCAAGGCCGGCGCCGACGTGCTGATCGCCAACCACACCATCTTCGATGGCTCGAAAACCAAGCTCCCGGCGATGGCTGCCCGTAAGCCGGGTGACCCGCACCCGTACGTGATCGGCACTGACAGCGTGCTTCGCTATCTCAAGGTCGCGGAGGAATGCGCGACCGCCGGAATGTTGCGGCTGCCCTAGCTTAGGCAGCAAACTGCAGGGGTGTTGTGATGATGAGAATGCGAATCGGAATTGCGGCCGTGCTGGCCGCGCTCGTGCTGTTGCCGGCATCGCCGTCACTGCAAACCAGGCCTGCCGGCCTCGCTGCCGACCGGGTCGCCGTCATCGACAGTGGCCTGCAACGTTTCGTGGACGACAACCGCGTCCCCGGAATCGTGGCGCTGGTGATGCAGGACGGTAAGCCCATTTACGAGAAGGCCTTCGGCTGGAGCGACCGCGAAGCCGGGCGCCGCATGACGACCGACACGATCTTCCGCATTGCATCGCAGACCAAGGCGCTGACGAGCGTCGCGATCATGCAGCTGATCGAAGAGGGCCGCCTCTCGCTCGGCCGGCGCGCTGGCGACTTCATTCCGACCTTTGCCAAGACCACCGTCGCCACGGCGAAGATGACCACCGGCGTCGTTACCGAGCCCGCGCGACGGCCGATTACGATTCGCGACCTGCTAACCCATACCGCCGGCATTTCCTACGGCACCGATGCGGTCGTCTCAGAGCTGTATGCGGCAAAGGGCCTCGGGCCCGCCGCTGGCTTTGGCTGGTACACCGCCGACAAAGACGAGCCGGTGTGCGCCACGATGGAACGGCTGGGGACGCTGCCGTTCGTCGCTCAGCCCGGCGAGAAATGGGTCTACGGTTACAACACCGACATTCTGGGCTGCATCGTCGAGAAGGTATCGGGCATGCCGCTCGATGACTATCTGCGCACGCGCATCATCGCGCCGCTCGGCATGAAGGACACCCAGTTTTTCCTGCCACCCGCAGACCGCTTGCGACTGGCCGCGGTCTATGCGGCCAAGGATGGCGCCTACGAACGCGCGCCTGATGGCGCACGCGGCCAGGGCCACTACGCCGACGGTCCGCGGAAAAACTTCGCCGGCGGCGCTGGCCTGCTGTCCACCGCTCGCGACTATGCGCGGTTCCTGGAGGCGATTCGGCTTGGTGGTTCCCTTGACGGAGTTCGTCTGCTGTCGCCGCGTAGTGTGCGGTTGATGGCGACCAACCAAGTCGGCACGCTGCACTCCACTAACGGCCTGGGTTTCGGTCTTGGTTTCGAGACCACCGATCGCTTTGGCGCCAACGGCATGCAGAGCGAAGGTGCATTCGGCTGGGGCGGTGCGTATGGTTCGGTCTACCGGATCGATCCGGAAGAGAAGCTGGTCATGCTGCTGATGATCCAGCTCATTCCCAACGGCACCGACATTCGGGAGGCGTTTCCGAACCTGGTCTACCAGGCGCTGCGGTGACTGTGTTCAGCGATCGCGAACTCTCGCGACGGCTCGAGCTGACCGAAGGACGCGGTAATGCGGCGTTCGTAGAGATCCAGGGCCGGCGCGAGCCAGCCTCGTGCGCCACGTGGCAGCAGTTCGGCGGCACGCTGGCGATGTTTTCCGGCGTTGGCTCGCCGCTCACCCAGACGTTCGGTCTCGGGGTTGCGACCACGCTCACCGATGCCGACCTCGATGCCATGGAAGCGTTCTTCACGTCGCGCGGCTCCGCCGTGATTCACGAGGTCAGCCCGCTCGCCGGCGTTGAGGCGTTGGCCACCCTCGCCGCGCGTGGCTACCGGCCCGTCGAGCTATCGAGTGTCATGTTCAGGTCGATCGGCGCCAAGGCCGATGCGCGCGAGGTGAACTCGAGAATTCGCGTGCGCGTGGTGACGCCTGAAGAGGCGGGGTTATTTGCGTCGGTGTCGGCCCGCGGCTGGAGCGAATCTGCCGACGTTCAGTCGTTCATCGAGGGGTTCGCGCGCATCAGCGTGGAATACGCCACCTGCATCATCGCGGAGATCGACGACCGGGCCATCGCAACTGCGGCCCTGTTCATGTCGAATGGCGTCGGCCTGCTGGCTGGGGCGAGCACGGTGCCGGAGGGGCGGCGGCAAGGCGCGCAGTCGGCGCTGCTCGAGTGGCGGCTCAAGCGCCTGGCAGAGGAAGGGTGCCAGCTGGCCATGATGTGCGCCGCACCTGGTAGTGCGTCGCAGAGAAATGCGGAGCGAAACGGCTTCCGCATCGCCTATACCCGCACGAAATGGCAGCTCGAACGCCTTTAGGGGTCAGACCCTTATAATATGCCGATGTTTCGGCTCACCGCCTTCCTGCTAGCCCTTCTCGTCAGCGTGCCCTCATTCGCACAGGCCACGCGCGAAGGCGCGATTGCCGAGCAGCAAGCTGAGAAGGCAAAGAGGCTGGCAGAAGAGGGGCCGTCGGATGCGGAGCTGGTCATCCGTCGCATCCTGATCTCGCCGCTGCTCAGCGGCGGCGACGGCATCTACCCGTGGTTTGGCAGCGTGTTCGGCGGCTCGGGTATGGCGGTCGGCGCCGGCTACCTGAAGCGTCTGCAGAAGGCGGCGTCTTTCAATGTGATGGGCGGCATCTCGCTGAACAATTCGGTACTGTTCGAGACCAAGCTGGCGGCGCCTGGGTTGTGGCGTGGCAGGCTGCGCGTGGATGCGAGCGGAAGCTGGCTTAACGCCCGAGGCGTGTCGTTTTATGGCCTTGGACCCGCCTCCGACAAGAGCTCTCGCCTGCGATATGACTATCAGCCTACCGATCTGACGTTCAACGCCGCCTTCAAGCCGGCCAAGTGGCTGTCGTTCAGCAGCGGCTACTCATTCGTCAACATCGAGACCGCCAGCGAGGCCCGGGGCACCCTGTCGGACGCGGGCCCAGGGCTTGGTGACGACTTGCGCTACAACGTGACTCGCGGCGGTGTCGCCATCGACTGGCGCAGCTCGCCGGGCTACAGCACCAGGGGGGGCTTCTATCGCGCCACGTGGGAGCGGCACAACGAGACCAACAGCAACCCCAACTCGTTCGACCTGCAGGAATTCGAGGTGGTGCAGCTGGTGCCGCTCGTGCGTGAGCAGTTCGTGCTGGCCGCGCGCGGCCTCGTGACGCTCACCAGCACCGAGCCGGGCGCCAGCGTGCCGGTCATGCTGTCGCCCTACCTTGGCAGCGGCAGCACGTTACGGGGCTTCGCGACGCGGCGGTTCACCGATCGCAACCGCGTGCTGTTGACCGGCGAGTATCGCTGGCGGCCGTCGCGCTACATCGACATGGCCTTGTTCCTGGACGCTGGACAGGTGGCGTCGGACCGCAAGCAATTCCAGACGCGTGACTTTGAGACCAGCTGGGGCCTTGGTGCCCGCTTTCACGGTCCGTTGTTCACGGCGCTGCGCGTCGAAGTCGCGCGCGGCCGCGAAGGCATGGGCCTGATCGTCGCCGGTAGCCAGATTTTTTAGTATGACTCGCACACGCATCGTCCTGACGCTCCTGGCCATTGCGGCACTCACCTGGACCGTGAGCGCGCAGTCGCGCCGCTTCTTTCCCGACGATCCGATCTGGCGCGAGCCGGTGACGCAAGACGTGAAGAACGCCAATCGCTACGAGCCCGACCTGGCGTACCAGACCATCGAGAACCTGTTCTGGCGCCCGGGCGACCGAGAAATTGGCCAGCGGGCCAAGAACATCAACACGCTGGACGAAGTGCCCGATGGGCCGTTCTTCGTCAACCGCGCCGGCCGCATGGCGCTGACGCCCGCACGGGTGGCGCGCGCGGCGAACACCACCGACGGTCCCGCACCCGGCGCCTGGACCGTGGTCTCGGCCAAGAGCGACGGCGTGTCGCCGGGCTTCACCATCCGCGACACCGCGGGACAAACGTGGTTCGTGAAGTTCGATCCTCCTGGCTGGCGCGCCATGGGCAGCGGCAGCGAGGTCGTGGCGGCGAAGCTGTTCTGGGCGGCCGGCTATCACACCACCGAGTACTACATCGGCCAATTGAAGCCGGCGAACCTGACAATCGGCAAGGACACGCGGATTACGCCGCCCGGCGAGGTCGCACGGTCGATGCAGCAGGGCGATATCGCGTCGCTGCTATCGCGGGCCGACCGCGATGCCGACGGCAGCTATCGCGTGATCCTCAGTAAGGCCACCCCCGGCCGTCCGGTCGGACGCATCGCCTTTCACGGTACGCGCGCGGACGACCCGAACGACATCGTGCCGCACGAGCATCGCCGCGAGCTGCGCGGCTACTTCGTGTTTGCGGCGTGGCTGAACCACGTTGATGCCAAGGGCATCAATTCGCTGTCGTCGCTGGTGACGGAGAACGGGCGCAGCTTCATTCGCCACTACCTGCTCGACTTCTCGTCGGCACTCGGCAGTGCGTCAATTGGCCCGCGCGAAGGCTGGGAAGGCTACGAAGCGCTGGTCGAACAGCCAGGAGATATCTTCGGGCGTGTGTTGTCGTTGGGATTCAAGATCCCGCGCTGGCGCACGCAGGATTACTTCGAATCTCCCGCGATCGGCCGGTTGCCGCGCGACCACTCGGATTGGGACCCGGAGACGTGGTGGCCGCACATCACCAACGCGGCCTTCAGGCACATGCGCGCCGACGACACCTTCTGGGCGGCCACCAAGCTGGCGGCAATCGACGACGGGATGATCAAGGCCGCGGTCGCCGAGGGAAAGTTTGGCGACCCGGAAGCGGAGGCCTTTCTCGCCAAGGCGATCGCCGACCGCCGCCTGCGAGTTCTTCAGACCTTCCTGCCTAAGGTGAACCCGCTGGTGGATGTCGCGATCACCGACGGGCGGCTGACCTTCCGCAACATCGCCGTCGACGCCGCAGTCGCCGATCGCGCGCCAGGCTACCGGGCTCTCTGGTACACATTCGACAACGTGGCCGACAAGGCCACGCTCGTGGCCACCACCGAGGAAACCCAGAGCCCCCTGCCCATGCCGGCCCTGCCGGCTTCCGAGTTCATCAAGGTGGACATCTCCACGGTCGGCGGTCCGGAAGCGTGGAATAAGCCCATTTCTGTCTATTTTCGGAGAGATTCCAGCGGTTGGACCCTGGTTGGGCTCGAGCGACTACCCTGAGGGCGGCCGCCTGCCGATAGCTATAGGGGGCCAACTGAGCCGGCCCTTGTAAATTCCGTGCGATACTTGCGGACCGTTTTGACCTCTCAACCGAAGGCTTTCTTGATGAATACGCCACGTGCTGCCGCCCTGTTTGTTGCCGCCCTGACGCTGGCCGCTCCAGCCTGGGCCCAGGAACCGGCGCCGGCCGAATCCTCGCGCACCGAAGCGACTGCCGAACCGACGTCCGGCCCGGACAGCGAGGCAGCGAACGCGGGGCAGTTCCCGCGTCCCGGTCAGCCCCTGCCGGCCGGCATGATTGCGCCTGCGACCAGCGACGTGCAGTCAGGCGGCTTCTTCAAGCTCGTCGGCGGCGACTTCAAGCACTTCTTCAGCCACGACACGGTCCGCGTGTTGGCGTTTACGTCGATCGGCGCCATTGCCGCCGCGCCGTGGGATCGGGAAGGCGTGAACAACGGCTTCAACATTCCGACCACCTTGTTCGAATCGGGCAACATCATGGGCAGCTTCGCCTTCCAGGCGGGCGCTGGCTTTGCGGGTTACGGGTTCGGGAAGTTGGTTCGCAACGAGAAGCTCTCGATGGTCGGGCGCGATGTCGTGCGCGCCCAGATTCTGTCGCAGGTAATCGTGCAGAGCGTCAAGGTCACGGTGCGGCGTCCGCGTCCCGACGCCAGCAATAACATGTCGTTCCCATCCGGCCACTCGGCCAGCGCGTTCGCCACCGCCACCGTGCTGCAGCGTCATTACGGCTGGAAGGCTGCAGTGCCGGCCTACGCATTCGGGTCGTATGTCGCCCTGGCCCGCATGGCCTGGAATCGCCACCATGCCACCGACGTGGTGATGGGCGCTGGCCTCGGCATCGCTTCCGCGCGGACGGTGACGATGAACCTTGGCGGCAGCAAGTTCAACATGGGCGTCCAGCCGCAAGTGGGCGGCGCGTCAATCAACTTCACCAAGATATACAAGTAGCCACCCATGAACCGGGCCGGCCTTCGCGTCGTCGTCCTCGTCGGGCTTTCGCTACTCGTTTGCCGTCCTTCTCTCGCGCAGCCGGCGCCGGCTGCGGCGCCCGCTGCGGCGCCCGCGGCCCTCACGCGCGCCGAGATGCGCGACTTCCTGTTAACCGCGAAGATCATTCGGTCGCGAGACACCAGCAAGGGTGTCACCAGTCCCAAGCGCCTCACGCTGACCAACGGCACGCTCACGCACGATGCCGCGTTCCAGGCGGTCGACGAACGGCAGACGGTCGCCAACCTCAACGGCGGGGGACGTTCGGCTGCCGTCGAGATGAACTTCGTCGATGCCTACCGCTACAACCTGGCCGCCTATGCGCTGGCGGAACTGCTGGGCCTCGGCCACATGATGCCGGTGCACGTTGAACGCCGCTGGAACGGCAAGAACGGATCGCTCAGCTGGTGGGTCGATACCCTCATGGACGAGGGCGAACGGTTGAAGAAGAAGATCGAGCCGCCCAACGCGACCACCTGGAACCACCAGATGTATCGCATGCGCGTATTTGCGGCGCTCGCCCGCGATACCGATCGCAATCTCGGCAACGTGCTGATCACGCCTGATTGGAAGGTGATGATGATCGACTTCAGCCGCGCCTTCCGGCTGCAGACCGAACTGGTCTACGGCAAGGACCTCGGCAAGATCGACCGGGCGCTACTGCCCCGCCTGGAGGCCCTGACGAAAGATGGTGTGAAGAAGGCCGTCGAGGATCAGCTCACCGGTCCTGAGATCGAGGCGGTCATGAAGCGGCGCGACATCATCGTCGCGCACTTCAAGAAGCTGATTGCCGATCTCGGCGAGCGCGCTGTTTTGTACTAGGTTCAGACCGCCACCCCTACTGCACGGTCGTTGGCGGACGGCGATGGTGCGTCGCCCGTTCATAAGCGGCCGCTAGCTCCAGCAATCGCTTGTCGTCCCACATTCTTCCCAATAGCGAGATGCCCACGGGATAGCGCCCGGCGATGAAGCCGGCCGGCACGGTCACCTGCGGCAGGCCGGTCGCCGCGCTCTCTTCGCAAGTGCCAGGTTCCGATCCGTAGCGTTCGAGGCCGCCTTCATGGGTGTGCGGACGCGCTTGGTTGGCGGGATAAAGCAGGGCGTCGAGTTTCTGCTGGTCCAGCAACGTTACGAAAATCTGTCGGAAGGTTTCTCGACCGCTAAAGAACAGACGGGTAGCTTCTTCAAGCGCGGCGCCAGCGGGCACCGGCGCCAACGCGCCCTCGAAGCGGCGCGCGCTCACGGGCGCGAGTTTTCCTGACGCCAGAAGGTCCTGAATGGTCAGCACCTTGTCCCCGGCCTTCGCGCCTCGCGACAGGTATGCGGCCCAGCCATCCCGCAACGAGCCGGGCGCCGCGCCGCGGGCCGCCGCATACTTCGCGTCGTAGTCGGCGATGGCGACGTCCACCACGATGGCGCCGGCCGACTGAAGTTCCTTGATGACGCGCTCCATGTTGGCCGCGACCTCGCGCTCGCCGGTGAAGCCGACAAAACGCTGGCGCAAGACGCCGATGCGCTTGCCGGTCAGCGTCGCAGCGTCCAACCCCTGCGCAAATGAGCCTGCGATATGCGACGCCGCGTTCGCGGTGACTGGATCCTCCGGGTCCGCGCCGGTCACGAGATCGAGCGCCAACGCGACATCGCGCACCGTCTTCGCCATCGGACCTACTGCGTCATTGAAAGTGTTGAGCGGCATAACGCCCGCGCGGCTGGTGAGCCCCCGCGTCGTGCGAATGGTTGCGAGCGATGCAAAGGCAGCGGGATTCGAAAGCGAGTTACAAGTGTCGGTGCCGAAACCCAACGCGGCCAGGCTCGCCGCTACCGCAGTCGCACTGCCGCCGCTTGAACCCGAGGTGCTCAGTGAAGGGTCATAGGCATTCCCGACCGTGCCGCCAACCGAGCTGATGCCGAAATCCCCGAACGGAAACTCGTCGAGGTTGGCCTTGCCGAGCACGACCGCACCGCCCTGCTTCATGCCGGCCGCCACGCGCGAGTCGAGGCGCGGGCGATGATCGAGTAGCGCGAGCGAGCCGCCGGTACTCGGCAACTCGGTCGCATCGATGTTGTCCTTGAACACCACGGGCACGCCGTGGAACGGGCTGCGCACGCGGCCCGCCGCCCGCTCGGCATCCCTTGCGCGCGCATCGGCAACCGCTCGTGGGTTGAGCGACAGCACCGAGCGGAACGTCGGCCCGTTCCGGTCGTATCGCGAAAGGCGAGCCAAGTACTCCTTGGCGATGTCCTCGGCTGTGACCAAGCCGCGAGTCATGGCGTCCTGCAGTTCGATCACCGTCTTCTCGAACACGGTGAAGGCCGGCGGCGCAGGCGTGTTGGTAGTCCAGTTGACGATCTGCGACCGCTGCAGGGCCGTCAGCCCACGTAGGTCGGGGGCCGACACGAGTTGCTTCGCCACGTTCGTGACCCGGGCGATCTCCGACCCGGCTGCCGGGACCCTGGCGTCCGGTCCAGAGTAGACGGCCTCGCCCGTCACCAGGGTGTCCTTGAACGGAATGGGATACCCGCCTCGCGGATCGTAGACCTCGCTCAACCCCTTCACGACAAAGGTGACGAGCGCCGAGGTTTGCCCAGGCCGCAGCCGCAGCGTAAACACGTACCCGATGTGCGAGGTGTCAAAGCCCGGCCAGGTGCCGTCGAACGGGTCGCCATACATGTCGCCCACTGACGTGAGCGGCCCGCGGCGCGTCCCCAGCACATGCGCGGAAGGCCCATGCCCCGATGGTCCATCGGGAGGATTAGCGTTACCCTTCGCGTTCTGCATCATCGTCACGAAGCTGTCGGCCATGTCGATTTGCCGATCGCCGCTCGAGGTCGCCGCCACCGTCACGCGCCCGCCATCGTCGACGGCACCCACTGCTCCTCCCCAGGCCACCCGCACGGTGCGATCCTCGGCGGAGGTGTTGGTGAAGGTGTCGAAGTATCGTAGGTAGGGCGAGTCCTTCGCGGTCGTGATGCCGCGCGACACCAGGATGCCCTCCTGCAGCACCGGCGTGATCGAGTCGAAGCGTCCGGCGCCATCGTGGTGCAATCCAAACCCGCGCAGGTGCTGATTGCTCACGAGCAGCGTGCTGTCGGCACGCCGTACCTGCAGCTTGAGATAGCCAAACCCGTTGAACGGGTTGGCGCGCCCGCCGGTGGCGATGCCGCCACTATCCTGCGACCACGGCGAGGTGTCCTGGATGTCCCAGAACTGACCGTCGCCAGACGGCACTCGCGTTACCGCGGCGACACTGATGACGAAACACGCGGCCCCGGTCATCGCGAGGGCCAATGCCTTGAGGATTCGCATGGGCGCGAGTCTATACTCTCGCCATGCGTATCAGAACCTTGTCTGCGTCCCTGCTGGCCATTGGCATGATCGCGTTCGCCACCGTGCGCGGGCAGGATCGCCAGGCCGACGACACCGCCAAGCCCGGCGAGGGCTTCACGCTGAAGACGGCCGAGACGATTGAGTTCACCACCGATGAAGTGACGTGGATGCAGGTGGACGTCTCGCCCGACGGCCGCACCATCCTGTTCGATCTGCTAGGCGACCTCTACACGATGCCGATTGCCGGCGGCGAGGCCACCCGCATCATGGGCGGGCTGTCATTCGAAAGCCAGCCGACGTGGTCTCCTGATGGCCGCGCCATTGCCTTCCTGACCGACCGCAGCGGCGTGGAGAACCTGTGGCTTGCCAACGCCGACGGTGGCAATCCGCGCGCCGTCACCAAGGACGGCAAGACCAACGACCGGCCGCAGATCATGGCATCGCCGGCGTGGACGCCCGACGGCCAGTTCATCATCGTATCGAAGTCGCGTCCGCCCGAACCCGGCACGTTCGGCCTGTTCATGTATCACCGCGATGGCGGCACCGGTGTGCGCGTGGGTCCTGCTCCGCCACCCCAGCCCGGCCCTGACGCGCAGGGGCCGCCGCCCGCGCCGCCCACCAACAAGATGGGTGCGGTGGTGACGCCCGATGGCCGCTTCATCTACTACACGCAGCGGACGGGCAGCTTCACCTACAACGCGCGCTTCCCGCTGTGGCAGGTCTACCGCCACGATCGCGAAACCGGTGATGTCACGCAGGTAACCAACGCCCAGGGCAGCGCCATTCGCCCGGTGATTTCGCCCGATGGCAAGTCGATGGTGTTCGGCACCCGCCACAAGTCGCAGACCGGCCTGCGCGTGCGCAACCTCGAAACCGGCGCCGAGCGATGGCTCGCGTATCCAGTGACGCGCGATGACCAGGAATCGCGCGCCAGCCGCGACACGCTGCCCCGTTATGACTTCATGCCCGACGGCAAGTCGCTGATCGTGCCGGTTGCCGGCAAGCTGCAGCGCATCGACTTTGAAACCGGCGCGGCCACACCGATCCCGTTCACCGCAAAGGTCCAGGCCGAAATCGCACCTCGGGTCTACACGCCAACGCGCGTCGAAGACGGCGATGCCGTTCGCGCGCGGCTGATTCGCTGGCCATCGATCTCGCCCGATGGCACGAAGTTGGTGTTCAGCGCGATGAACCGTCTCTACATCAAGGACATGCCGACCGGCGCGCCCCGGCTGCTGACGAGCACGGCTGGCACCCCAGGCACCCCTAGCACCCCTGGCACAGGCACCACTGAGGGTGAATTCATGCCTTCCTGGTCGCCCGATGGCCGCTCGATCGTCTACACCACCTGGACCACGACCGGCGGGCAGATCAAGCGGGTGGCGGCGGCCGGCGGTCAGCCCGAAGCGTTGACTCGCAGCGAAGGCTACTACCTGGATCCGACCTTCACGCCCGACGGCACGCGAGTGGTCTTCCTGGCCGGCGCGGCCTCCGATCAGCTCTATTCGATCCTGATGGACACGCCGCCCGAAAACGAGCGCGAAGGCGATGAAGAAGCGCCGCGCGAAATTGGTGGCATCAGCCCGCCCAACACCCTCGAGATTCGGTGGATGCCGTCGGCCGGCGGCACCTCGACGCTGGTGGGTTCCGCGCAGAGCGGACGTGGTCCTCACTTCGCCCGCAACGATTCGTCGCGGGTCTACCTCACGACCAACCGGGGCCTGCAGTCGATCACGATAGATGGCTACGATCGGCGCACGCTGCTCCGCATCACCGGCGTCGGGCCGGGCAACAATCCGCCGGCCGCGTCAGACATTCGCCTCTCGCCCGACGGCACCCGCGCCTTCGTTAACCTGCAGGAGAAGCACTACCTCGTCACCGTGCCACGCACCGGACGCGAAACGGTCGAAGTGCGCATCCAGGGCCGCGCCGACAACACGTCGGTGCCGGTCACGCGAATGTCGCTCGAGGGCGGCGACTATCTGCGCTGGTCCGCAGACGGTAGCGCCGTGACCTGGGCCTGGGGCGCGCAGTTTTTCCGCCAGCCGATTACGGACAACGATCCGCAAAAGACCGACGTCGTCGTCGAACTGCCGCGCTCCAAGCCCAAGGGCTCGGTGCTGCTGACCGGCGCGCGCGTCATCACGATGAAGGGTGACGAGGTGATTCCGCAAGGTGACGTGCTGGTCACCGACAATCGCGTCGCCGCGGTCGGCCGGCGTGGTTCGCTCTCGGTTCCTGCCGGCACGCGCACGATCAGCGTGGCCGGAAAAACCATCATGCCCGGCATCGTCGATGCCCACTCGCACATGTGGGCGCCGCGCGGCCTGCATCAAACGGAGGTGTGGCAGTTCCTCGCGAACCTCGCCTACGGCGTCACGACGACCAGGGATCCGCAGACCTCGACGCCTGACGTGTTTGCATATGCCGACATGGTGGATGCCGGCATGATGCCCGGGCCGCGCGTCTACGCCACCGGCCCCGGCGTGTTCGCCGGATCAGGCATCGAAGACCGCGACGCCGCGTTCCGCTTTGTCAAGCGCTACAAGGAAGCGTACCGGACCAACACGCTGAAACAGTACGTCGCCGGCGACCGCGTCGTCAGGCAATGGATCATTGAGGCATGCAAGGAGTACGGCATCACCGCCACCATCGAGGGTTCGCTCGACTTGAAGCTGAACCTCACCCAGATGGCCGACGGCTACTCCGGCCAGGAGCACAGCCTGCCGATTGCGCCGCTCTACAAGGACGTGACGACGTTCGTGGCAAGAACCAAGACGTTCTACACGCCAACCATCCTGGTGGCGTACGGCGCGCCGTGGTCCGAGAACTACTGGTTCGAGAACGAGAACCCGGCGCAGGATGCGAAGCTGAAGAAGTGGATTCCGTGGGAGCTGCTCGACGGCATGGTGCGGCGGCGTCCGCAGTGGTTCCTGCCTGAGGAGTACGGCCACACCTTGATTGCCAAGGGTGTGACCGACGTGGTGCGCGCCGGCGGAAAGGCCGGACTCGGTAGCCATGGCCAGCTGCAGGGCCTGGGCGCCCATTGGGAAACTTGGAACCTGGCGTCAGGTGGCTTGACGCCGCACGAGACGCTGCGGATCATCACGCTGTTCAGCGCCGAGGCCATCGCCCTGCACCAGGATCTCGGCTCGCTCGAGCCGGGGAAACTGGCAGACCTGCTGGTGCTCGATCGCAACCCGCTTGAAAACATCAAGAACACGAACTCGATTCGCTACGTGATGAAGAACGGCGACCTCTACGAAGCCGATACGCTGAATGTGATTTGGCCGACGGCGAAGCCGTTGCCAAAGCAGTTCTGGTGGGGAACCGAACCAAAATAGAGGTCTGACCCCATCTACAGACGCCGCCTCACCGCCGACGGCGTGCGTCCGAACGTCCGCCGGAACGTCTCGGTGAAGTGGCTGTGACTGGAGAACCCCAAGTCGAGCGCGATGCCGGTCAAGTCGACGTCACGCTCGGCCAGCCGTTCAAGTGCGGCGCGCAGCCGCAACTGGTTGCGATACGCGTGCAGAGAAAACCCGGTCCGGGCGTGAAAGATGCGCGACAAGTGGAAGACCGACGTCGCCACTTCGCGGGCGATGTCCGACAGCGACAGGTTGTGCTGGAAGCGGCGGGCAATCAGGTCGCGCGCGGCCTCGACCGCATCAACATCGCCGCGGTTGCGACGAAGCCTCACCGCAGGCTGACCATCGCGGTGATATGCCAGTCGCGTCACGGCCGCCAACACCGACAACACCGCTTCCTCCACGAACAGCTGATCGGGCGCGGCCTCGCGGCTGACGTGCTCGAACACCATCCGCTGGCGCAGGTAGCTGTCGGCATCGCTCGGGCCATGCGTGAACTTGAACGGCACGTCGGGACGATCGATCGCCGCCGGTTCGTGCGCCGCCAGCGTTTCCGTAATGGCGTCCGGCGACACGGCGTACCACTCCCCATGGTCGCCGAGCTCGCTCAGTTGCTGCCGTCGATAGCGCTGACCCTTGTTGTAATAGGTCACGGTGTTCGCATCGGCTACGAACGGCCGGCCACCGGCGTGTTGAATCCAGACGCTCTGCCGCGGGAAGACGAACAGCGCGTCGGACGCGGGACCAGAGTCGGGAAAATGCGGATGATCGGCCGGGCAGCGCCAGCGGCCAATCTGCATCAACGGCGACGAGAACACCACGACGTCGATGTGGTGGCGCGGGCTTTCGGCGGTAATCGTCACTTCGGCCGCGCGCGGCGGGTGTAGATGAAGTCGTAGCCGGCGCTCCACGTGCCATCCATATTAAGCGCCTCCAGGAACTGGCGCACCTTGTCGGGCCCGAGCGGAAAGAAGGTCAGGCGGACCACGCGGCGTCCCGCGAAGCGTGATCCCGGGCCGAGCGGGATCTCTCCCGAGAACACCATGTTGCCGTCCTTCAGTTCCCCCCAGTATTCGTGCCGGCCGCCGCCGCTGTCGACCCAGGTTTGGTGCCAGCGCCTGCTGGTGCGGTCATACAGGTTGAAGCTCTGGCCCGTCTGCCCGGTCGTGCTCCAATTCTCGATCAGGACGCAGCCGCTGTGCGCCTTCTCCACGACATTCCGGCCCGGTTGCTGTCCGGTCGGGGGCGGCGGCGTGGCGGGCGGAATCGACGCTGGGTTGGGCACTACGTCCCAGTCGCCGATCCAGAAGTCGAACTGCCGGTGTTCCGGCGCGCTGCAATCGAACGGCTTGGGCGGCGGTGCCGCGGGCACGGCCGGAGCCTGTGGCAGCGTTAATGACCAGGGCAGGACGGCGAGGAGCAAGGCAACGGCAATCAGCATGAACGTTGATACCGCCTCTGGGGAAGCCACGGCTACCACGTTCTTGCCGGTGTATCCTGACGCCATGACCCGCTTGTTGCTCGCCCTTGCCGTGGCGGGGGGAACGCTGTCGATGCCCTCGGCGCAGACCCGGCCGCATGGCATCACCGCGGTGGACGGCGTGAAGGTGGGCCACGTGACCCTCGCGGACCGGCCCACGGGCTGCACCGTGATTCTCGTCGAGAAGGGCGCGACCGCCGGCGTCTCCGTGCGCGGCTCTGCGCCGGGTACCCGAGAAACCGATCTGCTCGATCCGTCGAACCTGGTCGAACAGATCCATGCGATTGCGTTCTCGGGCGGCAGTGCGTTCGGCCTCGATGTCGCCTCGGGCGTGATGAAGTATCTCGAAGAGCAGAAAATTGGCTTCCCGTTCGGCGGCGCGTATGTGCCGATCGTCCCCGGTGCGGTGCTATTTGATTTACCGGTCGGGGGTAAGCCGCTGATTCGACCCGATGGCGCCTGCGGCTACGCCGCCGCCAAGGCGGCCGCCACGGGCGCGGTTGCCGAGGGCAGTGTCGGCGCTGGCGCCGGTGCAACCGTCGGCAAGTTCGGCGGAGGCGGCAAGCCGATGAAAGGCGGAATCGGCACCGCGTCCATTACGCTCGCGAGCGGACTGACGGTTGCGGCACTGGTGGCGGTGAATGCGGCAGGCGACGTCATCGATCCCGCCACCGGCCGCGTTGTCGCCGGGGCGCTCGCCGCCGATGGCAAGACCTTCCTGGACGCGCGCGTCATTCTTCGCAGTGGTGGCAAGGTCGCCCAACCGCGCCCCGCCGAGAACACCACGCTCGGGCTGATCGCGACCAACGCGCGGCTGACCAAGGCGCAGGCCCGCAAGGTCGCCGACATGGCCCACGACGGTTTCGCGCGAGCCATCGTCCCCGCCCACACCATGAACGACGGCGACATCGTGTTTGCCTTCGGCACCGGCTCGCATGCCGGTGAGGTCAACATGACCGTCATCGGCGCACTTGGCGCCGAGATGATGGCCGACGCGATCCTGCGGGCCGTCCGCGAAGCCACTGGCGTGCCCGGCTATCCCGCCATTCGCGACCTGCGACGGCCGTGAACGTCGCACTCATCTTCCTGCTCGTCTACACGATCGGCCTCACCGCCTTTGGTGTGTGGGTCGGCCGCCGCGTGAAGGTGCCGGCAGATTTCTTCGTGGCGGGCCGCAGCCTGACCTGGCCGCTCGTCGGCGGCACGGTACTCGCCGCGAACATCGGCGCGGGCACGACCGTCGGCGCAGCAGGACTCGCCTATCGCGACGGCATTAGTGCGCTGTGGTGGAACGGCGCGGTAGGCATCGGCACGCTGGTGCTGGCGCTGTGGGTGGGCCCGAAGCTGTGGGCGCTGGCGTCCGCGCGTGGTCATTTCACGGTCGGCGATTTCCTGGAAGACCGCTATGGCGCCACGGTGCGCGGCCTGGTGGCCGTGCTGATCTCGGTGGGCGCGTTGGCGATTCTCGCGGCGCAGTTGATTGCCGGCGCCGCGGTCCTCGAGGTCGTGGCCGGCCTGCCGCGCTGGCAGGGCGTCGCCATTGGCGGCATCGCCATGACCGTGTACTTCACGGCGGGTGGGCTGCTCAGTTCGGCATGGGTCAACGCGCTGCAGCTGGTCGTACTGCTGGGCGGGTTCTTGATCGCCGTGCCGATGGTGCTGGCAAAAGTAGGTGGTCTCGATGCAATCGCGGCCGCACCAGGCGTGCCCGCCACGTTCTGGGATCCGATGTACTCCGCCGGTGTTTCATCCGGCTGGACGTTGCTGATTCTACTGACACCCGGCTTCATTATTTCGCCTGGCCTGGTCCAAAAGGCCTACGGCGCGATCGATGCCCGTACCGTGCGTATCGGGCTGGGGCTCGCCGCCGGCGCGCAGATCTTGTTCTCGTTTTTACCGGTTCTGCTGGGCATGGCTGCGCGCGTCAACTACCCCGACATCGCCAGCGCCAACGTCGTGCTGCCCACGGTAGTGCTGAACGAGTTACCGGTATGGATCGGCGCCCTCGGGCTGGCCGCTATCTTTTCCGCCGAAGTCAGCACCTGCGACGCCATCCTCTTCATGGTGTCGACTTCCTCGTCGCGCGATCTCTATCAGCGGTTCATCAATCCCGCCGCGTCGCCGGAGCAGATGCTGCGCGTCGCCCGCGCCGCCGCCTTGATCGGCGGCGTGCTGGGCATGATCCTCGCCCTGCAACTGGCAACCATCATCGATGCGTTGAGAATCTTCTATTCGTTGTTGAGCGCCACGCTGTTTGTTCCCGTGGCCGGCGCGCTGCTCTGGCCGCGCGCGGGATCCCGCGAGGCGATCGCGGCGATTGTCTGCGGTGTGACCACACTGCTGGCCGTGCACTTCGGCACGAGCCGCCAGGGATGGTGGGACCCGAGCCTGTGGGGCCTGATGGCCAGCGCCATTGGGTTCCTCGTGGTGTTGATGACAAGAGGCGCCAGAAGGAGGGCATCGTAGGCGTGCGTGCGGGGCGCGGCCCCGTAGGCAAGCGTGCCAGGAGGGCGGCACCGTCGGCGAGCATGCCAGGAGGGCGGCACTTTAGTGCCGCCAACGCCGCTCGCCAGTGGTCGATCCCGTCAGGGGATAAAGCAACGCCTCCTCAACGAGGTTGGCGCGAACCGGATTCTCGATGACATATCGCACCATCGCGTCCACGGGCTCGTCGAACCGCGCGCGTCTTTCCCAGTAGCCGGGTTGCCACAGGCGTCCGTGGCCGAGGCGACTCCAGGCGTACCCGGTGGCCTGTTTCCATTTGCTCACGAACCGGTTGAGGTCGGAATCCGACAAGAGGCCGGTTGCAACCATGTGCGCGTGGTCCGGCATCAGGCAGTACGCAGGAATCGCAAATCCTGTAATGTCGGCGAGGTCTATTATCCGGTCTTCGGCAAATCGTCCGAAATCAATGTCGTTAAACGCTTTCACGCGATCGCGTGTGATTGTCGTGACCAAGTACGTCGAACGGCCGTTGTAAGAAATGCGATCGAGACGTGGTGGCCTGGCCATGGCCGGCAGAGACTGCAATCGCGGTGCCTGCGGCACGGTGATCGGCGGCACGGTGATCGGCGGCACGGTGATCGGCGGCACGGTGATCGGCGGCACTAAAGTGCCGCCCTCCTGGCGGTCATGCACGTGCCGCACGGCCTGCCCTTACAGGCGGCGCCCCTCAGCCGACGCGGTGATCAACTGCAAAAGACGCCGGACCCGCGTCGTCTCGGCCTTGGCTGTCATCACCCAGCGGATCATGTTCCGGCGGTACCAATTGGCTTGCAGTTCGAAGAACTGCCACGCCGCCTTGTTCGAACGGAACGTTTTCTCATACTTGGCGTCAAGGACCGGAGCCTCCTTCTGCTCGTATGAGTAGACCATCGACTTATCCGCCGTGCGCATGGCGAATGCCGCCACCCCGGCAGGCCGCATGCGGCCTTGCCTGGTCAGCTCCGCAACCTTGCGAATGTTCACCGCGCTCCAGATGCTGCCGCGCCTCCGTGGGGTGAAGCGGATCGCATAGGCCTCGTCGTCGAGCCGGCGGGTCACGCCGTCGATCCACCCTACGCACAGCGCCTCGTCCACCGACTCGGACCAGGTCATGCTCGGCTTGCCGCTGCCCTTCTTGTAGAGGCCGACCAGCAATTCAGGCTCGGTCTTGTGATGTTTCTTGAGCCACGCGCGAAACGCGGCGGGCGTCGCGAAAAAGGTCGCCTTCACCGAGCGCCTACCTCGCGCCGAGCGCTTTCCTGATCGCCTCGACGGTAATGTTGGCGCGGATCTCAACCAGCTTCCGGCCGTTGGCGATGGTGGTTTCAAGCGGCAGCAGGGTCTGGCCGTTGATCGAGGCTTTGCCTGTCTCCTGTCGCTGCTTGAACCGGATCTTCTCGGGATCGACGGTGGCGATGATGCTGTTCACGCTGTAGTCGTCGTGAATCCCTTCATCTTTCGTCTTCGGCACGCCCAGCGAGTCCCACGCGCCATCGGCCGCGACCCAGCTGTCGTAGTACTCCTTGATGTAGTGAATCGTCGTGTCGCCGGTAGCCCAGGCAGCCGACAGCTTCTTGGCAACCCGCTCGAGGCCGCGCTGGTTGCCGCCGCTGTCGCCAATCAGGACGATGTGCTTGAAGCCGTTGGCCTTGAGGCTCTCTGCCTGGTCTTCCACCAGTGCGTCGTAGGTGGTCTCGCGCACCTGGATCGTGCCGGGCGTAGTCGAGAAGTTGCCCGGTTCGAACGGAATCGCCGGCGCGACGAGCGCCGTGCCGAGCTTGCGGGCAATTGCCTCGGCGGTCGCCCGCAGCACGAACACGTGCTTGCCGGTCGGCACGTAGGGGCCGTTCTGCTCGGTGCTGCCGGCAACCACGATCGCGGTGGTCTTGCCTGCCGCCATCGCATCGCGCACTTCCATCCAGGTCAGCTCTTCGATCCAGACCTTGTCGGCGGCAGGAATGGGCCGCGGCGTGGTGAGGTCGAACGGCCGGCGTTGGGCGCTCGCGCCGACAGTCGTGGCGAGCACCGCGGCCGCCGTGAGCCAGAGGACCGGGTTCATGGAGTAAT
This sequence comes from Acidobacteriota bacterium, assembly GCA_031392125.1. GTDB lineage: Bacteria > Acidobacteriota > Vicinamibacteria > Vicinamibacterales > UBA2999 > 12-FULL-67-14b. The sequence goes on along the minus strand of JANMUX010000043.1, from coordinate 1,181 downwards.
CCTTATTTCTGCGCCGTACAGCGCGGTTCGATCATTGTCGCGCGCCGACCACCGCAGCAGCGTCGCCGGATCTTTCTTGACCATGCCGGTAAACGCCGGCTTGCCATTCACGGTCACCGTGACAGGCTTAGCGAAATCCACTGCGTCTGGTGACAGCAACAGCGTAAAGGCGGCCACGTCGCGGACCGTCGCCTCAAAGGCGTTACCCGTCCTGTTCACGTCCACCCGTCCCGACAACTTGGTGTGCTGAAAAAAACCCCGGTCCTTGAGCAGGGTGTCGCGCGACGGGTCCTGGCGCAGTTCGTTGATTACAAGCCAGCGGTGGCGATTGAACTTGTCGGTTCGCTCCGTCTCCCACGACACCTTGGCCGGATGCGCTACGCGCGCGTGCTCGCGCACGAATTTCTCGTAGGACTCGCGCTCGGTGGGCCACCACGCGGTGTTGTGACCGGCGCCGGCCTGCGGCCGGAACACCAACGGCATGCCCAGCGACTGGAACCATTTGATATGCGGCTCGACCTGGTAAACGGGATACAGGTTGTCGTGTTCGCCGTTGACGATGTAGAACGGCGCGTGCGACAGGTTATTGCCGTACATCTCGCCATCAGCACCGTTCTGCAAGCTGCGAATTACGGCGATGCTGCCGTTCAGCGGCAAGTATGACGACCACAGGTTCGGCTCCTTCAGCGCCATGTAATACACGCCGGTGCCGCCGTCTGAAATGCCGGTGACGTAAATCCGCGACTCGTCGATGTTGTATCTCCGCTTCAGCGTGTCGACGCTGCGGAGAATATTGTCGATCTGCTCCTCATCCCACCACTGGGCGGCAGCCCAGCCACTGGGATGCAAGTAGATTTGATTCTCGCCTGCTATGCGGTTGGGAGTGCGACCCGAAGCGGACAAACCTGAAGGGTTGTCCCCACGAGCAGGCGGATTCGGCGAGGGCCGGGCCACGCCGCCGTGCAACTGCACCCGCAGTTGCCACGGCCTGGCCGGGTCGTAGTCCGCAGGCACATTGACGATGTTGTTGAAGAAGGGACCGGACTTCGACTTCCAGCGCAGCGCGTACTCGCCGCGCTTCTCGTCGCCGTAAGGGCGACCCTTCTTGAGCCGCGCGTAGGCAGCGTCGAAATCCACTCCCGCTGCCACCAATTGGTCGGCGGCGATCAACGCATCGGCGG
>JANMUX010000015.1:0-14618 GCA_031392125.1 Acidobacteriota bacterium | reverse complement strand
GGTTGTGAAACCTTTTAGCGCCAGCCGGCGTCATATGAGTGTGAGTCGCTAAGATAAAATGCTTGACAAGCACTCATGGCGACTCGATACTGGATCCAGTCCTGAGGGGGACACCTAAACATGAGCAAGGGCAGAGTCATCGGAATCGACCTGGGCACGACCAACTCGGTCGTCTCGGTCATGGAGAACGGCCAGCCGGCCGTCATCGTCAACCAGGAGGGCGCGCGCACCACGCCGTCCGTCGTGGGCTTTGGCAAAGACGGCGAGCGGCTCGTGGGCCAGGTCGCAAAGCGACAGGCGGTGACCAATCCGGAGAACACCGTGTTCTCGGTGAAGCGATTCATGGGCCGCAAGGTCGACGAGGTCACGGAAGAAACCCGGCGCGTGCCGTACGCGGTGGCCGCCGGCAGCAACGGCGAGGCGCGCATCTCGGTGCGCGGCAAGCAGTATTCGCCGCCCGAGATCTCCGCAATGGTCCTGCAGAAGCTCAAGCAGGCGGCGGAAGACTATCTCGGTGAGAAGGTCAGCGACGCGGTGATCACCGTGCCGGCGTACTTCAACGACTCGCAGCGCCAGGCGACCAAGGATGCCGGCCAGATCGCCGGATTGAACGTGCTGCGCATTGTCAACGAGCCGACTGCGGCGGCGCTCGCGTACGGCCTTGATCAGAAGAAGGACGAGACGATCGCCGTGTTCGACCTCGGTGGCGGCACCTTCGACATCTCGGTCCTCGAGGTGGGCGAGGGCGTCGTCGAAGTGAAGTCGACTAACGGCGACACGCACCTTGGTGGCGACGACTTCGATCAACTGGTAGTGGAGTGGATGACGGCGGAGTTCAAGAAGTCCGACGGCATCGACCTCAGTAAGGACCGCATGGCCCTGCAGCGCCTGAAGGAAGCGGGCGAGAAGGCCAAGATCGAATTGTCGTCAGTGGTGGAGACCGAGATCAACCTGCCGTTCATTACGGCCGATGCCTCGGGCCCCAAGCACATGACGATGAAGCTCACGCGGGCCAAGCTCGAGTCGCTGGTCGAGGGCCTGGTGCAGCGGACGCTGGCGCCGCTCAAGCAGGCGCTTGCCGACGCCGGTCTCAAGCCGTCGGACGTGGACGAGGTCGTGCTCGTCGGTGGTTCCACCCGCATGCCGCGCGTGCAGCAGGTGGTGAAGGAATACTTCGGCAAGGAGCCGCACAAGGGCGTCAACCCGGATGAAGTGGTTGCCATCGGCGCGGCCGTCCAGGGCGGCGTGCTGGCCGGCGACGTGAAAGACCTGTTGCTGCTCGACGTGACGCCGCTGTCGCTCGGCATTGAAACGCTGGGTGGCGTAATGACCGTGCTCATCCCGCGCAACACCACCATTCCGTCGAAGAAGAGCGAAGTCTTCTCGACGGCGACTGACAACCAGACCAGCGTGGAAGTGCACGTGTTGCAGGGGGAACGTTCCTTGGCGCGCGACAACCGCACGCTGGGCCGTTTCCACCTGTCGGGCCTGCCGCTGGCGCCACGCGGCCTGCCCCAAGTGGAAGTCGCCTTCGACATCGACGCCAACGGCATTGTCAGCGTGGTGGCGAAGGACAAGGCGACGGGCAAGGAACAGACCATCACGATCAGCGGCGCAAGCGGCCTGAACAAGGACGAAGTCGACCGGCTGGTCCGCGACGCCGAGGCCAACGCGGCCGACGATGCGCGGCAGCGCGAGGAAGTGGAGAGCCGTAACCGGTCGGAAGCCGAGGCTCACCAGGCGGCGCAGGCAGCCAAGGCGGCCGAGAACGCCCCAAAGCAGGAGAACGCGACTGAAGCCGTCAAGGACGGCGAGGTCGTCGACGCAGAGTTTGCGGAAGCAAAGTAACCCTAAGACCTTAAGACCTAAGACCAAAGGAGCAGAGACATGTCCATTGTTCGATTCGATCCGTTCGCTGACCTCCTGACCAACGGCCGCTGGGTGCCCGCGGTTGATATTTTCGAAAATGGCCAGCAGGAGCTGGTGCTCAAGGCGGAGTTGCCGGACATGAACCGCGACGACATCGCCGTCGTGTTCGAGAACAACACGCTGACCCTGAAGGGCGAGCGCAAGTTCGCCACCGATGTGAAGCAGGAGCAGTTCCACCGCGTCGAGCGCGCCTACGGCACGTTCAGCCGCTCTTTCTCGCTGCCGTCGAGCGTCGATGCCAGCCGCATCGCCGCCGAATACAAGAACGGTGTGCTGACCGTGAAGCTGCCGTTCCGTGAAGAGACCCGCCCGCGCACGATTAACGTCGAGGTGGCCGCCTAGCACCTGGCGGGTCACACCACTTGCCGGGGCGGAGATCCTGCCCGGGATGGGCTTCCTGACGGGGACATATGTTCTCCGTCGGGCAGTGCCACCCGTCAGGAAGTGCCGCCCCGACAATGATTGCCGTTCGCGGCCCTGTAGGAGTAGACTGGGTGGCTATGTCAGACATTGAAATCCCGCAAGGTGGTGACGGCACCCACGCGGACGACGCGCCTATCGTTCATCCGAAGGCCACACCCATCGAAAGCCGCTTTCTTTACGTTGACGTGTCGGCCCTGCGCGCCAAGCAACTGCGCCGCGGTGCGCGCGTCCGCCTGGATCACGACACGCTGGACCAGTTGCCGGCGTCAAAGTTGATCAAGCCCGAACGCGTCGCCATGGAAGAGGTGAAGCAGAACCTCGTCCAGTGGGATCTGCCCGACTTCAAGGTCGTCGTCGACCTGCGCTGAACCGCGACCACGAAGGTCGTTCGCACCTTCGTGGTTTTCCGCTGGGTCCCGGAACACCGGGGCCTCCTGCCTCGTCTTTTCTAGTCAAGATGATCGAACTGATTGCGTTCGCCGGGATCCTGGCCGCAGGCCTCGCGTTTGCGTTTGTCTTCGGCCTCATCTTCCTGGTGCTCAAACTGGTTTTCTGGGCGGTGTTCCTGCCCTTCAAGCTGCTGTTCAAGCTGCTGTGGTTTCCGTTCGGCCTGGTCACAGGCGCCATCGGGCTGGCAGCGGGCGCAGCCGTTCTGCCCATTCTGCTGGTGGTTGGCGGTGTCGTGGCCGTGATCGGCCTTGTTGCCGCGATTGTCGCCCTGCTGATTCCTGCCATTCCGTTCGTGCTTCTTGGCTTGGCGATCTGGGCGTTCATGCGCCGGCAGCCCGCCGCCGTGGCCCAGCGCTAGAGCACCTCAGCACCTCAGCACCCCAGCACTCCGGGTATGATGCCCGCCGATGGAAGTTCCGCTTACACCGCTCGAGTTCATGCGCCGGGCGCGCCGGCTCTACGCCAACCGTGAAGGCGTCGTCGATGGTGCGCAGCGGTGGACCTACGGCGAGTTTTTCGATCGTTGCGATCGTTGGTCTTCGGCCCTTCAGCAGATGGGAGTGAGGCAGGGCGAGCGCGTCGCCTACATCGCGCCGAACACCCACGCCCAGCTCGAGTCGTTCTACGCCGTCCCGCAGCTAGGCGCCGTTCTCGTGCCGCTGAACTTCCGGCTGGTCGGCGACGACTTCCGCTACATGATCCAACATAGCGGCGCGAAGGTTGTGTGCGTGGCCGCCGATTACCTGGCCGCCATCGACTCGATTCGCGCAGACTTAAAGTCGGTCGCCCATTTCGTGGCGCTGGACGCCACCGCCGATCAACGCGGCTCGTCGCACTGGCTCGACTACGAAGCCCTGCTCGCTGATGCCCCGGCCGGCTTCACGCGGCCCGTGATTGGCGAGAACGACCTCCTGACCATCAACTACACGAGTGGGACGACCTCACGTCCCAAGGGCGTGATGATCACGCATCGCAACGCGTGGATGAACTGCGTCGGCATGCTCGCGCACACGCCGATGACGCCCGCCGACACCTACCTGTGGACGTTGCCGATGTTTCACGCCAACGGCTGGACTTTCACGTGGACGGTGACAGCCGCCGGGGCCCGGCACGTGTGCCTGCCGAAGTTCGACGGCGCCACGGTGTTTCGCATCGCAAAAGAAGAGCGGGTCACGCGGCTGTGTGCGGCGCCGACCGTGCTGATCATGCTGGCCAGCGCGCCAGCCGAGGTGAAGCAGGACGCGCCTCGCGGCGTCGGGGTGATGACCGCCGGTGCTCCGCCCGCCGCCGTTACCATCCAGCGCATCGAGGATGAACTGGGCTGGGTCGTCACCCAGATCTACGGTCTTACCGAAACGGCGCCCGCGATCAGCATCTGCGAGCCCCTCCCGGAACACTCCTCGCTGTCGGCCGACGACCGGGCAAGAATCAAGGCGCGCCAGGGGGTCGAGTTGATCACGTCGGGCGAGCTCCGGGTCGTCGACGAGCAGGGACACGAGGTCCCTCCCGACGGCACCACTGCCGGCGAGATCGTCGCCAGGGGCAACGTGATCATGGCGGGCTACTACAACGACCCCGAGGCGACCGCGAAGTGCATGGGCGATGGCTGGTTCCACACCGGCGACGCGGCCGTCGTGCATTCTGACGGCTACGTCCAGATTACCGATCGCCTGAAAGACGTCATCATCAGCGGAGGCGAGAACATCTCATCGGTCGAAGTGGAGGCCATGCTGCTGCGGCACGACGCGATCCAGGAAGCTGCCGTCGTCGGCTTGCCGGATGACAAGTGGGGTGAGTCGCCGCACGCGTTCGTGGTGTTCAAGAGCGGTCAATCAGCGACCGCCGATGCCTTGCGCGAGTTCTGCCGCGCCACCATGGCGCACTTCAAGGTGCCGCACGGCTTCACCCCGGTGGCGGAGCTCCCGAAGACGGCGACCGGGAAGATTCAGAAGTTCGTGTTGCGAAAGGGCCGGCCCAACATCACCGCGCAGTAGGCGGGGCTTCGGTATGGAAGGAGGTGTCGCGTTGGTAGGCATCCGACGCGCGCAACAACGTCGCCTCGTCGAACATCCGTCCGGTGAGCTGAAAGCCGATCGGCAGCCGGCCTGGCGAGAACCCGCACGGGACGCTGATGGCCGGCAGCCCGGTCAGGTTGGCGCTGACCGTGAAGATGTCGTTCAGGTACATCTGGATCGGGTCACTGGTCTTCTCACCCAGCTTGAACGCCGGCGTGGGCGTGGTCGGCGTTGCGACGACATCGACGCTGGCGAACACCTGCTCGAAGTCTCGCCGCAGCAAGGTCCGCACTTGCTGCGCCTTCAGGTAGTACGCGTAGTAGTAGCCGGCGCTGAGCACGTAGGTGCCAAGCATGATCCGGCGCTTTACTTCCGGACCGAAGCCTTCATCGCGAGACCGCTCGTACATGGTCAGGAGCGTGTCGTCTTTTTCGATCGTGGTGCGATGGCCATAGCGGACCCCGTCGTAACGGGCGAGGTTGGACGAGGCTTCCGCCGTGGCAATCAGGTAATAGACCGGAATGCCATAGCCGGCGTGGGGCAACGCGATGTCCACGAGCGTGGCGCCACGGGCGGCCAGCGTCCCCATGGCTTCGTTAAACGCAGCGAGGACGGAGTCATCAACGCCCTCACCAAGAAATGCCTTCGGCACGCCGACGCGCAGACCCTTGACGTCGCCGGTCAGAGACGCCAGCAGATCCGGCATGGCTTCGGTCGATGATGTGGCGTCGTGGCCATCGTGCCCGCCGATCACCTGGAACGCCAGCGCGGCATCTTCAACGGTGTGCGCGAACGGACCAATCTGATCGAGTGAAGACGCGAACGCCATGAGCCCGTAGCGCGAGACGCGCCCGTAGGTGGGCTTCAACCCGACGATGCCGCACAAGGCGGCGGGCTGGCGAATGGAGCCGCCGGTATCGGACCCGAGCGCGAGCGGCACCATGCCGGCCGCCACCGCTGCCGCCGAACCGCCGCTCGACCCGCCTGGCGTGCGCGTGAGGTCCCACGGGTTGCGCGTGGCGCCGAGGGCGGAGTTTTCCGTTGACGATCCCATCGCGAACTCGTCCAGGTTGGTCTTGCCCATGACGACGGCCCCGGCCGCTTCGAGGCGGCTGACCGCCGTGGCGTTGTACGGCGGGATGAAGCCGCGCAGGATCCTGGACGACGCAGTGGTCGGCACGCCCGCCGTGCACATGTTGTCCTTGATGGCAACCGGCACGCCGTGCAACGGGCCGAGCGGCGCGCCGGCTTTCTGCTGCGCATCGAGTGCACGCGCACGGTCGAGCGCGCGTTCCGCGATCACGGTGTTGAACGCGCTCAGTTGAGGCTCAACCGCCTTGATGCGATCGAGATGCGCTTCGCATACTGCTAACGCCGTGGTGTCTCCGTCGGCGATCTGTCGGGTCAACTCTCGCGAGGTCATCCGATCACCCTCGGTACCTTGAAGAGACCGGCCTCGTTCGCGGCATCGGGTGCGTTCGCCAGCAGATCTTGCCGCGACAGCGACGGCTGCAGGGTGTCGTCGCGATCGACCGGCCGGTTGAGCACGTGCGAAGTCGGCGGCACGCCGGCGGTGTCGAGCTCGCGGATCTGCTCGACGTAGGTGAGGATGCTGCCAAGCTGCCGCGTGAACAAGTCGAGTTCGTCGGCCGTGAGCTCGAGCCGCGCCAGCTCCGCGATCCGCTTGATATCTGTCTGAGTGAGGGTGGACACGTCACGAAATTATAGTGCTTAGGGTGCCTAGGGTGCCTAAGGTGCCTGGAGTGCGATGAGTTCGTCTTCGTCGAGGAGCCAGCAGTTGCCGGTGAACCCGCTGGCGGCCACTTGAGCACGCAGCGCCGGCAGGGCGCTCGCGCGGTCGTAGCGAATCGACAAGTGATAGAGGACGAGGGTTTTCACGTTCGCGGCCTTGCCGACGGCGAGGGCTTCCTCCGTGGTGGCGTGAATGGGATAGCGGCGGTCGGCTTCGTCCAGGAACGTCGCGTCGTGCACCAGCAGCTCGGCATCGGCAACCAGCGCCGGATCGATCGGCATGGCGTCGCCCGAATGGGCGAAGCGAACCGAGGTGACTTCTTCGAGCAGCGCATCGCGCTGCCCCTTGCCTGCTGCGATTTCGACGTCGGCCTGGCTCATGGCGGCGAACTCGGGTTTCAGCCGCTTTTTCTTCTCGACCACGCGATAGCCGAGCGCCGGTTCGTCGGGCACATGTCGAACGGCAAACGCCTCGAGCGAACGGCCCTTGCCGAGCGGCGTCACCGTGCCGGGCGTCGCAGCAATCCAGGTGAGAGGGAACACGACGTCGGCGTAGGCGGTGCCGAGCAGGTCACGAGCGGCCTGCACCCCTCGCGAGTGCTCGGGATAAACAATCGTCAGGGGCTTGTCCGTTGCACCTTTGCCGAATCGGCGAGCCGCCACGAGCCCTGGCAAGCCGAGCACGTGATCGGAGTGACCGTGGCTGATGGCCAGCACGGAGGGCGAGAAGACGTTTGAGCCCAGCTCGAGTTGGAGGCCTTCGCCGGCGTCGATTAGTAACTGGAGGGGGCGGTGCCAGAACCAGTTGGAATACATGCCCCGGCTGAAACCCCTGACGTCGTCGAGCATCTGACCATTGTGACCCTACCCGCGATTGCCAGCATCTCTCGCGTGGGTTTATAGTAAGGGTTCGCTTTTTCTACGTCTCAAGGGTTCCCACGCATGCATTTCACAACGCCGTCCGCCCACTCTCGGTTTCGTGTAGCTCGAGCATTCGCCTTTTGTTCGTTGCTCCTGGCCACGGCCTCGGCTGTCGCGTGCGGTGGCGCCGAGCCGGCCGCGCCGGGCGGACCGCCGGGCGGCGGCATGCCGCCCATGCCGGTTGAAGCCATCACGCTGGCCAACAAGCCAGTCGAGCAGGTGAGCGAGTTTGTCGCCACGCTCAAATCTCGGCGATCGAGCACGATCCAGCCGCAGGCCGAAGGACACCTCACCCGCATCGCGGTGCGATCGGGTGAGCGTGTCTCCCAAGGCGCCCTGCTGTTCGAGATTGACTCGGCGCCCGAACAAGCTGCGCTCGCCTCGCTGCAGTCGATGCGGCCGATGCGCGAGGCCGAACTGTCGTTTGCTCAGCAACAGGTCGCGCGCAACACGGCGCTGCTGGCCGCCGGAGCGGTGAGCCAGCGCGAGGTCGAGCAGTACGAGACCACGGTCCGCACCACCGAGGCGCAGATCAAGGCGCTCGACGAGCAGATCAAGCAGCAGCGCAGCATGCTCGGCTACTACCGCGTGACGGCGCCGTCGGCCGGCGTGGTGGGCGACATCCAGGTTGTTGTCGGCGACCGCGTTACCAAGAGCACGATGCTGACGACCGTGGACGAAAACGATGTGCTCGAGCTTTACATCAGCATCCCGGTGCAGCAGGCGCCACAATTGAAAGTGGGCCTGCCGGTTCGACTGATGGACGATGCGGGCAAGCTGATTGCGACCAACACGATCAGCTTCGTGTCGCCCAACGTCGACCCCGCGACGCAGACGGTGCTGGCCAAGGCGCCGCTGGTCGAGGGGCGCGGGCAGTTCCGTGCCGATCAATTCGTGCGCGCGCGGGTGGTGTGGTCCGAGGCGCCGGGCCTCACGGTGCCGGTCACCGCCGTGCTGCGTGTCAACGGCCAGTACTTCGCGTTCGTCGTCGAGAAGGGGCAAGCCGGCTCCGTGGCGCGGCAGAAGCCGGTCTCGGTGGGCGACATCATCGGCAATGAATACGTCGTTCGCAGCGGCCTGGCGCCGGGCGAGCAGTTGATTGTCTCGGGCTTGCAGAAGATTGGCGACGGCGCCCCGGTTCAGACCGGCCCTCCACCCGCCGCGCCGGCGCCCGCTGAGAAGAAAGTCTCCTAACCATGCTTGCCGACGTCTTCATTCGGCGGCCCGTCCTCTCGACGGTCTGCTCGCTCCTGATCATTCTAGCGGGCGCGGTGTCGATCCCGACGCTGCCGATCGCCCGCTATCCCGAACTGGCGCCGCCCGCGGTGACCGTGACTGCGTTCTACACCGGCGCCAACGCGCAGACGGTGGAAAGCGCCGTGACCACGCCGCTCGAGCAGGCCATCAACGGCGTCGAGGGCATGACTTACATCACCTCGTCGAGCACCAACAGCGGGTTCAGCACCATCAACGTGACGTTCGACGTCGATCGCGACCAGGACCTGGCCGCCGTCGACGTGCAGAACCGCGTCAACCAGGCGCTCGGCCGCATGCCGGCCGAGGTGCGTACTAACGGCATCACCGTGACGAAGGTGACCGCCGGCTTCATGGGCGGGCTGGGCTTCTTTTCGAAGGACAACCGCTACTCGAGCCTGTTCATCAGCAACTACATCGACCTCTACCTGCGCGACGCAATCAAGCGCGTCCCCGGCGTGGGCGACGTCATCGTGTTCGGCGAGCGCAAGTACGCGATTCGCCTGTGGCTGGATCCCAACAAACTCGCCAGCCGCCGGTTGACCGGTGGCGACGTGGTGTCGGCGCTGCGCGAGCAGAACGTGCAGGTCGCGGCCGGCGCCCTGGGCGACGCTCCGTCCGCGGCCGAGCAGGAGTTCACGCTCAGCGTCCGCGCCATGGGCCGCCTGTCCGAGGTCTCGCAGTTCGAGGACGTGGTGGTGAAGGCCGGACCCGATGGCGCCCTGGTCCGCGTGAAGGACGTCGGTCGGGTTGAACTCGGCGCCGAAACCTACGCCTCGAACCTTCGCTTTCTCGGTCTCGAAGCCCAGGGTATTGGCATCACGCTGCTGCCATCGGCGAACGCGATCGACGTGTTCGACGGCGTGACCTCTGAAATGACCCGGCTCGAGAAGAACTTTCCGCCCGGGCTCGAATGGCGCGTGGCATTCGACAACGTCGTGGTGGTTCGCGAATCGATCATCGAGGTGCTGTGGACGCTCGGTGAGGCCATCGGCCTGGTGATCCTGGTGATGTTCCTGTTCCTGCAGAACTGGCGCAGCACGATCATCCCGGCGATCACCATCCCGGTCTCGCTGATCGGCACCTTTGCCTTCATCAAGCTGTTCGGCTTCTCGATCAACACCCTGACGCTGTTCGGCATCGTGCTCGCAACCGGCATCGTGGTGGACGATGCGATCGTGGTGATCGAGAACATCGAACGCCACATGACGCAGTTCAAGAAGTCGGCGCGACGGGCGGCGATCGACGCCATGCGCGAGGTGTTTAGCGCCGTCGTCGTGATCGGCGTGGTGCTGGTCGCGGTGTTCGTGCCGGTGGCGTTCTTTCCGGGCGTGACGGGCCGTCTCTATCAGCAGTTCTCGCTGACGATTGCCTTTGCCGTGGTGCTGTCGGTGTTCAATGCCGTCACCCTGACGCCGGCACTGGCGGCGCTGTTACTCGACAAGCAGACGCATGCGCATGGCGCGTTCTTCACCATGTTCAACCGCATGGTTGACGCCGGCACCGCGCTCTACGTGAGGTTGGTGCGGCAGTCACTGCGACTGCGCTACGCGATGATCCTGTTGTTTGCCGGCGGCCTGTGGGCGACGTGGGTGTTGTTCGGCCTGGTACCTTCGTCGTTTGTGCCGGCCGAGGACGAGGGGTATTTCATTGCCATCGTACAGGCGCCGGCTGGCGCGTCCCTCGAATACACGACCAACATCGCCAAAGAGGCCGAGAAGATTGTCTATGCCGATCCCGACGTGGCCGCAGCGTTCGCCGTCATGGGGTTCAGCTTCTCGGGTGCGGCGCCCAACAACGGACTGATGTTCGTGCGGTTGAAGGATTACGCCGAGCGCCAGCGCGCCGATCAGTCGCTGAGCGCGGTGATCGGCCGGCTGAGCGGTCAACTGTTCGGCATCAAGGGGGCGATTGTCGTGGCGTTCCCGCCGCCCGCCATTCAGGGCCTGTCAACCTTTGGCGGCTTCCAGTTCGAAGTGCTCGACCAGAGCGGTTCAACCGATGTCAACGGCCTGGCCGCGGCGAGCGCCGGCCTGATGGGCGCCGGCAACCAGAGCGGTCGCGTGCAGGGCCTGTTCAGCAGCTTCCGCGCCGACGACCCTCAACTGGTCGTCGATATCGATCGCGATCGTGCGCGCAGCCTCGGCTTGCCGCTGCGCGAGGTGACCGATGCACTGCAGGTGTTCCTGGGGTCGCAGTATGTCAACGACTTCGACTTCAACAACCGGGCCTATCGCGTGTATGCGCAGGCCGACCAGCGCTTTCGCGCCGGCCCGACCGACTTGCGGCAGTTGTATGCGCGCGCGTCGCGCGGCGAGATGGTGTCGCTCGAAGGCGTGGTGCGTCTTCGCGAAACTACCGCGCCGCAGGTGATCAGTCACTTCAACCTGTTCCGCTCGGCATCGATCACTGGCAACCCGATGCCGGGTCAGAGCTCAGGGCAGGCGCTGCAGGCGATGGAAGACCTCGCCGGATCGCTGCCGGCGGGGTTCAGCTTCGCCTGGGCGGGGCAGTCGCTCGAAGAGATCAAGTCGGGTTCGCAGGCTATCTACATTTTTGGCCTGAGCGTGATGCTGGTGTACCTGGTGCTGGCGGCGCAGTACGAGTCGTTCGTGCTGCCGTTCATCATCCTGTTGGGGGTGCCGCTCGCGGTGTTCGGCGCGCTCAGCGCGCAGCTGATTCGCGGGTTCAGCAACGACGTGTTCTGCCAGGTGGGACTGGTGCTGCTGGTTGGCCTGGCGGCGAAGAACTCGATCCTGATCGTGGAGTTCGCCGAGCAACTGCGGGAGCAGGGCATGTCGATTGTCGAAGCGGCCGTCGAAGCGTCGCGCATTCGCTTGCGACCGATCCTCATGACGTCGTTCGCCTTCATTCTCGGCGTGTTGCCGCTGGCACTGGCCAGCGGCGCCGGCGCGGCCGCCCGGAACTCGGTCGGCACAGCCGTCGCGGGCGGCATGATTGCGTCCACGTTCCTGTCGATTCTCTTCATCCCCGTGCTCTACGTCGTCATTCGCACGTTGGTGCCGGGACGCGGCCGTCACTCACACGACGAGCCACAGGAGGGTGCGTCAGGTGCGGCAGGCGCAAGGGGTGCGGTAGCCCCCGCCGCTGGCGCCATCATTCTCGCGCTGGTCCTGGCAACGCCGGCTGTTGCGCAGGTCCGTCCGGCCGCGCCTGATGCCGCCGCCCTCCCAACAGTGGAGACGGTCAGCTTTGACGAGGCGATTGCGCGGGCTTTAGAGAAGAACCCGACCATCGCCATCGCGGCGAACAACATCGTGCGCTCCGAAGCCATCCTGCAGCAGACCCGCGCGGCGGTCATGCCACGGGTCAGTGGATCGGTAACCAACACTACGCTCGACAGTGGGCGTTCGTTCGGCGAGGAAACGGTGCAGCCACAGAACCAGTCGGTGTTTGGCCTGCAGGCGAGCGCGCCGGTCCTGGCGGCGGCTCAGTGGGCCGTGCGGGCACAGGCGCTGGACCAGGTTGGCATTGCCCGGCTTGCCACTACCGACACGCGTCGTCAGATCGCAGTGGCGTCGGCATCGGCCTACCTGGCGGTCGTGGCGCAGAAGCGCCTCGTCGACGTCAGCCTGACGGCCATCGACACCGCGCGCGGCCAGTTGGGTTACAACACCAAGCGTCGCGAAGGCGGCGTCGGCAGCCGGCTCAACGAACTGCGCTCGGCGCAGGTGCTTGCGAGTAACGAGGCGATACTCGAGACGTTTCGTCTCAACGTGACGCGCGCGCAGGAAGCCCTGGGCGTGCTGCTCACAGCGAACGGCCCGGTGGATGTGAACGGCGAGCCCGCTTTTGAAGTGCCAGCCGATGCTGTTGAAACCGAGTGGATGCCGGCGCGCACCGACGTCCAGCTGTTTTCGGCGCGGCGCCAGGCGAACGACCGCGTGGTCCGCGACAGTTCCAAGGACTGGTGGCCGGCAGTCAACGTGACTTTCGGTCCGCAGGTGCTGACACCGGCCGGCTTGTTCCAGCCCTCGCGCACGTGGAGCCTCAACTTCCAGGTGGCGCAGCCGATCTTCGATTTCGGCGCGCGGCGAGCGGTCAGGCGGGTCCGCGAGGCCGACCTGCAGTCGTCGCTCTTCTCGCTCGAGCAAGTGCAGATTCAGGCGCGGTCTGAAGTGCGCATCGCGCGGGCGGCGGTCGCCGCCCAGGAGCGCGCGCTGGCCCGGGCGCGCGAGGCCGCGCAGCATGCCAACGACGTCTTGAAAATCACGATTGTCGCCTTCGATGCCGGCTCAACGACCAACATCGAGGTGATCGATGCGCAGCGATCGGTGCGGGACCTCGAGACGGCAGCCGTGCAGTCGGAAGACGCCGTGCGCCAGGCGCGGCTCGAGTTGCTGGTCGCCCTCGGGCGCTTCCCGAAATAGCGGCGCCTCTCGCTCGTCCTATTGGACCGACAGCAACTCGATTTCAAATACCAGGGTGGCGTTGGCTGGAATGCCGCTCTGCGCCGGGGGGCTGTTCCCGTAGCCCAGGTTGGGCGGGATGATCACGCGGCGAATGCCCCCCACCCGCATCCCGATCACGCCTTGGCTGAACCCTTGAATGACGCCTGATCCGACCGTGAAGGGGAAACTCCCGGAATCGAAGCGCGTGCCCTTGTTTTCGGCCGCCGTTGCGCTGTAAAGGTAGCCCGCGTAATTCACCGTGACTGCGCGGCCGGTGTTAGCCTCCGCGCCGGTGCCCACCCTGACGTCCACCGTCGAGAACGGCACGTTGGCGCTTGGCGCAGTGGGGGTGTCGGAACTGCCGCCGCAGGCAGTTACAGCGAGCGCGAGCAAGGCAGTCATGGCGAGCAATTTCATGTGCACCATCTTACCGAACCCGGCCGTATCTGTTTCAGTTGCCGAACCCATGATGAAAATGGAATGTCTCCCGATCCAACAAGTTGCAGATAAGTGTAATAGTTTGTATTGACACTCTCGCCCCATGCGAATAGCCTCCCATTCGCGCCGCTATTCGGGTCCATACCGCGTTTGCATATTGCCGGTGCGGCCACTGGCTGCACTACTTGTCTCGATCGGGTTTCGGCTGTGTTTGGCGTGTGCCCAGTAGCACTCGACCAGATATCGATTGTTGCACTTGGAGGGGAACAGAATGGCGCGACGAATATTGGCAAGGACGCTGTGGGTGTTTGCAGGAGCCATGCTTCTGTCTACAGCCGCCTACGCCCAGAGCGCGATTACCGGCGTGGTGAAAGACACGACCGGCGCGGCAATGCCTGGCGTTACCGTTGAGGCATCGAGCGACGTCTTGATCGAAAAGGTCAAGTCGGCGATTAGCGACGGCGACGGCAACTACCGGATCGGCGACCTCCGGCCTGGCACCTACAACGTGTCGTTCACGTTGCCCGGTTTCAAGACGTTCCGGCGTGATGGCCTGCAGATCCAAGCCGAGTTCACCGCAACAATCAACGCCGAACTCGCGGTCGGCTCCCTGGAAGAAACGATCACCGTCACCGGGTCTTCCCCGGTTGTGGACGTCACCACGGCGGCCAAGACCTCGGTGCTTAATCGTGAAGCCATCGACGCCATCCCCACTGGCCGCACCATTCAAGGCATGGCCCAACTGGTAGTCGGCGTCAACCTGAGCCTGCCGGATACCGGCGGCGCGCGCGCCATGCAGCAAACCTACATGTCGACCCACGGCATGACGACGGCCAATACCACGGTGCTGGTGGACGGCCAGATGACCAACGGCCTGCAGGGTGATGGCGCCATCCAGAGCTATTACAACGACTCCATGAACGCCGAGGTCAGCTACCAGACCGCCGGCATTGGTGCCGAAACTTCGTCGGGCGGCGTGCGCCTGAACATGATTCCGCGCGAGGGCGGCAACCGCTTCAGCGGC
>JANMUX010000335.1:0-6687 GCA_031392125.1 Acidobacteriota bacterium | reverse complement strand
CAGGTCCAGGTAAGTAGTCGTCTGCTGTTGATACGCCTTGGGGCTTGGGTACAGGGACTTGGGCGCCCACTGGATGTTGAGCACCGCATAGACGGGGGTGGCGCCGTTGAACGCGGCGACGTTCGGGTTGGCGCCCTTCTCGAGCATGTACGCCGCAAGGTCGAAGTGGCCGTTGATGATCGCCATTAGCAGCGGGCTGGTCTTGTCGCCGGCGCTCAGGTAGTTGAGATCGGCGCCGCCATCGACCAGCGCCTTCACGGTGTCGGTGTAGCCCTGGCGCGCCGCGAACAACAAGGCGCTCAAGCCGCCCTGCGAACTGATCAGTTCGTTGTAGCGATAGCCGCGCGTCGCGCCAGCGATGTCGGCTGGCCGGTTACCGGCGGGACGCGCCGGGGCGTTGCCACCGGCGCCGCGCGCCATCGCCTCTTCTTCGGGCGCCGTCAACGCGAACAGATCCACGACCTTGGACGTGGCCTTGTGGTCGGCGCCGCGCGCCAGCAACAACTTGACCGCGTCGGTGCGGTTGAACGCGGCTGCGAACATCAACGGAGTCTCGCCCTTGGCGCCGTCCTTCGCGTTGATGTCGGCGCCATTCTCGACCAGCGACGTGATGGTGCGGGTGTCGCCGGCGGCGGCAGCAATCATCAGCGGCGTGGTGCCATTGGTGGTAGTGGCCTTGGCGTCGGCGCCGGCGGCGAGCAAGGCCGCCACGACCGCCGAGTAGCCGCCCTTGGCCGCGAGATAGAGCGGCGTGTAGGCACCAAGGCGCGTGGTCGCGCGGACGTTCGCGCCGGCATAGATCAGCATCTGGGCCAGTTCGGCATCGCCCTTCATGGCAGCCCAGTGCAATGCGGTGGTGCCGTCGCCCTGCGCCTGGTTGACGTCGAGGCCCTTCTTCAGCAGTGCGCGCACGCCGTCGCGATCGCCGTTCATGGCGGCGGTGGCCACCGTGACCGGCGCTTGCGCGTTGATTGCCACCGTGAGGCAAAGCGCCAGGCCGAGGCTTCCGAACAATCTCTGTCGCAGCATTCGCAGTCCCTTATTCCTGGGCGACGGTCGCTTCGGGCGTCGTCGTGAGGTTGAATGCACCGGTGCTGTCGCCGAAGCTCTTGATTTCATCGAGCCCGAGGCCGTGCAGGGCACTCAGCATGGCGTTGGCCATCGGCGTGCCGTCGGCGGCCTTCAAATGCAGCCCGCCCTTGAGCGCGCCGCCGGCCTTGCCGGCAAAGAACAACGGGCAGCGCTTGTGATTGTGGATATTCGAGTCGCCCATCGGCGAGCCGTAAACCACCAGCGTGTTGTCGAGCAGGTTGCTGTCGCCATCGGGCGTGTCCTTCAGCTTCTGCAGGAAGTAGGGCAGCATGCCGACGTGGTACTTGTTGATCTTGGCGAAGTCCATGATGCGGTCTTCGCGATCGCCATGGTGCGAGGCCGGGTGGAAACCGGTGGTCACGCCGCTGGTTGGGTAAACGCGGCTCGACGCGTCGCGGCCCATCTTGAACGAGAAGATGCGCGTGGTGTCGGAGGCGAAGGCGACCGCCTGCAGGTCGAACATCAGTTTGACGTGCTCGTCGAACGAGTCGGGCACGCCGACCGGTGAGCTTGGCAACTCGCGGACTTCACCGCTCTTGTTGTAACTCTCGACCTTTTGAATGCGGCGTTCGATTTCGCGGACTTCATCCAGGTAATTTGACAGGCGCGTGCGGTCGGCGGCGCCGATCTCCTTGTTCAATCGCGAGAGCTGCGAGCTGATCAGGTCGAGAATGCTCTTGTCTTCCGCGCGGCGAATGGCGCGTTCTTCGGGGGTCGCACCCACACCGAACAGCTGGTCGAAGGCCAGGCGCGGATCGCGAATCATCGGCAACGGCGAATCCTTGTCGGCCCAGCTGATCGTGTCGGTGTAGACGCACGAGTAACCGTAGGAGCAGCCACCGGCCTGGTCGACTGCCTCGATGCACAACTGCATCGACGGAATCGGCGTTTCCTGGCCGAACTTGTGCGCGTAGAGCTGGTCGAACGAGACGCCGGCGCGCACACCCGAGCCCTGCGTCTGCAGCGGATGCGCCTGGGTGAGAAACACCGCGCTCGAGCGGAAATGATCGCCGCCGATCTCCGGCAGCTCGAAGGCTTCGGCGTTACGGACGTCGGTGTTGCTGACAATCGTCAGGTAATCGCGGAACGGCTCGAGCGGCGCGAGGCTGGAGGGCGACAGATCGAAGCCCTTGCCGACCGCCGCCGGCGACCACAGGTTCTTCTGCAGGCCGAACTTGGTCGCGCCCGCGGAGCCATGCACCATCTCGATAGCGGCCACCCGCACCTTGCCCGCCGCTGTCTTGGCGAACACGGTGCGCGCCGGCACCATCGCCTCCAGCATCGGCAACGCCATCGTCACTCCCAGGCCACGCAGCACCGCGCGACGGGAAATGTGTTTCTTGGTGATGAACATCAGCCTCTCCTCCGGTTACCGACCCGCAGCCGCAGTCGTCTCGACTGCTGCTACCCGACCCATGCGAAACGCCGCGCTGTTCGCGACGCCAGAAATAAACGATGAGAACCTGTAGTTGTTGCGCTTGGCATCGCGCGCGATCGCCCGCACCGTGGGCATGTCGTACGACTCGACCCGGCGGCCGAGCGCATAGGTCATCAGGCTCTCGGTGAAGCTCAGCATGATGACGTCCTGGTGCTTCATCAGCGCATTGCGCAGTGCGACCGGACCATCGAGCCTGGTGCCGTCGAACAGGTCACCCACCGGATCAACGGTGACGCCGTTGTCCTTGATGCGCCACACCCCGGTGACGTCGAAGTTCTCGAGAGCCAGGCCGAGCGGGTCGATTACCTTGTGGCACGACGTGCACGCCGGGTTCTTGCGGTGCTCTTCCATGCGCTCGCGGGTCGACAGCAGCTTGCCGGCGTCCACGGCCTTGGTCTCTTCGAGCAACGGGACGTTCGGCGGCGGCGGAGGCGGTGGCGAGCCCAACAGCACTTCCATCACCCACTTGCCGCGCAGCACCGGCGACGTACGGTCGGCAATCGAGGTCAGCAACAACACGCTGCCCTGCCCGAGGACACCGCGGCGGTTCGGGTCGGCAATCGTCACGCGGCGATACTGGTCGCCGAGAATGTTCGGGATGCCGTAGTGCTTGGCCAGCCGCTCGTTGACGAAGGTGTGATCGGCGGTCAGCAGGTCGGTCACCGGGCGGTCCTCGCGGATCAAGCTGTCGACGAACAGCTCGGTCTCGCGCACTAATGCCTGCGACAGCGTGGTATCCCAGTACGAATAGAAGTGGTGGTCTGGGCGCACCTTTTCGACGTCCTGCAAACGCAGCCACTGCGAGGCAAAACGCGTGGACAGCGCCTCGGCGCGCGAATCGGCCAGCATTCGCTTCAGCTGTTTCTCGAACACCGCAGGTGACTGCAACGTGCCCTGCATGGCCACGCGCACCAGTTCGGCATCAGGCACCGAGCCCCACATGAAGAACGACAACCGCGAGGCCAGGTCGAGGTCGCCCACGCGGTAGGTCTGTCCCGCGCGCAGTGCGGCCGGCGCCTGCTCCATGCGGAACAGGAAGCGCGGGCTGGCGAGCACAGCTTGCACGGCGAGGCGAATGCCGGCTTCGAAGTCGCCGTCCTTGCGGCCGCGTTCGTAGAACGCCATCAGCTCCTTGAAGTCTTCCGGCTGCACCGGCCCGCGGTAGGCCTGGCCCGCGAGCTTGCGCACGATCTCACTCGCGCAGCGCGATTCCTCCACCGAGCTCGTCGGGCGGCAGCTGAAAATCTTGCGGCGGCTCGCCGTGTCCGACACGCCCGTGACCGACAGCGGACCGGAAACGGTGAAGTCGCGCAGGTGCGTGAGCGCCGTGGTGCCGAACACCTCGCCGATGTTGGTGTCCGCGAGCGTGTGCTCGATCGGCATGATCAGGTCGTCGGCCGGTCCCTCGAAGCGCTGGACGAACACCGCCGACAGGCGATGCTGGCCCGCCTTGATGTGGACCTTCGGCGTCTGCATGGTCATGCCGTTAGGATCCTGCTCGTTCATGCGCGGGTTGATGTCCATCAGGGCGACGCGTTCGCCGTTGATTGACACCTCGATCTGCTCCCCGCGATACGGCCCGCCGAACAGGTCGCCGGTGGGGCCCATGTGCAGCATGATCTTGAACACGTAGTCGCCGTCGGCCGGAAACACGTGCAACGTCGACAAGCCGCCGCGCGTGCCAAGCGGCGCGCCCTCGACGTGGCGCATCTGCGACGCCGTGCGCGGCACTTTCCAGGTGGTCGAACTGGGCGAGGCGTTACGGTCGCCGACCGCCAGCCGGCTGATCTGGCTGGCCGCGCGCAGGTAGCCCTCCATCAAGGTCGATGAAATGGTCTGCGAGTCGGCGATGTTGTCGAAGCCGTCGCTGATGGTGTCGGCCGGCAGGTAGGCGTTGACATCAACGTCAACCGACAACAGGTCCTTCACGGCGCGGGCATACTCGGCGCGATTGAGGCGCTGTGAGGGGCGCGAACCGGGATTGGGATTGAGCGCCGCGGCGCGGTCGATGCGAGTCTCAAACGCCGACGCCAGCGCGCCGATCACCGCGGGCTCGGGGCGACGGGCGCCGGCGGGCGGCATCATGCCCGCCCGCAGCTTGCGAATCATCTTTTCGGTGGTCTCGGGGTGCTCCACCACGCTGGCCGCGTCGAACGAAGCCAGCGACAGGCCCCCGGCCTTGCCACGTTCGCTGTGGCAGCCGGCACAGTACTGCTTGACGAGGGCGGTCTGTTCGGCTGCGAGCATGGCCCCTCGACTCTGCTCGGGGCCACCCTGAGCCTGTCGCAGGGTGGTGGTCGCGGCCGGAGCGTGTGACACGACCGGCTTCACCGACGCCGGCTTCGGCGACTGTTGGGCCGCAACGACGAACGGGAGTGAGACGACGAGCGCGACGACGAGTTTTTTCATCCGCTTCAACACGACACGCACTTGTTGTTGTTCTTGGAGCCAAGCTTTTCGAGCAGCTTCAAGGTCTCCGGATACGGCTGCGTGCGCTGCACGGGACCGTTGGCCATGTCGGCCACGGTCTGGCCTTCGCGATTCACCTTGGTGACGTCGCCGCCTTTCGAGACGAGATAGAGAATGCTGTCGTTGTCGCCGCGGGCGGCGGCGTGATGCAGGGCCGTGTTGCCGTCGTGATCGACCGCGTTGACGTCGGCGCCGGCCACTTCGACCAGATACTTGATGCCCGGCATGAAACCCGCGGGCGAGTGGATGTGCGAGTTCGCGGCGAAGCCTTCACCAAACCCCACGCCCGAGGCGGCCTGCAACACCGGCACGCCAGGGCCACCAATCGGGACAGGAGGCAGCTTCGAGACGTCCGCCGCCTGGCGCACCTCACCGGAGTCGCCGAGGCGCTGGCGGCCGGCCGGCCGCATGGTGGGAATATTCGGATCGGCGCCGCGCTCGATCAGCAGCGACATGGCCGGCACGTCGCCGGCAAACGCGGCGCGCCATAACGGCGTGGCGCCAATTTCGTCGACGCCGGCGAGGTCGAAGTTGTACTCCGAGTACCACACCTTGCGGGTAAGCCGTGCGTTGGGGTCGGCGCCCTTGTCGAGCAACGCCTGCATGTACTCCAGGTAGGTGGTGCGTTGCTGGTTATAGGCCCGCGGCTGCGGATAGAGCGCGCGCGGCGCCCACATCACGTTCAGCGCCGCGTAGAGCGGGGTGACGCCGTTGTGTGCGGCCAGGTTGGGGTTGGCTCCCTGCTCGAGTAGCCATTGGGCCAGGTCGAAGTGGCCGTTGATGGTGGCGATCAACAGCGGGCTGGTGCGATCGCCGGCGCTGATCTGATTGACGTTGGCGCCCGCGGCCACCAGCATCTTCGCCGCATCCACGTAGCCGCCACGCGCCGTGAGCAACAGCGCCGTGGCGCCGCCCTGCGCGCCAATCAATTCGTTGTAGAAGTAAGGACGGTCGATACCCGCCGCGCCGCCGCCGCCTCGAGCGCCGCCACGGCCACCGCCAGCAGGTGCCGCGGGTGCGGCCGCAGCCGTGGCAGCGCCTGGCGCCACCACTTGCCCGGCCCGTCCCTGGCCACCGCCACCGGGTTGATTGCCGCTACCGGAGGCCGCCGCCAAAAATTCTTGCTCAGGTCCGCTCAGGCTACCGACGTTGTTGACCATGGAGGTGGCCTTGAGATCGGCGCCCGCCTTGATCAGCGCGGCGACGGCTTCGACCCGGTTGGCCGCGGCCGCGAACATCAGCGGCGTCTGGCCAAAGGTCTTTTCCCTGGCTTCGATTTCCGCGCCGTTCTCAACCAGCATGGTCACCGCTTGCGCGTCTCCGGACGCAGCGGCCAGCATCAGGGGCGTGGTGCCGAGCGCGTTGCTCGCCTTCACGTCGGCCCCCGAGGTAATCAACGCGCCGATCACCGCGGCGTGTCCTTGCTGGGCCGCCAGCAGCAACGGCGTGTAGCCGCCCAGACGCGTGCTCGCCTTCACATTGGCGCCGGCAAACAGCAGGAGCCGTGTCAGTTCGACATCGCCATTGCGTGCCGCCCAGTGCAGCGCGGTCATGCCGTCTCCCTGCGCGGCGTTGACGTCGGCACCGCCCTTGATCAGCGTGCGCACCGCCTCGCCGTCGCGCTTCATCACCGCGTCGGCAACCGGCGCAGGGCCAGCCGCACTCACCCACATCGACAGCGAGAGTGC
>JANMUX010000332.1:0-6051 GCA_031392125.1 Acidobacteriota bacterium | reverse complement strand
CTGGCCGACGAATACGGGCTGCCGGTCGAGGCCGACGACATCACTGTGAGCCAGCGCGCGTCAGACCGGATCATCGACATCTCGTACACCACTTCTGTCGAGTTCTTGCCGGGCATCGTCACGCAGCCGATCACGTTCAATCCGAGCGCATCGGTCCGCCTGCTGACGCCGCGCCGGCGCTAGGACTCAGGCCAGCAAAGCCCGCGCCGCTGCGGCGTGGCGCGTGACATCCGACACCAGGCGGCCGGTCTCGTCGGCGGTTGCCGCACTGAACGCCGCGTCGCGCACGCTCACCAGGTTGATCCGCACGTTGGCCTCGGCGCCCGCGGCAGCCGCTGCCAGCAACCCAATCGCCACGCCCACGTCACTGACCGCAGACCGATTGCCACAACTGGCGACGGTCCCGGCGTGCGCCATCGCCCCGGCGCAGGCGCGCAACGTCTGCAGCGGCACCACCGTCGCGCTCTTGAGCGCCAACTGGATCGCGGCCGACCGCGCCGTCTTCTCTTCGTCGGTCGCTTTCGGCAAGCGGTAGGCGCTCATCACTTCGTCGAACGCCGCCGCATCGGCGTCGGCCAGTGCCGCAAGAGCCGACGCGATTGGCTGCAGTGCCACCTTGGCTCCAGCCAGGGCGGACTTCTCCTCGTCGGTGTTGGTGTTCGACTTCGCGAGCCCGCTGACCATCACGAGCAGGGCCGTGGCCATGGCGCCGGCCACCGCCGACGCGGTGCCGCCGCCGGGAGTTGGATCGGGGCTGGCCAGCGCCGCCAGGAACTGCGCCACCGTCATGTCGGCAAACTTCATTTCACGATTCTCCCGCGCTTGACGACCTGGCGAATCACCGGCGCGCCAACCCGGATCAGGTCCGCCAGTGCACCGTCAACGATGACCGCATCCAGTTGCTTCCCCGGTTCCAGGCTGCCGATGACATCGGCGCGGTCGATGGCGGCGGCCGCGTTGATGGTGGCGCCGATCAGCGCCTCTTCGAGCGTCATGTTCATGCCAAAGCACGCCAGCGACATCACGAACGGCATCGAGGTCGTGAACCCGCCGCCGGGGTTGAGGTCGGTGGCAAGGGCAACCGGCACCTGCTGATCAATCAACATCCGCGCCGGCGCGAAGCGACCCAGTTTCAAGAAGAATGCAGCCGCCGGCAAGAGCGTCGCGACGACGCCGCTCCCGGCCATGCGCCGCGCATGCGGTTCGTCCACGAAGATCAGGTGGTCGGCCGAGCGGGCGCCCAAGATGGCGGCAACCGCGGCGCCGCCGCTCAGCCCCAGTTCATCCGCATGAATGCGCGCCTTGAGGCCATGACGCTGGCCGGCCCCGAGAATGGCCAGCGACTCATCAGGCGTGAACACGCCCGTCTCGCAGAAGACATCGCACCACTCTGCCAGCCCCTCGCTGGCGACCGCCGGAATCATCTCGTCGATGATCAAGCGCACGTACTCTGCGCGCCGGCCGCGATATTCCACGGGCACCTCGTGAGCGCCCATGAACGTCGCGGTCAATTCAACTGGCTGCCCAGCCGCAAGCGTTCGAATGGCCCGCAGCATGCGCAGCTCGGTTTCCAGTTCGAGTCCGTATCCGCTCTTGGCTTCGGCCGTGGTGGTGCCGAAGGCGAGCATCTCGGCGAGCCGCGCTCGTCCGCCTTCGATCAGTTCGTGCTCGCTCGCCGCTCGCGTCGCCGCTACTGTCTTGACGATGCCGCCGCCGTCGGCGGCAATCTCAGCGTAGCTGGCCCCGCCCAGCCGCCGGCGTAGTTCTTCCCGTCGATCGCCGCCAAACACGAGGTGGGTATGTGGATCGACGAAGCCGGGCACGACCGTGCAGCCGTGCGCGTCGATCACCTGGGCGTTGGGTAACAGGTTGATCACCCGGTCGCCCTCGTGGGCTGGACCGGCAAAGACGATGCGTCCCTCGAACCCGGCGACCGAGCCGCGCTCGATGCCGGCGATCTGATTCTGCGCTGGGCCGGCTCGCGGTCCGGGTCCAGCGCACGTCGCGATCAGATCAGCATCGTGAATGAGGAAGTCGGCGATCATCGATAGCGCTCAGTCTGTTTGCCACGATGCTGCGGCCGGCGCGCGCGGTGACGCGCACCGCACGCACGCCGTGCTAACCGACCTGGCTGTCGGCAGCGGGCGTGACATCCGCCGGCCGTGGTGCCGGCGCGGGCGCGGCCTCGGCGGCGCGCGGCCGATGCAGCAGGATGCGCTCTTCGCGCGACCGCGTATCCTGGTCGCGAATGAACTCGAGCGTGCTGTTGAGTGCGCGGATCAACGCCTCGATGTCGTTCTCCACTTCGCGCCGCTTCATGCGCAGGCCGTCGATCTCGCGCTGAATGTCTTCGAGGCGGGCTTGCGACTTCTGCAGCAGCAGGTCGGCGCGGCCTTCGGCTTCGCGGATGATCAGTCCGGCCTCAGTCTGCGCGTTCTCCTTCATCTCGTCGCCGAGCTTCTGCGCGCTGAGCAGGGTATTGCGCAGGTTGCGTTCCTGGCCGCGATGTTCGCCCAGCACGGCCTCGAGCTTGGCGACGTCCTGGCGCAGCTTGTCGTTGTCGCGCAGGGCGTTTTCGTAGTCGTCCGAGACTTCGAGCAGGAAGGCCTGCACTTCACCACGGTCATAGCCGCGCATCACGGTCTGGAAGCGCTGCTGCCGAAGGTCGAGCGGTGTGACTTTCATGTGTATTCCCTCGCGCCGAATATCGCGGTGCCCACGCGCACCATGGTTGCGCCTTCTTCGATCGCCACCGCGAAGTCGTGGCTCATGCCCATCGACAACTCGCGGAGCCGGGCCGGCGGCACCCCGCTGTCAGCGAGTTGATCGCGCAACCCGCGCAGCCTCGCGAACCACGGCCTCGCATCGTCCGGGTTTTCGGTCAACGGGGGCAAAAGCATCAGCCCTACCAAGGCCACCGACCCGCATTCCCCGGCTGCCGCAAAAATCCCCGGCACTTCGTCGAGCGAGGCGCCATGCTTGGTCGCTTCGAGCGCCAGGTCGACCTGCACCAGCACTTCCAGCGTTCGTCCGGCCGCGGCGGCCGCCTGGTCGATCTTCTTCAACAGGTCCACGCTGTCAATCGCGTGGATGGACTGCACTGCGGCCGCAGCTTTCCTGGCCTTGTTCGACTGCAGGTGGCCGATGAGATGCCACCGCAGTCTGGTATCGGACGACGCTGCGATCTTCTGCAGGGCCTCCTGGACCTTGTTCTCGCCAAAGTCGAGCTGGCCGGCGTCGGCGGCGGCCGTCACCGCGTCGATTGGGTGGGTTTTCGAAACGGCGATCAGCCGGACGGATTCCGGTGGCCGGCCGGCCCGACCGGCGGCGTCGGCAATGCGATTGCGAACTTCCGCCAGTCGTCCGGGGATGTGCTCGTACACGCCCTATTTCTTCAGCTGCGCAATCATGCCCTTGGCCTGCGTCGCGTATTGCCCCGTGGGCTCGAGCTTCACATAGGACTCGAACGCGCCGACGGCTTCGGGCAGCTTGCCTTCGTTCAGCAGCGCCATGCCGAGCTGATAATGCGCGTCGGCGTGCGTGGGGTTGGCCTTGGTGGTCTCTTCGAACTTGCCTTTGGCTTCGGCGATCTTGCCCTGGTTCCAGAGGATGATGCCCTGGTTGAAGATCGCATCGGCGCCGCCGCCGGCGCCGCCGGCCGCCGCGGCCTTGGCGCCCATTGCCGACGCTTCGTCGAAGCGTTTCTGGTTGTTGTATAGCGTCGACAGCGCGTTCAGTGCCTCGGCGTAATCGGCCTTGAGCTCCAGTGCCTTCTTCCACGCATCCTCGGCCTGCTTGTCGTCCTTCTTGGCGAGGTAGGCCACGCCGATGTTGTAGAGGCAGTCGAAGCAGTTGGGCGAAATCACCTGCGCGGCCTGGAACTTGGCGATTGCCGCATCGTGGTCGCCGCCGCGGCTGGCCGCGACGCCCTCTTCGAAGGCTTTCTTCAGCTCCGCCGCCTTGGCGTCGTTGTTGGCCGCGGTCGCCGCCGCCAGCACCATGTTCGCCTCACTGACGCGGCCAAGGCTGACGCGCAGCTCGGTCTGCGCGGTGCCGACTTTCGCGTCGGTGGCGGTGATGCGGTACTGGCCCGATTCGGTCAGCAGCTGGATGAACTCGCCGCGCTTGTCGGTCTTGGTGGTCAGCTTGCGGGTGCCGCCAACCGCTTCGATGGCAATCGCGACGCCGACAATCGGCGTCCCTTTCACATCTACAACCTTGCCCTTGATCATCGTGGATTGCGCGAACGCCGATGACGCCGTCATCAGCACCACTGCGAGGGCCATGGCCACAAGGCTCTTGTGCGAAGAGTGAGTAGTCTGTGTCATCTGTGTGATCCCGCGGCCCTGGAGACGAATCGGTGTCATCTGGCCGTGCCTCTGTCTTCCGAGTGTACGTCAGTCGGCGAAAAATCGAGAGACCGCCTCTGGATTCTGGGTCACCGGCGCCGGCGGAAACGAGTCGAGAAACCGCCGTCCATAGCCCATGGTCCGCAGGCGTGGATCGAGCACCGCCAGCAGGCCGCGGTCGGTGCGGTGACGGATCAATCGTCCCAGGCCCTGGAGCATCGCCAGGATTGCCAGCGGCACCTGGTACTCTTGGAAGGCATCGCCGCCTTCGGCGTTGATCGCCTCGATGCGGGCGGCCGTGATCGGATCGCCCGGCGACGCGAACGGCAGCTTGTCGATGATCACGCAGCTCAGTTGGTCGCCAATCACGTCGACGCCCTGCCAGAACGACGAGGTCGCGAACAGTACGGCGTTCGGGGTGGTGCGGAACTGTGCCAGCAGCACGCTGCGCGGCGCCGTGCCCTGCACGATTAACGGATAGGGCAGGTCGTCCTCGACGCGGTCGCGCACCGATCGCAACATGGCGTAGCTGGTGAACAGCACGAACGCCCGGCCTTCGGTGCGCCGCAGCAGGTCGAGCACCTCGCGCGCCACCGCCTCGCCGTAGTCCGGCGACTTGGGTGCCGGCATCTGGCGCGGCAGGTAAAGAATGGCCTGCTCCGTGAAGTCGAACTCCGACGGCACCCGCAAACCTGTGGCGTCGTCGGCGCCCAGGCGGCGCTTGACGTACTCGAAGGAGCCCTCGACGGTCAGCGTGGCCGAGGTCAGCACGGTGGCGCGCATGCGGTCGAGCAGCTGTGAGCGAATGATCGCGGAGACATCGATTGGCGCCGCGCGCAGGAACACTCCGCGGTTGCGCGTCTCCAGGAAGTAGACGAATGCCGGGTTCGACGCTTCAAGCAGGAACGACAGGTGTTCGCGCAGTTCCGCGGCGCGCTTTGCGAGCGAGGCGGCGTCCTCGTTAGCGACGCTGCCGGCTGTGCCGGTGCCCGCCATCCGCGACATGTCGCGCTCGACTGCGTCCAGTCCGCTGATCAGCCCCAGGCCATCGTCGATGATGTCGCCGAACCACTCGCCGCTGATGCGGAGGCGTTCTTCCCCGAACGAGCCCCGTGACTGCCGGGCCATGGCCAGGCGGCCGAAGAACTCGCGGGCGTGATCGTCAACGCGGCGCAGCGATCGGCGAATATTCGAGTCGGCATCCTCGACCGAGCCCAGGTTGATCGCGCGCTCGCCATCCCGCACCAGGTCGTCGACCCGGTAGTTGCTGACCGCGATGCCGAAGTACTGAGTCGCGACGTCCTCGAGCTGGTGCGCTTCGTCGAGGACGGCGTAGTGGCACTCGGGAATCACCTCGCCATAGCTGCTTTGGCGCACCGATGCGTCGGCGCACAGCAGGTGGTGATTGACGATCACCACGTCGGCTTCCGCGGCGCGCTGGCGCATGCGCGTGACGTAACACTCCTGGTACTGCGGGCAGTCGTTGCCGAGGCAGGTATCGGCGGTTGCCGAGACGTCATGCCAGGTGGAAGAGTCTTCAGCCAGGTCGCTCAGCTCCGAGCGATCGCCGGTGTCGGTGACGCGCAGCCACTCATCAACC
Source organism: Acidobacteriota bacterium (assembly GCA_031392125.1). Lineage (GTDB taxonomy): Bacteria > Acidobacteriota > Vicinamibacteria > Vicinamibacterales > UBA2999 > 12-FULL-67-14b. The sequence goes on along the minus strand of JANMUX010000332.1, from coordinate 102 downwards.
ATCGAAACGAAATCGTGCGGCACCCCCGGCGACGCACGCAGTTGATCGAGCCGGTGCAGGCACAGTTAGTTGGCACGGCCCTTCATGTAGGCGGCCTTGAAC
>JANMUX010000182.1:0-9811 GCA_031392125.1 Acidobacteriota bacterium | reverse complement strand
CAACATCGAACGGATCCTCGAACTGAAAGCGCAACGCGGCGCCACCACCCCGCGTGTCGAAGTGCAGTTTTCGATAATGGAGCAGAACGAACACGAAGTGGACCTGTTCCGCGCCTACTGGCTGGCACGCGGTGCCGACGTGAAGATCAGGGAGAAGCTCAGTTGGGGCGGCACCGTCACGGCCGGCAACCTCGATCCCCGGATGCACCGCATCGCCTGCCCGTGGGCGCTGCGCACGTGCGCGATTCACTGGAACGGCGACGTGGTGGCGTGCGCCGTGGATTACGAGGGCCGGTACGTGGCCGGGAACCTCCGCGAGCAGAGTATTCACGACATCTGGACCGGGTCCCATCGCGCCCTCCAGCAGCAGCACATGGCGCACACCTTTGGCGACCTGCCGTCGCCCTGCCGCGATTGCCTCGATTGGCAGGTGGCTGGCGGCGCCGAGCATTACCAGGCGAACGCGGTATGACGACCGAGGTGATGGCGTGGAAGCGGTTGGTCGCCGAGTCGGCGACGTCAAATCCGTCTGCGCCGTTGCAGCTCGAGTCATTCGGCGCAGCGAATCAGATTCTTGGTTATCGCATCTACTACATGCTGCAGTTTGCCAAGCAGGCCGGCCTGGCCCACGTGTCGCTGCTGACCGATGGCGGGTTCTGGATCGACGAGGCAACCGACTGGCTGATCGAGTCCGGCGTGGACGAGATTGTACTGGTGGCCGCCGGCGGGCAGCTTGCACCTCCATTGGCCGACCGGGTCCGCAACCTCGCCGCCCGCGGTCCGCTAGTGCCGTCAGTGACAGTGCGGGCGTCTGTTCATGGCAGCACGTCAGGGCTTTGATGTCGGCCGTTCGAGGCGCCTGAGATAGCGCAGCAGGCCGGCGTTCAACGCGAAACACAGCAAGCTCGCGAAGGCCGCCGGCCAGATCACCGCCTCGTCGCCCCCGAGGTACGCATTCATCGTGGCGGTGAGCAGCCAGAGCTGCAGCACGACGATGATCAACACGAAGGCCAGCATGCCCGAAACGATCGGCATGCGTTGCTCGCGCGTAAACGACCGTGTTGGTATGCCCATCTCAAACCGTCCTGGTCTCGACGCCGGTCGCGTAGATCGAATCGCCGCGCACTTCGAGCAGAATCCTCGGCAGTGGCCGCGGCGGCGGTCCGGCAATCTGGCGGCCGCTCCTCAAGTCGAAGTAGCCTTCATGACATGGGCAGTGAATGACGCCCTGCTCGGGTTTCGGGATCACCGCGCACGACAAATGCGTGCACTTCTGGCTGTAGGCCACAAGCTCCGCCTCGGACAACCGGACCAGTACGCACGAGTCGTGCAGCGCCGGATAGTCGAACACCAGCGTGGCGCCAACCGCAAGCTCGCTCAGTGACGCGATCCGCCGAATCTCGGCTGCTCCCTCGCGGCGGCGAAGCCAGTTCTGCCCGACAATCCAGAACTGCCCAACCGTGAACGCGAGGCTGGTCAGCGTCAGGAACTTCACCAGGGCGCGGCGTTCGACATACCGGTCCTGCGGCCAATCGATCGGGAAATCCTGCCGCCACGCCGGTTGCTCGTGGGCGGGACGTCCGTCCGGCGGCTGGCTGAGGGTGTCGCGATCCGGCTCAACGGGCGTCATGCAATCTCCACATCGGCAAAGGGGTCTGGTCCGGCCGCCATGGTGAGCGACAGCGGGCGCGCCGACGCCTGCTCGTCCATCGCTGATGTCACATCAAGATTCGGCGCGAGGCCGGCAAGGCCGCGCGGTGTCATCACGAAGACACGGGTGGTGATGGTTTGCTGGCCAAACTGGAACTGGTTGATGGGCCGCGACCGTGGCCGCAAGTGCTCGATCTCTTCGCGAGTGCCGTAAAACAGCGCCTGGCTCGGGCACACCGTCGCGCACATCGGCTTGCGGCCGGTGCTCGTGCGGTCGTAGCACATGTCGCACTTCATCATGATCTTGCGGTCTTCGTAGACCTCGGGCACGCCGAATGGGCAGGCCGACACGCAGTTGCCGCACGCAATGCAGCGCGGCTTGAGCGCCGATTGCACCACCCCGTCGCCGGTCCGCTTGATGGCGTCGGCGGGGCACACTTCGGCGCAGGTCGGCTGGTCGCAGTGCATGCACACCACCGGCACGGTCTGGATGCTGCTCGCGCGGTTGATGTAGTCGAGATGAATCATCGACTCGCCACGATGCGTGTCGCACTCGCTGCAGGCCTGCACGCACGCCTGGCAGCCGATGCACCGGCTGGGGTCGATGAAGAAGTGGAGGTGATCGGGCTTCGCCATTACTGCTGCGGCTCCAGCTTGCCGTCATACTCGGGCGGGCCCGCCGCCTTGCGAAGGTTGCACCCGCACACCTTGTACTGCGGGATCTTGCTGATCGGATCCTGGGCCGCTACCGTGAGCTGGTTGACACTCTTTTTGCCGGCCCAATGGTAGGGAACAAAGATGGTGTCGGGCCGAATGGTCGTGACCACCTGGGCGCGCAAGGTGACCGATCCGCGCCGGGTTTCGGCCGTGGCCCAGTCGTTGTCGGCAATACCGAGCTTCGCGGCCAGCCGCGGATGCAATTCGATCCGGGGCTCGGGGTACTGCTTGACCAGTGGACCGATGCGGCGAGTTTGTGTTCCCGACAAGAATTGACTGACGACCCGGCCGGTGGTCAGGAAGATCGGGTACTCGTCGCTGACATCATCAACGGGCACGCGGTAGTCGGCGACGTTGAACCGCGCGCGGCCGTCGGGGAAATAGAAAGGACCCGCGCCCCTGGCAACGGGGTTATAGCTGCCCGGTTGGAACAGCCGCGGGGTTCCGGGATGGTCGGCCAGCGGCTCGCCGGTTTTCGGATCGTGGCTGTAGCAGGGCCAGAACACGCCCATCTCGCGCTCGATTTTTTCGTAGGTCACGCCCGAGTAGTCGGCCACGCCGCCCCTGCTGGCGACGCGAAGCTCCTCGAAAATCTCCCGCGGCTCGGTGAAGGTGAAGCCCTTCGGCCGATCGAGCGCAGCAGCAATGTCCTGGATGATGCGCCAGTCCTGCCGCGCCTCGCCCGGACACTCCACCGCCTTATTGATCTTGATGATGCGACCTTCGACTTGCGTGACCGTGCCCTCGTCTTCTTCCTGAAGACTGCCGGGCAGCACGATGTCGGCATGCAGCGCCGTGTCGTTGAGGAAGAAGTCGATCGCGACGTAGAACTCGAGCTTCTCGAGGCACCGAGTCACGAACGCGTTGTCGGGCAGCGACACCTTCGGGTTGAAACAGATTGAGATCAGCCCCTTGATCTCGCCGGCATCGATCTTCCGGAACATCTCGTAGGCATCGACACCCGGGCCCGGCATCTCGGCTTCGTCGATCTCCCACACCTGGGCGACATAGCGGCGGTGCTCAGGATTGGAGATGTCCCGCCACCCTGGCAACTGGTCGCACTTCTGTCCATGTTCGCGCCCACCCTGGCCGTTGGCCTGGCCGACGATGGTGCCGTAGCCGGAGTGGGGCTGGCCGATACGGCCAGAGGCCAGCACGAGATTGATCGCCCCGAGCGTGTTCTGCACGCCGCTAGAGTGGTGCTCGATGCCCCGCGCATGCAGCATGAAGCTGGACGAGGCCTTGCCCCACCACTCCGCGGCCTGAAGCAGCGAGCGTTGCGGTACGCCGGTAACGTCGGCCGTGCGCGCCAGCGTCCACTCGCGGCAGTAGGCCGCCACCTGATCGAAACCGGCAGTGTGCTCGTCGATAAACGCGGTGTCGATCCACCCGCGCTCGATCATGATCTGCAGCACACCGGCAAACAGGGCGGCGTCGCGCCCAGGTTTGACCGGCAGGTAGAGATCACACGTTCTCGCGATCGGCGTGAGGCGGGGATCCTGGATGATGATCTTCGCCCCCTGCTCGCGCGCCTGCCAGAGGTAGTTGGTGGTGATCGGCGAGCATTCCGCCACATTCGACCCGGCCACCCAGATCAACCCCGTGCCGATCATGTCGGCCCACGGGCTGGTGACGCGGTCGACCCCAAACGCCTTCTTGTTGCCGGCGCCAGCGCTGACCATGCAGAGACGGCCGTTGTAGTCGATGAACGGTGTCTTCAAGCAGACGCGCGCGAATTTGCCCAGCAGGTAGGTTTTCTCCGTGGTCAGGCTGGCACCGCCCAGCACGCCAATGGCCCCGGGCCCGTGGGCGGCCTGCAGCCGCGTAATCTCCGACGCGGTTCGCGCGATGGCCTGGCCGTATGGCATCGGGCTGAAGCCGGCAGGGGCAGCGGGATCCCGCTGCAGGGCCGTCAGTAACCGGTCCGGATGCGAGCCCTGCAGGTAGCGCTTCACGCCCTTCGGACAGAGCATCCCGCGATTGAACGGGAACTCCTCCCACGGCTCGAAGCCGATCACCTCGTTGCCGAGCACCTTCAACTGGATGCCGCACTGCTGGCCGCAGAAGCAGCAATGCGTCTTCACCAGCCGATCCGGTTCGAGGCTGGTTGACAACCGCGCGCCGCTCATCGACGACAGGTGCGGTCCAAAGCGGTCGATGATCTGCCGCTCGTCTACGGGAATCGTTGCCACAGTGCTCCTTGCGCCAGGCCGAACAGTGCGCGCCGGCATTTCGGGCAGACCTCCTGGTAGTGGCCGCCCTGGTCGAGCGCGTAATTGAACCCCAGTTCGCGCTCGACAATCGTCAGGTCGCGAACCATCGCCAGCGAGGCGTAGGCAGAACCGCAGCGGCGGCAGGCCGCCTGCTCGCCACGAGCGCCGGCGTCCTTGTAGAAGCTGACGCCCAGTTGCGCCGGCCGCTGGAAGATGTGAAACAACTTGCCGAACGGCAGCCACAGCAGCGTGACGATCACGGTAACCGCATGCAGGATGGCCAGAAAATCGTAGGCGTAGCCGCGCATCCAGGTGTAACTGGCGGTCAGCATCAACCCGGTGATGCTGATCGCAAAGAGCAGCAGCAGCGGCAGGATGTCCTGCCCGAACTGCTGCGCCGCCGCGGCGCCGTGATCGATCATCCGGCGCCTGAACGCCAGCATGACGCCGGCAATCACCAGGAATGACGCCCAGACCAGCCCGTGAAAAATCACGAACGCCACCAGCGACTCGACCGGGAAATCCTGCACCGCCACACCGAACAGGAACGTCCGGTAGTGATCCAGGTCGCCAGGCACCGTCTCGAAATGCACCCACCCCCACACCAGTGGGAACGTGATGGCCGCCGCCAGCAGGCAGCCCCACATAATGAGCCAGTGCGTGAGGCCGCGTAGCCAGCCGCGGCGAAAGATGAATCGATTGGCGGCCACGTCAACGATCGCGCGCTCGCCTAACCGCGCGACCTTGCGGCCGAAAAACGGACGACTGAAAAACACCTCCCAGCCGCGGCGCCAGTACATTTGCGTCGGCGGCCGGTCGATCCAGATCGAGTAGCGGTACGTGATGCCGAACACTGCAAAGAGCGTGGCAAACGTGTAGCCGACCAACGCCGCGTCGAAGTGCGCCAGGTTGCGTGAGCCGACGACGATGGCGGCGGCGAGAACGAGGGTCCAGAGGCTGGCCCAGGCGCCGGCGCGGATTCGATCGACCGCCTGCGCCGAGGCTGGGGGCAGCGCCTGGCGCCACGCGATGTCAGCGGGATGGAACACGCGTTGGTTGGCGAGGCGCAGTCCAAGCGCGGTCAACGACAGCAGGACGAATCCGGGCCACAGCACACCGAAGGAATCGCGGAACACGCCCAACAGCAGCGGTGGGAAGAACCCGCCGAGCCCGCCCAGGGCGCCGACCAGACCGGTCACGGTCCCGGTGTCACGAGGAAAGTGCTCGGGCACCAGCTTGAACACCGCGCCGTTGCCGAGTCCAAGCAGCGCCGCGCACGCGAGCGCACCGACCGTGAAGGGCACCATCGACGGCCACGCCAACAGCAGCGAGAATGCCGCCACACCGGTAAAGACCCATGACAGCACCTGCGCGCCGCCAATGCGGTCGGCGAGCCAGCCGCCGAGCGGCCGCATCAGCGTGGCCAACACCACGAACCCGGCCGCACGAAAGCCGGCGTCGGCCGGCGAGAGGTGAAACTGTGTTCGCAGCAGCGTCGGCAGGTAGATGGAGAACGCGACAAAGCCGCCAAAGGTCAGAAAGTAGAACGCGCCCAGCCACCAAGCCGTCGGCTCATGACGCAACACGCGCAGCATCGCCGCCAGGTTGGCGGGCCGCGCCGTCGTCTCGTTGTTGCGCGCCAGCACGGCAAACACGATGGCCCACACGAGCAGCGCCACCCCGACTCCCCGAAACACCGACTGCCAGCCAAACGCAGCGGCCGCAACCGGCCCGCCGAACACGGCCACCGACTGTCCCAGCAGGCCGAGTCCGAACACGCCTAGTGCCGTGCCCTGCTTCGCGGTGGGCGTCCATCGCGACACGAAGGCCGCGCCGATCGAGAACGAGGATCCAGCCAGGCCTATGAAAAAGGCAGCGGCGACAAGGCCCGAGTAGCTCGCCGTGAACGACACCACCCACGCGGCCGCCGCGGACACGACCAGGAGGAGCGTGAACATCACGCGGCCGCCGAACCGATCGGTCAGCATGCCCATCGGCAGCCGCGCGATCGATCCAAGCAGCACGGGAACCGCGACCAGCAGCGCGGTTTGCGATGCGGTCAGCTGGTAGAGGTCCGAGAAAATGGGGGCGAGTCCGCCTACCAGCCCCCAGGCCGCGAAGGAGATAGCGAACGAAATGGTCGCGAGGGCGAGCGCGCGCCCATTCATTTCTTGTGGCGTACTCATGCGGCGACCTTTCCCAACAGCAACGCACGTGCCAGCCGATTGCGAGCGGATGTTCGAGAAGAGCGGTCCACGAGTGCGGGTAGTTCCCCTCTGGCGCGGATTATTCCGCATCAAGGTCCCCTGCGGTGTGCTGAATGAGACAGAGTGCGTGGCATGCACCGTGCAGTCTTGACGCTGACATGAACTGCCCCGTTGAATCTGCGTGGGATGCGCCCAGCATGGTTGCCGGGTTCGCAACGGCGGCGCCCAATGCAACGTTGATCGAGCTCGCCGGTCACCTGCTGAGCGGTTCCGGCTCGCTGCTCGACATCGGCTGCGGCGCCGGACGCAACGCCGTGCCTCTTGTCAGGATGGGGTGGGATGTGGTCGGCACCGATCTGTCGCCGTCGATGCTGTCAGCCGCCGCGGCGCGTGACGGTGGACCGCGACTCCGGCTGCTGCGGTCTGCGATGGACGCGCTTCCCATCCGTAGCCGTTCCATCGATTTCATCATCGCTCACGGCATCTGGAACCTGGCGCGTTCTGGAGATGAGTTCCGCCTGGCACTTGCGGAAGCCGCCCGCGTCGCCCGCCGAGGTGCCGCGCTCTTCGTGTTCACGTTCTCGCGCCACACGCTGCCAGACTCGGCCGTGCCAATCGCCGGCGAGTCGTTCGTCTATACCGACTTCTCAGGTGCGCCGCAGTGCTTCCTCACGGAGACACAACTGTTGGAGGAACTGCGCGCCGCCGGTTTTTCTCCCGATCCCGCGCTGCCCTTGCGCGAGCTCAATCGTCCGGCGCCCGGCCTGCGCACCGCAGGCAGCCCGGTCATTTACGAGGGCGCTTTCCGCTCTTCCTAAGGAACCAGTAATGACGACAACACCCACCACGATTCCCGCTTCGGAAGCGTTGCCACTCGATGATCTGATCGCGTTCACCGACGGGGGCATCGCCAGCCGAGTGCTGGCCAAGAATGGCGGCGGCAACCTGACGCTCTTTGCCTTCGATCAGGGTCAGGGGCTGAGCGAACATACGACGCCGTTCGACGCGCTGGTACTCGTCCTCGAAGGCGCGCTCTCACTCACCATCGGCGGCCAGGTCGTCGTCGCGCGGCCCGGCACCATTGTTCGTATGCCGGCACACGTGCCGCACGCCGTGGATGCCACCAGCCCGGCGCGCATGCTGCTCGTCATGCTGAGGGAACCCAAAGCGGTGGCTTAGCGCAGGGCCAGCGTTGCGGCACCGGCCGCGGCCATGGCGACCAGTGATACGGCGGTCTGCCACGCGAATCGGCGTTCGCCGATAACGAGGGCGATGCCGGCCTTCATCAGTGAATTCGCGATCACGCCCATGAGGATGGCGCGGCACGCCAGGTCGATTGCCGTGCCCGTCGCCACGCTGCGCGTCATGGCCAGGGTCAGCGCGTCAACGTCGGTCAGCCCCAGCAGAAAACCGCCGGCCATCAGGCCGTTCTCGCCGAGCCACGACCGGGCGTGGTGCACGGCAAACAGGACGACCTGGAAGAGCGCGGCCATTTCGAGCGCGGCGCGGACCTGCAACGGGTTCGCAAGGTTGGATGGCGCCGACGTCGGGCCACGCATCGATCGCGAGGCCAGTGCGAGCGCCGCCAGGGCGGCTGCGAACGGCGCGGCCAGATAGCTCGCCAGCGTGGGCAGCAGCGCACTGTTCAACACCCCTACCGCCACCGCCACGCGGAGGAACATCACGGTGCTGGCTGCCACGGCACCGGTGGCGAGCGGCGCGGCTTGCGCGTGATGCGCGCGGCTCAGGCGCGCGAACGTCAGCGTCACGCTGGTCGATGAGACGAGACCGCCGAGCAGGCCCGTCAGTGGATAGCCGGCGGCGCCGGCCATGCGCTGCGCGATGAAGCCGACGAAGCTCATGCCCGAGAACAGCAACACGAGCAGCCACAGATCGCGCGGCCGAATGCCGGGCGCGGGACCGAACGGGCCCTCCGGTAACAGCGGCAAGACCACGGCCGACATCACCGCAAAGCGCGCGGCTGCCAGCAAGGTGGCATCATCGAGGCGCGCGACCAGGCCATGCAGTCTCGGCTTCTCAGCGAGGAAGAGCACGGTCAGGGTGGTCAACCCGGCGGACAACTGAAAATGGCCGAGCCCGCCGAGAACGCCGGCCCCGACCACGACCAGCGCGGCCACCTCGGTCGTGGCCTCGATGTCGATCCGGCTGGCACGGACGTAGCTGACGACGATCAAGGACATTGCGCCGGCGACGAGCAGGGCCGCCGGCAGTGGGTAGCCTTGAGCGGTCAAGCCGCCGCTGATGCCGGCGAGCGCGCCGAGAAACGTGAACGTGCGGATGCCGCCGAGCCGCGCCTCGGGCCCGCTGGCGTGCCCGGACCACTGGCGTTCGACGCCGACCGCCGCGCCGCCGAGGATCGCGACCGCGATGCCCGCGAACAACGCGAGGTCTGGACTCACTGGTTCAGGATACGTCCCCAATCGAGAACGTGACGGGAAAGATGCGGCTAACGCCTTATTGGTCGCCCTGGGGCACCACGTGGACGGTGGCGTTGCGAACTTCGTGAAGAAAACGATTGATGATCGAGCCGCGCCAGAAGATGTCCCATCGCGACCGCCCGGACTGGCCGAAGATCACGTGCGTGATGCCCTCCTTGCGCGCGAACTCGATCAGGGCGTCAGCGACGCGATCGCCCTTGAGCTTGACCACCTGCGCGCCGAGGTGCTCGGCAAAGCGGATGTTCTCCATCAGGGCCGCGTGATCGAGCGGAGAAATGCGGCCCGGTTCTTCGTTCGGGGTTTCGACGTAGACCGCGGTCCAGTCCGAGGCAAACCGGCCGGCGATCCGAGAACCCGTTCGCAGCAGTTTCTTGGCACTGCCTCTCGACGCCATGCACACCATCACCCGTTCGGGGATGGCGGGATCTTCCAGTCCCTCGCGCTTGCGATACTCCTGCGCACGGTCGGACTGGTTCATGGCCAGCTGCCGCAGCGCCAGCTCGCGCAGGGTCGACAAGTTGCCCTTGCGGAAAAAGTTGTTGAGCGACTGCTCGATCTTGTCGAC
>JANMUX010000176.1:0-3509 GCA_031392125.1 Acidobacteriota bacterium | reverse complement strand
GGCGTAATCGTTTTCCAAAGACCGGAACCCAACCGCACAGGGTTGCGCGGATGTAAGGGCCGGTTGGACTAGCGGCTTTCGTCACCGACGAGCGAGAGAGCGGACATCCTGCGATCGATGTTTGGCGACGGCAGGCGCGCTACCGAAACATTAGAATCGTACGCTGATTAGCCATTTAGCGGGACTCATAGCAGTCGCTTCACTCCTAACAAGGACCGCAATTCTTCCAGCCAGGGAACCGACCCGGACTCAAGCGGCGGAATTCTGCTGGTCCAGTAAGAAGTGTGTGAAAGACCTGGTGCGCCTAGGCTCTTGGACGAGAATTGCACATCCCTGATGCCGTCTCCAAACAGCAGCCCTTCGGAATCTCGAGCCACGCTGCCGCCTACGAAGTCGTTATCAAAGAATAGATTTGTCCATTTAACAGGCAAGAACAGTTCCGCCTCACCCAGTCGTGCAGGATTCTGATCGCGCGCGACCGGCGGGCAGGCTAGTATGGATCCTGTAAGGTCTCGCTGACAGTAGAAGCGGTCCGAGTTGTGCACGGCATTGGCGCTCCCTTCGAGCAGCAGGCGGCCATGAGCAAGTGGCGAACCAAGGGTGATGAAATCGCTTACGCGCCACGACGTCGGCAGCGAGTCGAAAACGGCCGACTGGGCGGCACGCCAGTTCTCGATGGCGCCGGCAGCGCCACCTTCGCGTACGTCATCCGCACACAACCGGGCGATTTCTAATTGCGACGCGTCGGCAGAGCAGCCGGCTTGCGACACATGCCCCCAATATTGCCGCAAGACATCGTAAGCGACCACGCTGCCAAGGCTATGAGCGACGACGAATATCCGATCATAACGGCGCGTCTTGTGAAGTGCGTCTAGCAGCCTGACGCCCGCTTGCCGGATCGCGTGACGCGCCAGGTTATTTTGTGGATGATTATTGAGATAGCGGGCGCTGTTTCCCATTATGTTGACGAGAAACCCCCTCAGGAAAGTCCTCCATATGCAATAGGACAATGCGATCAGCGCCACGATGATCCCGGTCATCAGCGCGTGGGCGCTGTCGGCGACTCTGGCAAACAGCACCGGGTTGGCGAGCGCGACCGGAAGCAGGCAAATATCCTTAAGCTGTGTGCCGCGATTGGGACGCATGTCCGACCAATCGAGCCGATGATGCGTCCGGACGTTGATACGACTGCGCGCTTCGGCTGTCGTTTCGGTGGTACCGTCGGTAGATGAATCCTCCGAACCGGCATCATCCGCTGGCTCCACCGGAGCTTTGCTCGTGGCTGCCTCTTCGGGTGCCTCCTCAACGCCACATAAGTATCGGGTCGCTCTTGCTGCTATATCTAGAATAGACTCATTCCGTGCCTGCCCGTCATCATCCAGCCCCGCTCCCCATATATTGAACTTCGGTGGGCCGACGTCTTGATACTCAATCCATTCTATATCTTCCGATATTCTACCATTGGCGTCGATAGCCAGAGGCGCCACCAAACATATGAAAATTGCAATGCTGACAAAGCTCAGGCACCATTGATAGCGCTTTAAAAGCGCGCATACTAACGATGCCAAAAGCAATATCGCCGCCGAGTTGAAGGCAATAAGTCTCCAGTCCAGTGAAAAGGCCAAAACATCTGACCAGCCATGTTCGGCAATTTGAATGATCTGGACAGGAAACAACATCCCAGCTGTCGAATAGAGATAAAACAACGCAAATACCAGTAGCAACCAGACAAGAAATCGGGCAGCCCGGTGAACACGGCGCCCTCTTTCCGGTATCTCTCGAGCCGGGCGGCGTAATAGCCCGAAGAACCACATATGAAAATGTGACAAGCTATTATCAGACATCGCCGGAGCCCAATAGAACTCAAAGACATCCACGTCAGGCCGATCATCCTCGAAGCGAGCCTCCAGACGCCGCAAGTCGTCAATCTCGCGTTGGGTCTCAGCGGCTATGCGAACCCGTGGGCCGGTGCTTGCAGATGCCTCTGAGTTGAAGTCGGCTTGAAACACATACTCGACGAAACGAGGGCCCATCTCCATGGATCGCTGCTCGCCCTGCCCATGCACCAGCATCACTGCGTACCGCGCTTTGGACATGCGAGCCTCCAAATGCCAGCAGGTGGCAATTGCGATCCGGATTTGGGGTTACCTCTGACGGAGCGCCAACCAAAAGACCCCACTTTGACAGTCTAATAATGGTATAGAAATAAATCCCGGTCGACTTGCAACCTATTGCTTGAGATCGCCGTGTTGAAGCACGCTGCGGCGACCTTGGTAATCGCGACGGTCGCGCAGGATTGCGTGAGGCGCCGCATTCGATCACGTGACTGTTCCTCCGATGCCTCGTTTTCGTCTGCGGGCGGCGAGCCTCGCCAAGAGCGACGGACCTATTATTGGGGAACCCGGCGGCGGTCGAAACCGCGCGAACCGGGCCGGGGAGGCCGGCGGGCGGGGGAGGAGGCGGCCGGAGCTCAAATCGACCGCGAAACCACCTCCTTCATAATCTCGTTAGTCCCCCCGAAGATCCGCGTCACCCGCGCATCTCGCCACAGCCGCGCGATCAGATATTCGTTCATGTAGCCGGCGCCGCCGTGGAGCTGGAGGGAGGCGTCGCAGGCTTCCCATTGAAGCTCGGTGTGCCAGAGCTTGGCGGCACTGGCTTCGGCGGTGGTGAGTTCGCTGGCGACATGGCGGGCGATCGCCCAGTCGAGATGGGCCCAGCCGACCTGGAGCTTGGCGGCGAGGTCGGCGAGAGTGAATTTGGTGTTCTGGAAATCGAACACGGTCTTTCCGAACGCCTTGCGGTCCTTGGTGAAGGCGACCGCCTCGTCGAAGGCGCGCTGAGCGGCGGCCTGGGCGGCGCAGGCGATGGAGAGGCGCTCCTGGGGGAGCTGGTTCATCAGATAGGCGAAACCCGAACCTTCCTCGCCAAGGCAGTTGGTGATCGGGACCCGGACGTCGTTGAAGAAGAGCTCGGACGTGTCCTGCGAATGGAAGCCGATCTTGTCGAGGTTGCGGCCCCTGGCATAGCCTTCGCGGTCGGCTTCGACGAGGATCAGCGAGACGCCTTTGGCGCCCAGGGAAGCGTCGGTCTTGGCGGCGACGATGACGAGGTCGGCATGCTGGCCGTTGGTGATGTAGGTCTTGGAGCCGTTGAGGACATAATGGTTGCCGTCGCGCCTGGCGGTGGTGCGGATGGCCTGGAGGTCGGAGCCGGCGCCGGGCTCGGTCATGGCGATGGCGCCGACGAGTTCGCCGGTGACGAGCTTGGGGATGTACTTGCGCTTCTGTTCCTCGGTGCCCAGGTGCGCGATGTACGGCGTGACGATGTCCGAGTGCACCGCGAGGTTGGCATTCAGCGCGCCAAAGCCCAGCCGGCCGACTTCCTCGAGCACCACGCAGGAGAATTCGAACGGCGCGCCGATGCCGCCGTACTCGGCCGGCGCGTCCACGCACAGCAGGCCGGCGTCGCCCAGGTCGCGCCACAGCTGGCGCGGCGTGATGCCGGCC
>JANMUX010000159.1:0-6172 GCA_031392125.1 Acidobacteriota bacterium | reverse complement strand
CGCGTAATTTAGTGATTCAGCGATGTCGAGATTTGTCGATCCGGTGATTTGTTGCCCGCAAATCGCCAGATCTTTAAATCGCCAAATATCGGGACCCAAATCACCAGATCACCAGATCACCAAATCAGGACTCGATCGTTTTCCCTCAACTTGGCGGCCGCCAGTTGACGATCATCGTCATCGGCCGATCTCCCGCCGTGGCCGTCGAGACGACGGCGATGAAGCGGCCATCGCGCGCGACGTCGAAGTCGCGCCAGTTCGCGGCGTCGAACAACGCGCGGGGAGGTCCGGCCTTGCCCGCGGCGTCGATCGCCACGGCCATAAGCTGGCCTGCTGGCGAGATGTAGTGCAGCACACTTCCGTCGGGGCGCCAGCGGGCGCGGCCGCCGCCGTCAGGCGAGACTGCGGTGGGCGTGCCGTCCGGCGGGAAGTTCGATACATAGACGCGCTGCCGACCGGCCTGATCGGACGAAAACGAGAACTGCTTGCCATTCGGCGATAGCCGCGCGTCGGTTTCTGAGCTGGAAGAGGCCACGAGCGGCGACACGCTACCCGGATCGGCCACGCGTAACTGCATGAGGTCCCAATTGCCCAAGGCCGTCCTCTGCTGATAAATCATGGTGGCGCCGTCGGCCATCACGTCGTTGGGATACTGGAATCGCGGCGAGGTCAGCAGCCGCTGGTCCCGCCCTGACACGAGATCCCGCCGGAACAAATTTGGCACGCCGCCTTCACCAGAGGCGTAGACCAGCCCCTGCCCCCGGGGCAACCAGGCTTCACCCATCTCCATACCCGGCGAGTCGGTGACCCGCCGCTCGGTGGCGCGGGCGAGATCGGTCGTCCAGATGTCGTTGGTGCCAAGCTCAGGCCGGCTCCTGGAAAAGGCCATCGATTGGTTGTCGCTCGAGAGACGGAGTGACAAGTAGAGTCCCGGCTCGCCGACCCGAGCGATTTCTCGCCCGTCTGGTGAGAACCAGGCGACGCGGCTCTCGTTGCCCAATGTCTGGGCCACGATTGAACCCATGGCCGCGGCCGAGACGTTCGACCACGCGGTCGCGGCCGAGTAGGTGACCGAACCCAGGATCGCTATCGCGTCGCCGGCTGGCCGCAGCGCCTGCAGATCGATCCGCTGGGCGAGCAGTGTGCCCTCCCGAACGAAGACGATCCAGTCGGGATCGATCCACTGAGCCTGCGAGACGGCTTCGACCAGAGGGGTGCTGGCGCCGTTCAACTCGGCGAGACGAATCTCGCCGCGGAATCCCGGCAAAGCGGTCGAGTAGAGGAAGCGGCGGCCGTCAGGGAGAAAGTGCGGCCACAGCACCCGGCCCTCGGTTGCTTTCACGATTTCGACGGGCGTGCCGCCCGAGGCCGACACGCGCGAAATTTTCGGTCCGTCAACGGTGGTAAAGAGAATGTCGCCGTTTCGTCCCCACGTGCCCGCCAGGCCGACGCCCACCGGCACGTCGCACACTTTGACTGGCACGCCGCCGGCGACGGCGACCCGTTTGAGCTGTCCGCTGACGACAAAGGCTATTGAATCGGCGTCAGGCGACCAGAACAGCGCGGTGGCGTCACCGGTGCCGGGGATCTCACGCGCCTGATCACTATCCAGCGCTCGCACCCAGATGGCGGGGACCTCGCCTGCACGGGAAGCGATGAAGGCCACCGACTTCCCATTCGGTGCCATTGCAACCGATAGCGCCTCGATCTCGGAGATCCTGGCGCCGTACCGCATCTGCGGAGGCGGCGGCAGGGCAAACCTCACCGTGGGCGGCGCCGCACTCGCCGGTATCGTGGACGTCGCCCGGGTTGACAACGCGAGCCACGCGCCGGCGGAGCCGAGCAGGACACCGAGAACCGTGCCTGCCACGACCAGGCGGCCGCGGGATGGTGGCGACGCACTCGTGGCGGCCGGTTCCGCGCTGTCGGTCTCAAGCAAGTCCGGCAGCGCATCGCCGATATCGCGCAGGCGCAGGCGCCGGTCCTTCTGCAGGCAGCGCTGGATCAGCCGGCGGATGCGGGGCGGGGTCTCCGGCGGGAGGGCCTGCCAGGCCGGTTCGCGCTCGATGATGGCCACGACGATGTCGGTCAGGGTCTCGCCGTGAAATGGCGGCCGCCCGGCAAAGAGCTCGTAGAGGATGCAGCCGAACGACCAGATGTCGGTGCCCCGGTCGACGACGTGTCCACGTGCCTGCTCGGGACTCATGTAGGCCGGCGTCCCCATCAGCGTGCCTTCGATGGTCAGGGCGATAGTGGAGGCAGCGCCGGCGCTCGCGGCCGCCCCGGCCACACTCTTGGCCAGGCCAAAGTCGAGGACCTTGGCGCTGCCGCCCGCGGTGAGCATGACGTTGCCGGGTTTCAGGTCGCGGTGGATGATGCCTTGCTGATGAGCGGCGTCGATAGCCAGCGCGATCTCGTACGCGATCCGTCGCGCGTCGGCCGGCGCGACGCCGGGCCGGATGCGATCGCCAAGCGAGATCCCGCTGACGAACTCCATCGCGATCGCCGGTCCGGCCGGCGTCTCGAAGAGCCCGTATACGTGCGCGATGTTTGGGTGATCGAGCGCCGCCAGCAGGCGCGCTTCACGGGCGAGGCGAGCGCGCGATTCCGGATCGGCCGCGAGGGCCGCCGGCAGCACCTTGATCGCGACATCGCGCGCCAAGGCGAGATCGCGAGCGCGGAACACGCGTCCCATGCCGCCCGCGCCGATCGAGGCCGTGATCTCGTAGGGCCCGACTCGATCGCCCAGCGTCAGATCTGCCATCGCCCCGATCCCACAGCCAAGCCCTATTTTTTCGTCTTGGCGAAGTACGCCATCCGCAGCGCCTCGACCAGGCGCGCGTCCACCAGTCCCGGTGGGTTGCCCTGGTAGTTCAAGCTGCGGTCGGTGCGGAACTTGTCGACAGCCGCAATCGTTTCGTCGTCAAAGGTCGCATATTCGCGCGTATAGGCGGCCGACGCCTGGCGCGCCTCGGCGACGGCCTTGTCGTAGGCCGCCGGATTGCTCTTGCGCAGCGCCTGCATCGGCGGCGTGTTGGTCGAGGCCGGCGCACTTGGGAAGGCGGCGAGCGCCGGCTGCCAATAGCCGAGCGCGTGGAGCATGCGCTTCAATTCAATCACGTCGGCGCCTTCGACACGCGAGAAGCTGCGATAGCCCAACCGGCGGCCGGTCGTGTAGTAGATGCGCTTTAGTTCAGCGACCGGTTCAGCGTGCTCGCCAACTTCGATCGCCAGCGTGATGTGATCGCCGCCGCGGCCCGGGTCGTTCGGGTCGGCGATCTTGATGGCGGCTGACTGCAGGTTGCCCCAGCGCCGATCGCCGCCCCTGGCCTGTCCCGCTTCCATGGCGAGGATCATGCGTTCGGCCAGCGGCATGCTGGTGCCGGCGGTCGCTTCGAAACTGGTCGCAATCGCTTCGACGACTTCAGGGCCGACCATGATGTTGGCCTGGATGGTGTAGTTGAGACCCTGGCGGCTACCGGCCCAGTTGCCATTCTGCTTGCCGGTGTGCGCGGCGGCGCGGCCCTTCATGTCGATCAACGCGAGCTGGCGCGACTCGCGCTGCTCGTCGTCGGCGAGCAGCTGGGCGAGCGCGGCCTGGGGTTCGACCCCTTTGGCCAGCAGGTCCAACCCGCGCGGCCCATACTCGACCATCGTCGATGCCTGCGTGCAGACGGCGCCGATACCGGCGCGCACGTGCGGTACGGCCCGGCCTACAAACGGCACCCGCGTCGTCACACCCGCGCCCGACTGCCCGGTGACAGGATCCACCGCGCACAACGAGAAGGTGGAGTATTGCGGCAGCCCTTCGTCGTTAATGGTCACGCCATCGGCGGCTCGATGTTGAGCCAATGGGTTCGCCGACAGAAACCCTCCGACCAAGAACACAGTGAGCAAACGTCTGTTCATCGTCTTCTTCTCCCGCACTTCAGCACCCGAGCACCTGAGCACCCCAGCACCTTCAATTAACCCAAAGTTCCCGGGTGGTGGTGGGGGAGCCGCAGGCCTCGAACCAGTCGACGCCTTCGCTCAACAGGTCAAACTTCAGCGCGTAGCGGCCCGGCGCTTCCGGTACTGGCACCTCGATGCGCACTGACGTTCGCTCGCCCGGCGCGAGGTCCGCGGGCAGCCACGCCCTGGCATGATCGCGGTTGATCAACTCGCCGCCGGCGCCCATCAACTGCGCGCCGAGCCTGACCAGCCGCCGGCCCGAGCTGGTCTGCTTGCGGAACGGCCGTCCGGACAGGTTGCGGACCTGCGTAGTCACGGCAATCGTAGTGGCCGCGCGGGCGAACAGCGGCAGGTCCGGAAGCACCGTGGGCACCTCGATCTGTGCGCGCGGGGTGCTGCCAGGAATGGCGTTGCCCAGTCCGCTGTTGTCCCAGATCTCGTGTTGTATCCGCGCATTACCCTCGGACCCCGGTTTGTATCGCTGCGAGAACGAGTCTTCGGGGTGGTCGGTAATCTCCCAGCACAGGCGATCGACACCGAACTCGGTGGCCATCTGGCGGGCGCGCTCCATCTCCTCGTCCTGGTCGTTCCAGTTGAAGAGGATGTAGCGCCAATTGACGAACGGCAGGTCGCGGCCGCCCTTCTGGCGCTCATCGATCAACGCGCGCATGTTGGCGATCGCCTTGTCGAAGTTGCCGCGCTGCCGGTAACGCACGTAGGTGTCCTGCGACGCGCCATCGATCGAGAAGGTCACCTCGTCGATGCCCGTGCGTGCCAGCTGGCGCACCTTTTCTTCGGTGAACGCCAGGCCGTTGGTGCTGGTGTAGAGGTAGATGTGTGGAAAGCGCGTCTTGATGTACTCGCACATCTCGACCGCGCGCTTGTGCAGGAACGCCTCGCCGTAGTTGAAGAAGTCGATGCGGCCGAGCGACGCTCCGGCTTCATCGACCACGCGGGTGAACAGGTCCCAGTCGAGCATGCCGGCCTGGCGCGTCCGCGTGATGCCGGTCTCGGGAGCGCAACAGGCCTGGAAGCACGAGATGTTACAGGCCGCCGTGGTCTCGATATAGAGGCGGCCGGGCAGGGTGCTGACATTCAGGTCGCGCTGTGGCGGCTCCTGGCCCGGTGGCAACGGCAGCTTCAGCGGACAGTCGCCGCAGAAATCAGAACCGCCGGCGTTCATGTCGATGCGCAGCTGGCTGGCGGTGGCGCCGCGCCAGATCTCGGCGACTGGCGAGGTCCGGGTGTCACCCAGCACGCGCTTGGCGTAGGGATCGGCGCAGCCGCACACCATGCGGCCATCGCATAGCAGCACCCCGATCGACCATGGCCACGAACACGTGTAGCGGTTGGCGAGGTGGTTCAGTGACATCGCTAGGACTTGCCGATCTTCTTCATGTAAGCCTCGAGCTTGTCGTTCTCGTACTTCACCTGGTTCAGGAACAGGCTTTCGGCCAGGTAGGCGCGCCGTTCCTCGTCGGTGAGCTGGTCAATCAGGAAATTGATCTCGCGATTCATGTCCTCGAACGATCGCTCCAGCTCCCGCTTGGCGGTCACCTCGTGGAACAGCGCCTCGAGAACGGCAAGCAGGTCGCCATCGAGTACGATCTCGGTGCCCGATGTGGTCTTGATGCTGCGCATGGCTAGCTCCCGAAGCTCTGAAGCGCGCCCGCCTCGTCCGGGAACATCTTGAGAAAGTTGTGCGCGCCGG
Organism: Acidobacteriota bacterium; assembly: GCA_031392125.1. GTDB lineage: Bacteria > Acidobacteriota > Vicinamibacteria > Vicinamibacterales > UBA2999 > 12-FULL-67-14b. The sequence goes on along the minus strand of JANMUX010000159.1, from coordinate 510 downwards.
TCATGGTGAGCATGGTCTCGACCCGCTTGTTGACGCCGGCGAGCCGCAGTTCGCCGCCGGCCGCCGAGGTCTGCCGATACAGGTCCATCAGGCAGCCAATCGTGGCCGAGTCGACGTAGGTGACTTTCGACAGGTCGATCATCACCTTCTTGTCGCCGGCGGTGAGCAGCGACATCACCGCGCCGGAAAAATCCGCCAACAGCGGATACATCAGTCGCGTTTCGCCCACTCGGACAATGGCGACGCCTTGAGCACGGTCGGTCGTGAGATTCATCCGGTTACCCCTTCGTCTTCCTCTCGAATGCGTTGCACCTGGCGAGCCGATCTGCGCGCGCTGCTCGAGTCCCTGGGTTATGCGGACGTGCGCACCTTGCTCAACAGCGGAAACGCCGTCTTCAGCGTCCCGCGCGCGGTCAAGGGAAATCCCGCCGGCCGGATCGAGGCGGCGCTCTCGACACGGCTGGGTGTGGCCGCCCGCGTGACGCACCTGAGCGCGGCGGAACTGACCGC
>JANMUX010000132.1:0-14479 GCA_031392125.1 Acidobacteriota bacterium | reverse complement strand
GAGATCAGGCCCATGCCGCCGGCGCGCTTGTTGATTACCGAGGTCTTCACGGCGTCCTTGAGGTCGCTCTCACCCGCCGAGGCGCCGCCGGAGTTGATCAGACCGGCGCGGCCCATGTAGCAATTGGCGAGCTGGTAGCGCGTCAGGTCGATCGGATGATCGCTGCTCAAGTCGGAGTAGACCTTCTTGTGGGTCTTGCCGAAGTTGGTGATGGCGTTGTAGCCGCCGTTATTCTCGGGCAGCTTCTGCTTGATGATGTCGGCCTCGATGGTCACGCCGAGGTGGTTAGCCTGGCCGGTGAGGTCGGCGGCGAGATGATAATCCACATCCTTGGTCTTGAACGCGCTATTGCGCAGGTAACACCACAGGACGGTAAACATGCCCAGCTCGTGCGCGTGCTGGAACATCTCGGTCACTTCCTGGATCTGCCGCTTCGATTCCTCCGAGCCGAAGTAGATCGTCGCGCCAACGCCGGCCGCGCCCATATCGAAGCCCTGCTTCACGCTGGCAAAGCGGATCTGGTCGTAGGCGTTGGGATAGGAGATGAACTCGTTGTGGTTCAGCTTGAGGATGAACGGGATCTTGTGGGCATATCGGCGGGACACCATTCCCAGCACGCCGAGCGTCGAGGCGACCGCGTTGCAGCCGCCTTCGATCGCCAGCTTCACGATGTTCTCGGGATCAAAATACTGCGGGTTGGGCGCGAACGACGCGCCGGCCGAATGCTCGATGCCCTGGTCCACCGGCAGGATCGAAACGTAGCCGGTGCCACCGAGCCGTCCGTGATCGAGCAACGACTGCAAGCGCCCAAGCACCGGCACGGGCCGGTTCGACGCGCTGTGGATGCGCTCCACGAAGTCGGGGCCGGGCAGGTGCAGCGTTTCTTTCGGAATCTTGCACTGGTGATTCAGCAGGGGGCTGGCGTCGGCTCCGAGAATCTCTTCGACGGTAGGCATGCGGAGTTACTTTACCACTGGGTAGGTCAGGTCCTCCATGACAGCAAGCGCCGTCGCCGCCTTGACCATGTCGGCCACCGGCAGGGCCGCCTCCACCTCGTCGATCTGGTGGCGCCGCGCGTGGGTCTCGGGGTGCCGCGGCGTGAACAGGGTGCAGGTGTCCTCGTCCGGCACGATGGAGATCCCGAAGGTGCCAATCCGCTGGGCCTGGCCCATGATTTCTTCCTTGTCCATGCCCACCAGCGGTCGCAAAATCGGCAGCCGCGCCGCGCTGTCGGTAGCCGCGATGTTGTCGAGTGTTTGGGAAGCCACCTGGCCAATCACGTCGCCGGTCACCAGCGCGCGGGCACGCACGTGGCGGGCAATGCGCTCGGCAATGCGCAACATGAACCGCCGGTAGATGACCACGCGCAGGTCGCCCGGCACGCTCAGCGTGACCTGCCGCTGCAGGTCACCAAACGGCACCAGGTACAACCGCGAACGCAGCTGATACCTGGTGAGCACCTCGGCGAGTCGGCGCGCTTTCTCCTGCGACACGTTCGACAGGAACGGAGCGCTATGGAAATGCACCAGCGTGACGTGGCAGCCGCGCTTCATCATGCGCCAGGCGGCGACCGGCGAGTCGATGCCGCCAGACAGCAGCGCCGTGACGCGGCCCGCCGTGCCCGTCGGCAGCCCGCCAGGTCCGGCCTCCTTATTCATGTAGAGATAGGCCTGGCCCGGGACGATCTCGACCGAGATCACCAGGTCTGCATGATCGAGATCGACCTTCCATCCACGCGCGTGCCAGACCTTCGACCCCAGGTCGCGCGCCAAGTCCGGCGACGGCACGGCGAAATGCTGATCGGCCCGGCGAACGTAGACGCGAAAACTCGACACGCTTTCGCGCGGTGGCAGGCGGGTCACGATCGCGTCGGCCATGCCGTCGAAATCAAGCGGCACGCGGGTGGCCACGGAGTAATTGGCAATTCCGAAGACGCGCGCCATGCGTTCGCGAATCTCGCCGGCAGTGGCTTCGCGGCCGAGGACAATCTCGATGCGCCCCATCGGCGTGCGAATCTCTTTCACGCTCAAGCCGGCCAGCGCCATGTGCAGGTGGCGCACGAGCCGCCCGACAAACCACGGGCGGTTCTTTCCCTTGAGGGCGACCTCCGAGTAGTGGGCGAGAATCGATGTCATGGGAACGCAACCACGAGGGTCACGAAGACGAGGTGGTTAAGGCAACTTTCGCCGCACGGTGACCAGACACGGCAGCCGATTCGATCGTGGCCGGCAGCCCGGTGTCGATCCAGTCGCCCGCCAGCAGAAATCCGCCAATCGCCGTCTCGGTCTGCGGCCGCGGCGGCGCCCCGGGCGCCAGCGAAAAGGTTGACCTCTTCTCGCGCACGGCCAGCCCCTTGCGGATATTGGCGCCGCGCGCAGCCGGCAAGGCTGATCGCACGTCGGCGAGCGCGGTGGCGATCAAGGCATCGTTAGGCAGCGACACAATGGCCTCCGCGCCGCTCGAGATCAACGACAGGTGCGAACCGGCGCCACCAACAATGGCGCGACGATCGAACACCCACTGAAACGCGCGCCCAGGCAACCCGACCAGTGGCTCGTGCATCACCGGACGATCGAACCATAAGTTGACGGTGACGATGGGCAGGCTGGGAAGGGCGGCGGCGTTGACGATCGTGGCCGCCAGCGCCGCGGGTGGCGTGTCAAACAACCCCTCGAGCGCGTGCCACGGCACCGTCGAGATCACCACGGGCGCGGCGATGTGCTCGCCACGAACGCTCACGCCCGTTACGCGCCCGTCCAACACTCCTACCCTGGCCGGCGCGTTGACACGCACTTCGTGCCCGCGCGCCTCGAGCCACTGTCGTGCGGGTTCGGCGTACATCTCGTCCAGCGGCACGGCAGGGATCACCAGCGCCGCGGCAGCAGGATTGGGGCCGAACATCTGCTCGAGCACGCGAACAAAGTACGACGCCGCGGCCTGGTCGATCGATTGGTTTAGCGCCGCCAGCGCCAGGGGCTCCCAAAAGAGCTCGCACAGACGAGGTGCCTGGCCATGGCGGGTCAACCAGTCGCGAACGGTTTCGGTCGGGAACGCACTTTGGCCGGCACTGAAGTGCCGCCCTCCTGACGCAAGAGCCGTGTCTGGTTTCTGCCCTCCAGGCTTCAGCGAAGCACCAACGCGCAGAATCGAGATGCGCTCGCGCCAGCTGAGCGCGTCCCATGCCAACACCCCGCCCAACAAGTGCAACGGCGACGGCATGGGCGGCAGCTTCAGAACCGACTCGTGGCCGCGCTGATCGATCATCGCCAGTGCAAGGCCCGCCTGCCATCGCACACGGTCGGAAGCACCAATGCGTTCGAGCAGCGCGAGCGTTTCGACATAGCACCCCATCAGGACGTGCTGACCGTTATCGACGCGTTCCCCCGTGCCTGGATCGGTGAAGGCCGTGGCTCTCCCCCCTAGTCCGGGACGCGCCTCGAGCACGAGCACGCGCGCGCCGGCGTCTGCCAGCGCGGTGGCGGCGCTGAAGCCCGCCACACCGCCGCCAATCACAATGACGTCGGGGGTCACGCCCGTGAGAACAGTCGATAGCCCAGGGCCGACAGCTGGCCGCGGGCCCAGATGGACAGGGCAATCCTGGCGCGCACGGCCTTGGGCACGCGAATCACCTCGGTGAACACGTCGTAGCCGCGGCGCTCGATGCGCTGGAGAATATCGAAGTAGATGCCGCCCATGATCTCCGCAGCCACCAGGCAGTGCGCATCGGCATGGGGCATGGCTTGGGCGGCGGCTGTGTAGAACTGACGGGCGCGCTGGCACTGGTGCGCCATCAGGCGGCGGATCGGCTCGGTGACCACGCCGACCGCCAGGTCGGCTTCGCTCACGCCAAACTTCGCAAGATCTTCCTGGGGCAGGTAGACCCGGCCATTCTTCAGGTCGACGGCGACGTCGCGGACGATGTTCGTGAGCTGCAGGGCGAGGCCGAGGTTGAAGGCGTAGTCGCGCGATCGCGAGTCCCGCGCGCCAAAAATATCGATGCAGATCAGGCCCACCGCTGAAGCGACGCGACGGCAATAGCCCGTGAGCTCGTCGAATGTCTGGTAGCGGCTCTGGCGCAGGTCCATCTCCACGCCCTCGACCAGGTCGTCGAAGGGCGGCCGCGACAGGGAGAACGCCGCAATCACCGGCTTCAAGCGTTGCCCTTGAGGTGTCAGCGGAGGTCCGCCGCCAAACATCCGGTCCACTTCCGCATGCCACTTCGCGATCTCGACGGCCGCGGTTGCCGGGTCCGGCGCTTCGTCCACCGCATCGTCCACCGCGCGGCAAAAATCCCACACCAGGCCAATGGCCTCGCGCTGCTCGTCGGGCAGGACTAAGAACGAGTACGAAAAAGAAGTGTCTCTTGCCAAGGGCGTATGGTGCCTAGGGTGATTAAGGTGCCTAAGGGTGCCTAGGGGTTGGTGCCACGGCGCCAGAAGGCTGTGCCAAACGCTATCACCATTGCGTCCGCGGTGCCGAGGGACGGACGCTGGGTGAAGACGTCGAAGGCCACTGCCTCGAGCCGATCGAGAATGCGCGAGCCACCCAGCCAGGTGGCGCGCAACTCGTAGCGCAAGCGCCCGCTCACACCGTCGCACACCGGGCGGCCTTCGGAAAACAACTGCCGGGTCCGCTCGCCACATGCGCGCATTGCGGCGGTCCAGGCCGGCGTCATCTGCCCGAGGTCGAGGTGTGCCGGATCGGCGCCGGCGGCCCGCCAGGTTTCTGCCGGCACGTAGAGACGGCCGCGCGGCCAGTCGATGGCCAGGTCTTGCCAGAAATTGGTTAACTGCAAGGCCGTGCACACGGCATCGGACGCCTGGTCGAGCGCGTCATCACGATAGCCGCTCAAGCGAAGCACCAACCGGCCCACCGGGTTCGCGGACCGGCGGCAGTAGTCAAGCACGGCCGCCCAGGATTCGTACCGGGCCGTGACGACATCCTGTCTGAAAGCGCTCAACAGGTCTTCGAACAGCACAAGCGGCAATTGGAAGCGCTCGATCGTGTCATGCAGGGCGATGAAGATGCCGTCAACCGGCGGCTGGTGCAGCTTCGCCTGCCACTCGTCCAACAGGCGCAAACGTTCATCGGGCTCGCGGCCGGGCTCGTCTGCAAAGTCGTCTGCGGTCCGCGCGAAGGCGTAAACCGCTGCGACGTGCGGGCGCAACCGCGCCGGCATCAGCTTCGACGCGACCGGGAAGTTCTCGTAATGTGATTCGGCAAGCGCCTGGCAGGCCGCGTAGGCCTGTTGCAACTCGCGAGCGCCCGTCACCACTGTGTTTCGGTGACGCCGGCCCGATGATTCGCCGCGCGGGCGATGGTGAACAACAGATCCGAAAGCCGATTCAGGTAAACAATCACGACCGGCTCCACCGCGTCGGCGCCTAGCAGCAACACCGAACGCTCGGCGCGGCGGCACACGGCGCGCGCGTAGTGCAAGGCGGCACCGGCCGGGCATCCGTCCGACAGGATGAAGTGACGCAGAGGGGTGATCTCTTCGTCAAGCCTGTCGATCCACCCTTCCAGACGAGCGATGCTGTCGTCGTTGATGACGATCTTCTCCACGCGCTTGGCAATGCGGTGCGAGGGGTCGGCCAGCCGCGCGCCCAGCGCGAACAGGTCGCGCTGCAACGACACGCACATCTGGTCGAGATCGTCCGGCAACCTGGCAGCGCGCACCACGCCGAGACACGCTTGCAGTTCGTCCACGTCGCCGTAGGCGACAACGCGCGGATCGGTCTTCGAAACGCGCGTGCCGTCAAACAGGCTGGTCTCGCCGCTATCACCGGTTTTTGTGTAGATGGACACTGGTAGGATTATAGATGCCTGGCACCACTAGCATCACACTTGCCGCCCAAACGAACACTCCCGTTGCCCACCCCTGTGCTGCGGCAACGCTTCCGCCGCAACCTGCTCGCCTGGTATCGCAAGAACGGGCGCGACCTGCCATGGCGCAACACCGCCGATCCGTACCACATCCTGGTATCGGAGATCATGCTGCAGCAAACGCAAGTGGAGCGCGTGCTGCCGAAGTACCACGAGTGGCTTGGCAAGTATCCGAGTTTCGCCGTGCTGGCCGAAGCGAAGCCTGCCGAGGTGACCAAGACCTGGTATCCGCTCGGCTACAACATCCGCCCCAAGCGGCTGCAGTCGATTGCGCAACAGGCGGTCGAGAAATACAACGGGCAGCTGCCATCCGATCGCGAGACGCTGCTGTCGTTCAAGGGCATTGGCGAGTACACCGCCGGCGCAGTGCGCAGCTTTGCCTTCCGCGAACGCGCCGCCATTCTTGACACCAACGTCGCCCGGGTATTGTTCCGGATTTTCATCGGCGAAGGCGACCCCAAGAGCCACGCCATGAAGAAGCAGTTGTGGGCCCACAGCGAAGCGGTGCTCCCGCACAAGCACGTGTTCGACTTCAACCAGGCACTAATGGATTTTGGCGCTACGCATTGCAGCGCCCGCAAGCCGAAGTGTCCGGCGTGTCCTATGAAGGGATTTTGTAAGTCAGCAGGGCAATGAGCGCGCGGTCGGCCTCTGGCAGGGCCAGGCCGGCCAGCCGGTCTCGGGGCACCCACTGCATCCGCTGCCCGATCATCGGCTTCGCTTCGCCGATGAAGTCGCATCGATAAAAATGCAACTGGACGGTCTTCTCCGGATACGCGTGCGTGACCGTGTGCACCAACTCGCCGACGGTCGCGACAATATCCAGCTCTTCGAACAGTTCGCGACCAAGCGCCGCGACATGGGTCTCGCCCTCGTGCACTTTGCCGCCGGGAAACTCCCAGTGATCCGCGAGGTGCGTGCCAGCGGGCCGCAGCGTCAGCAGGAACGCGTCATCCCGTTCAATGACCGCGGCTACCACTGCAACCGGCGGGCGGACGCCCGCCCCAAAATCAGACGTCATCTGGGTCCGGAGGCACCAACCGGAACCGGTTGAATCCACGCCATCTGGCCGTTCGACTCCAGCACCTTGGCGCGCACGTAGCCTTCGTCACCCTTGAACGTATAGGTCGCCATCGGCGACGCTACTTCACTGAGCACGCGGCCCTGACGGCCGATGAACTGGATGCGGTACTTGCTGGCCGGCTCGGTCCTGACGGCGAGCGACAGGGCGGTCGCGGTGGCATCGACAGCCTGCATCTGCACGCCGGTTGACGAGTAGAAATCGCCGCGCTCGAGCGCCTCGAGCAGGGCGCGCGCTTCGAGCCTGGCCGAGCGGATGTAAACCCAGCCCTTGCCTGGCCGCGGCGCGGCCGTATCCTCGGGCCGCTTGAAGTAATGCGCATCGTCCACAGCAATGCCGTAAAGCATCTTGCCGCTCGAGAGAATGCGGTCCCAGGTTTCTTCGAGTCCCGGTACGCCGCCGCCACCAAGATTATTGACGGTGGGATGACCGTTGAACACCTCGAACAGCCGGGTGCGTTGCACCTCGCCCAGTTCGTCGGGCGAGATCGCCCATCCAAAGTTGGGGTGATTGATGCTGGGCACGCCTCCGGCATCGCGAATGGCGTCGACCATACCCTGGAGCATGTGCGACACCGTGGTGGCGGCTCCCGGCGGCTCGACAAACCGCGACACATCGATGCCGTTGACGTGAATCGGTTTGGTGCCGACACGACTGGTGACTTCCTCGCCCTTGATGACCAGGAACTTGTCGTCGGCGCCGTGCAAAGCGTTCAGCCCGTCAACGCTGGTGAGGTAGTTGTGATCGGTCAGCACCAGGAACTGGTAGTCGCGCTCCCGATACCACCGCACCACATCGTCCGGGGTCGAGTCGCCGTCACTGTTCAGGGTGTGAGTGTGGAGGTTGCCCTTGAGCCACCGGGCGGCTTGGGGGGCCTGCGCCAGCGGCGCCGCAGTGACGGCCGCCGCCAGCAGGGCCGATCCGAGCAGCACGAGCCGGGGTCTCGAGATCATTCGATGGTCACCTTCGAGCGCGAATCATTCCACACGACTGTAACTTCCGTGCCGGGGGTCACGAAATCGCGATGCACGTAGCCGAGGCCCACCACGGCTTCCCGCGACGGCGAGAACACGGCGCTGGTCACGCGGCCGATGTCACGATCGAACGAGAAAATGCGCGAATCGGCCAGCGGCACGACGGCCGCCGAGGCGTCGGCTTTCCAGCGCACCAGTTTTTTGGCCACCCGGCCGCCGCCGCGGTGGGTCACGCGGACGATGACCTCCTGCCCGACATAACACCCTTTGGTGAACGAGATGGCGCGGTCTTCGATGCCGGCCTCGAGCGGGATGGTCTCGTCGGTCATGTCGACGAGGAAGCGAGGGATGCCCCGTTCGACGCGAACCACGTCAAGGGTGTCGAGGGTGATCTCGGGATAAGAAAAACCGTGAGGCTCGCCCGCGGCAACCACCACGTCGATGATCTCGCCGCCTGATGGCTCACCGGGGGTGATCGCCGTCCACACTTCAGACGTCGCCGTCTCATCCAGGACCTGGACGTCCTCGGCGAAGATCAGCGCATCCATCCGCTCGCGAAGCGAGGCCGCCAGCGGCGCCGGCACGTCGAGCAGCAGCCGATCGGCGCGGGCGATCACGCTCATGTCGGTGATCATGCGGCCCTGGGGAGTCAGGTAGGCCGCGTAGCGCGACTCGCCGGGGGCGAGCGAGCTGATGTCGTTGGTCACCAGGCCTTGCAGCCAGGCACTGCGATCCGCCCCGGTTATCGCCAAAACGGCACGGTCGGTCCGCCGGGCCACGCCACCATCTGTCCGGAGGGCCCGGTAGCCGTCGAGGGAAAACATGTTTTAAGCTGTCGTGTGACTCTCACCCATCTTACCGGCGTTGTGCTTGCCGTTCTGCTGACGGCCTCCGGAGCGGCCGGTCAAACGGCGCTGCCGCCGCCTCCCAGCCAGGAGCCAGGCACGTCGTTCCTGGTGTTTTTCCGGTCCCAGCCCATCGGGCGGGAAGAAGTAACCGTAATTAGGCAGGCTGATGGGTGGATCGTCCGCGGTTCGAGCCGGCTGGGCCCGCCCATCGACATCACCTCGAGGACAGCCGAGGTGATTTACGACCCGCAGTGGCGGCCAAGGTCGATGTTGATCGACGGCGTGGTGCGCGGGCAGGACGTGACGCTGAAGACCACGTTCGACGGCAGCAAGGCGAACAACGTCATCTCTGTGCAGGGCGCGCCGCAGGCGAAGGCCGACGCGGTGTCCGCGGATCCAGTGGTGCTGGCCAATTCGTTCCTCGGCTCGTATGCCGCGCTTGCCATGCGCCTGCAGGGACTGAAGCCGGGAGCGGAGCTGAAGGCGTATGTCGCACCGCAACTGGAGATTACGGTAAAGCTCGTCAGCGTCGCGCCGCAGCGCATTGACACGCCCCGAGCCGCGATCAACGCCAACCTGTTCAGCCTGGTGTTCGCCAACCCGCCGCCATCGGGCGACCTGCCGGTCAGCCTGTGGGCCGACGCCAATGGCAACCTTCTGCGCCTGAGCATTCCGTCGCAGACCCTGGAGATGGCGCGCGAAGACATTGCGTCGGCGGCATCGCGGACCGCTGCGTTCTCGTTGCCGGGTGATGAGGCGGTGACCATTCCCGGCATTGGCTTCAACCTGGCCGGTACCATCACCAAACCGGCCGGTGCCACCGCACCGCTGCCTGCCCTGATTCTGATTGGCGGTTCAGGTCCGACCGATCGCGACGAAACCGTCGCCGGCATCCCGGTATTCGGCCAGCTGGCGCGCGATCTCGTCGCCGCCGGCTTCATCGTGGTGCGCTACGACAAGCGCGGCGTCGGCCAGAGCGGCGGCCGCGCTGAATCGGTGACGATCGCCGACTACGCCGAAGACGCCCGGTCGGTACTGTTGTGGCTGGAGAAACGCAAGGACGTGAACAAGAACCGGATTGGGCTGGTCGGCCACAGCGAAGGGGCTGCGGTCGCCATGCTCACTGCCGGACGCGAGCGCAACAAGGTAGGCGCGATCGCATTGCTCGCCGGGCCGTCCACCAACGGCGCGACGATCGTGCTCGAGCAGCAAAAGCACCTGCTGGATTCGATGCCGATAGACGATGGGCAACGGGCGGAGAAAGTGGCATTGCAGGAAAAGATCAACGCAGCCGTCATTTCCGGCCGCGGCTGGCAGGACCTGCCCGAGGCGGCGCGCAAGGTCGCCGACACACCCTGGTTCTACAGCTTCCTGACGTTCGATCCCGAGCGCGCCATGCGCGACACCCGGCAGCCAGTACTGATCGTCCAGGGAGAACTCGACACCCAGGTGAAGCCCTACCATGCCGACAAGCTGGCCGCGTTCGCGAAGGCAAGGAAGACGCAGGCGGCGGTCGAAGTCGTGAGACTGCCCGGCGTGAACCACTTGCTGGTGGCGGCGAAGACCGGCGAGGTGGCGGAGTATCCGTCGCTTGGTCCCGACGCCAAGGTCGCGCCCCAGGTGGCCGCCGCGGTGGCGGCGTTCATGACCAAGGCGCTGCCGGATTGACCGCTCCAAGCGCCCTGCTGATCCGGGTGACCGGCCACGACCGGCCCGGGCTGACCTACGCGCTGACCTCGATCCTCGCCCAGTACGACGTGCGCGTGCTTGATATTGGCCAGGCCGTGATCCACGACGGCCTCGCCTTCGGCATTCTGATCGAGCTGCGAGAAGAACTGCGGTCGTCCGCGTTACTCACCGACCTGCTGCTCGAATCCCATCGCCTCGGTGTCGAGGTGAAGTTTTCTGCCTCGACGTCAGACGAGTACGCGTCGTGGGTAAACGCGCAGGCGCGCCGGCGCTTTATCATCACGCTGCTGGGACCCTCGATTGGCGCTTCGCACATCGCGCAAGTCTCGGGCGTGCTGGCACATTCCGGGCTGAATATCGATCGGATCGATCGACTGTCGTCGCGCGTCCCGCTGGAACCCGATGACTCGCAGCCACGCTTCTGCGTGGAGTTCACCGCGACGTCACCAAGTTCGGCCTCGCTGGTGGATGAAGACGCGGTTCGCACCGGACTTGCCACCCTCACCCAGGACGGCGATGTCGACGTGGCGTTCCAACACGACTCGATTTTTCGCCGCAACCGGCGGCTGGTCGCGTTCGACATGGACTCGACCCTGATTCAGGGTGAAGTGATCGATGAGCTCGCGGCCCTCGCTGGCGTGGGTGACCAGGTTCGCGCGATTACCGAAGCGGCGATGCGCGGCGAGCTCGATTTTCAGCAATCATTTCGGCAGCGGGTGGGCCTGTTGAAAGGACTGCCGGAATCGGCGCTGCATCAAGTAATCAACCGCATCCCGCTGACTGACGGCGCGGAGCGGCTGGTGAGCACGCTTCGGCGGCTTGGCTACAAGACGGCGATTCTCTCGGGCGGCTTTACGTTCTTCGGCAGTGTCTTGCAGGCACGTTTGGGTATCGACCATCTGCATGCGAACACCCTGGAGATCCGCGACGGCCTGGTCACCGGCGAAGTGATCCTGCCGATCGTTGACGGCGCACGCAAGGCGGCGCTGCTGCAGGAGATCGCGGCCAGTGAAGGCCTCAGCCTCGAGCAGTGCATTGCTGTCGGCGACGGCGCCAACGACTTGCCGATGTTGAGGTTGGCCGGACTCGGCATTGCCTTCCGCGCCAAGCCGCTGGTGCGCTCGGGCGCGAAACAGTCAATCTCGTCGATGGGGCTCGATGGCATTCTCTATTTGATCGGCGTTCGCGACCGCGATATCGGCGTCTAGAGCGGCTCCCACATCGAGACGACACGTTCGCGGAGGCGCGAGGCCGACTCGGCATAGTTGTCACCTTCGGCAAACCGCATCGGTTGGCCAAATTCAACGCTCACCCGGTGTCCGCTCCACGGGAGCGCCAGCTTCCAGTTGAACCCGTGGTTTCTTGGCCACAGTTCATGGATGCCTTTGATAGCCACCGGCACGACGGGCACGCCGAGATGCTGAGCCAGGATCGGCGAACCCTTCTTGAACTTCTTCACGGTGCCGTCGATCGAGCGCTCCCCTTCCGGAAACAGCACCAGCACCTTGCCGTGGCTCAAGCCAAACGCGCCGGCCTTCATGGCCGGCACCAGGTTCGAATCCGCATCGACCGGCACAAGGTTGGCCATGCGCGCAACCCAGCGCGTGAACGGCGTCTCGAAATACTCAACCGCGCCCACGTAAAACAGCCCGCGCCACACTCGGTATGGCAAGACGCTCGAAACGAACAGCGGGTCCAGGTAGCTCTGGTGATTCGGGCTGATGATGAACGCCCCGGACGCCGGAACATTCTCGAGGCCCGACACGCGTACGCGCCCAAGCGACGAGCGCACGATCTTTGACAACACGAACATCAGCGCCGTCACGAACGGGCGTTGTCTCAGCAGTCCGCCAAGAACCGGATCGTTGGCCGGCGGCAGGTCACGAAGCAACTTGGCCCACGACTGTTCGGCCTGCTCCGGCGACGACAAACCTAAAGGTTTGTCGCCACTAGCGGCTCCTGGCCGAACGGCGTCTACCAACTGCTGCACGGTGAAGATCTCGTTCGCCGCAGCCTGGCCCACCTTCACGTTGAAGCGCTGCTCCAGTTCGGTCAGCAGTTCGACGCGCTCCATCGAGTCGAGCCCAAGGTCCAATTCGAGGTTCGCATCGGGCCGCACGCGGGCGCTCCCGCGCAGCCGCGCCTGGATCAGCGGCGCCGCCATTGAGACGTGGCGGTCGTCAAACCACGACCGCTGCTCGGCCGAAAGCGGTGCGGTCTCATTCTGTGCGGCGGCTGCTTGCCGCTCGCGCACGCGGCGTTCCACTTCATGACGCTTGATTTTCTGGGTCGTGGTGCGCGGCAACGGTTCGAACCAGATGTCGTAACCGAGCACGCGCTTGTGCGCCGGCAGGCTGGCGCTGAGGCCCTCGAGCTCGAAGCGCAGAATGTCGCCGGCGTTGACGATTTTTCGCTCGCGCATCAGGTCGAGGTTCGGAATCACGGCGGCGAACAGGCGCTCGGTGCTGGGCCGATCCGGCTCCGACAGCCCCATCACGCAGATTTCTTTGACGAAAGGCGACTGGCGGTAGTGCGCCTCAAGCTCCTCCGGGTAGATGTTCTTGCCCGAAGCGAGCACAATCATTTCCTTCTTGCGGCCGGTGATCTGCAGCCGGCCTTCGGCGTCCATGCGGCCAAGGTCGCCGGTCAGGAACCAGCCATCCTGCATGACCTGCGCGGTCGCCTCGGGGCGATTGTAGTAACCGGCCATGACGATGGGACCGCGGACCGCAATCTCGCCATCCTGGCCGGCTGACTCGGCCGGCAGGATCTTGATCGCCACGCCGGGCAAGGGCTTCCCCACCGTGTCGATGTGCGCTTCGTCAGGTGTGTTGATGCTGGCGCAGGCGCTGGTCTCGGTCAGGCCGTAGGCCTGGAGGATGGTGAAGCCCAGCGAGTAGAGATCGCGCCCGATTGCCGGGTCGAACTTCGAGCCTCCGGTCACGAGCAGCCGCATCTTGCGGCCCATGACGTTATGCACCTTGCCGAACACCAGCGGGCCGATGTTGACACCCATGCGGCGAAGCCGGAAGTTCAGGGCGAGCAGCGTCTTGAAGATCAGGCGTGTGGCAATTCCCGACTTCTGCACTTGCTGCATGACGCGCTGGTGAATTAGGTAGAAGAACTGCGGCACGCAGCAGAAGATCGTGATCTGCCGCTCCGACAGCGCGCGAACGAGATCCGTTGAGTTGATGGTCTCGAGGTAGACCACGCGGGCGCCGACTGCGAATGGCAGCAACAGGTTGGCGAGCTGCGCCAGCGAGTGGAACAACGGCAGGACGCCAAGCAGCGCATCCTGGTCGGTGACGGTCACTACCTTGAAAGCCGCGTCGCGCTCGGCCAGCAGGTTCGCGTGCGTCAGCACGACGCCCTTCGGATCGGACGTGGTTCCGGAGGTGTAGAGAATCACGGCAGGTGCGTCGGGTGCTATGGGCACCGCAGGTGCAGCAGGTGCGGCGGGTGCACCAGGTGCGACGGGTGCTGCAGGTGAGACGGGCGCCGCATGGACATCAACAATGTCGATGCCGGCATCCAGCAGACCGCCGGTGAGCGCTTCGACCACGACCGGGCGCAAGCGCTCGCTGACAAACAGCAGGCGCGAGCCGGAGTCGTGAACGATGGTCGCGACCTGCTTCGCCGAGTAGTTGGTGTCGAGCGGCACGGCAATCGCCCCCGCTCTCAGGATCCCCAGCTGTACCGCACACCAGTGCGCGTCGTTGTGCGCCAGGATCGCGCAGCGGTCGCCAGGCTGAATGCCGTTGGCCACCAGCCACGACCCATGGCCGACCGCCAGGTCGTGGATCTGCTTGTAGGTGTAGCGATCGACGCGATCGGGCCGCTGCACTTCAATGGCCACGCGCTTGCCGAACTTCGCAACGGTTGCGGCAAACACCGACCAGACGGTTTGAGGGGTCAACGGGGCGATTCTATCTCCAGCGGGTATGATTGTTTTGTCCGATGCCAGCACCCCTCCGCATCGCCTTCCTGGGCTGTGGCTTCAT
>JANMUX010000086.1:0-1784 GCA_031392125.1 Acidobacteriota bacterium | reverse complement strand
GCCCGTAGACCCGTAAAAACGTATTTACGCTTGCATGTGTAAACGTGTTGATGTAAAAGTGTGCAGCAGTTGAACTGTGTTTGCGTCTTGCCGTTATGCCGTGAGGCTAGATACACTGCTGCCCGTAGTGGCGGCACGACGGACTGACAGCGACACGGTGAAAACGACCGTCGAACTCCCTGGGGAGCTTTGGCGGGCCGCGAAGATTCGCGCCATGGACGAACGGGCCGATCTTCGAACGGTGCTGATTCGCGCGCTCGAGGATTACTTGCGCGGCGGCCCCACCGAACCGAACGTTCGCGACAGTCCGACAAGCCGATGACCGAGACTGACCAAACCCAACCGTCGCCTACGCCACCCGCCGTGGCGCCCAAGGCCACACTCGCCAGTCACGGACGGCGACTCCTCAAGCACGGGCTCATCTTCTTCACGTTTGTCATTGTCGTCGACGCGGTCGCCGGCGAGAAAGGCCTGCTGGCACTGCTGCAGGCCCGCCGCGAGTACGCCGCCCTCGAGCGCTCCCTCGACCGCGCCCGGACCGAGAACGCCGGCTTGCGCGAGCAGGCGCGCCGCTTGCGCGAAGACCCCAACGCCGTCGAAGAGCAGGCGCGCCGAGAGCTTGGCTTGATCAAGCCTGGCGAAGTGGTCTTCTTCATCAAAGACGTCGACAAGAAACCCTGACAGACTTTGGACCGAACCGCCAGACGGTGTACGCTGGTCTTTCTCTCAACACTATCGAGGAGGACACATGGCACGTCAGGCAGAAGCGGAGTGGAAGGGCGATCTCAAGGGCGGCAGCGGCCGCGTCAAGCTGGGCAGTGGCGCCTACGAAGGCAACTACTCGTTCGCAACACGTTTTGAAAACGGGACCGGCGCCAATCCCGAGGAGCTGCTCGGTGCCGCACACGCCGGCTGCTTCTCATTGGCCCTGGCCAACTCGCTTGCCACGGCCGGCTTCACGGCCACCAGCGTGCACACCAATGCCGACGTCCACCTGGCCAAGGACGACAAGGGTTTCCTCATCAACCTGATCGAGCTCACGGTCAACGCCATCGTCCCGAACATCGACGATGCAACGTTTCAGCAGCATGTGGAGAAGACCAAGGTGGGATGCATCATCTCGCGCGCGCTGGGCTCGGTGCCGAGCATGACGGTCAAGGCCACGCTCAAGTCATAAGATCTCAGGGACGGCATTCGGGTGCCGTCCCCTTTCCTAACTAGGTGCGTGGGGACAAACCTTGAGGTTTGTCCATCACCCTCACGCCCATCGGTAGCCGCTCTTCGCCAGCGGCAAGTCGCGGACACGTTTCCCCGTTGCCGTGAAGATGGCGTTGGCCACCGCCGGTAAGACCGGCGGCAACGCCGGCTCGCCCAAGCCAGTTGGCGGATGGTCGGTCTTGAGGAAGTGCACGTCGATGACCGGCGCCTGCGACATTCGCACCATCTGGTGCTGGTGGTAATTGCTCTGAACGACGGCGCCCTTCTCGAGGGTAATCTCCTGCGCCATCAATTCGCTTAAGCCGTCGATGACCGCGCCCTGCACCATGTTCTCGGCAGCGGCGGGGTTGATGATCTGGCTGCCGACGTCGGCCACGACCCACACCTTGTGCACTTTGACGCGATTGTCGCCGCTCACGCTGACATCGGCGATCTCGGCGAAATAACCCAGGTGGCTGAAGTGGCAGGCCACGCCGAGCGCGCGGCCCTTCGGCAACTTCGTCTTTCCCCAGCCCGCTCGTTCGGCGGCCAATTGCAGCACAGCCGTCATTCGCGCGGGGAAGAAG
>JANMUX010000472.1:0-2631 GCA_031392125.1 Acidobacteriota bacterium | reverse complement strand
ACGATCGAAATGATCACCACCGGGATGTTCCGCAGGTCGGGCATCTGCTTCAGCCGGCCAAGGAATTCCCAGCCATCCATGTTGGGCAACATGATGTCGAGGGTGATGAGCGCCACTGGTTGCTGGCTGATCATCCTGAGCGCGGTCTCCGCCGAGTCGGCATGGAGCACCGTGAAACCTTCCGCCTCGAGTTGCAGGCGTATGAGGTCGGCCGACTTAAAGTCGTCTTCAACCACCAGCGCGTTGCGCGGTCCGGCGACCGCCTCGACCGCGCCGAGCGGCATGGCCATTTTGGCCGGCCCCGGGTCCGCCGGCTCGGGTGAGCGCATCGGCAGCCAGACCCGGAAACAGGCGCCCTCGCCGGCGGCACTCTCAACCGCCACCGTGCCGCCGTGCAACTCGGCGAGCAGTTTCACCATGGCAAGCCCAAGCCCGGTGCCCTCAAATTTCCTGGCCAGCCCGCTGTCGATCTGGCTGAATGGCTTGAATAGCCGTTCCAGCCCGTCGCTGGCGATGCCAATGCCGCTGTCGGTCACGCTGATTTCGAGGAAGTCGCTGAACTCACTGTCGGCCAGCGGAAAAGCCCGGCCGGCCCGGATTCCCGACAACACGCCGACTTCGCTGCGCGGCACACGGCGCGTGCGCAGCGTCACCTGCCCGCCTTCGGTCGTGAACTTCACCGCGTTCGACAGCAGGTTGTAGGCGATCTGCTTGACCTTGCGCGGGTCGGCCTGGATCGACCCGAGGGTGTCGTCGGCGTCGAGCGCCAGGCGCACGTGACCGGTCGCGGCCTTCTCTCTGACAATCGACAGGCTGTTGGCAAACAGCGGCGGCAGCGACACCGGCTCGAGGTCGAGCGACATCTTGCCGGCCTCAACCTTGGAGAGGTCGAGAATGTCGTTGATCAGCGACAGCAGGTGCTTGCCGCTGGTGAAGATGTCGCCGATGAACCCGCGCTGTTGCTCGGTTAGCTCGCCCATCAGCCCGTCCCTGAGTACCTCCGAGAAGCCGATGATGGCGTTCAGGGGGGTCCTCAGTTCGTGCGACATGTTGGCGAGGAACTCCGACTTCATGCGGCTGGCGTCTTCGAGTTCGACGTTTGTCAGCCGCAGGGCCTGTTCGAATTGCTTCAGTTCCGTCATGTCTCGCGCCGAGGCGAATACGCCCTGCAAGCGGCGGTCACGGTCATGAAATGTGCTCGCGTTGCACGAGACGACGGTGAGCCTGCCGTCGCGGGCGCGGGCTGTCAGTTCGTAGTTGGTGACGGTGCCTTCGTTCAGCACGCGGCTGATCGCGGTCTCGGCCCAGCCGGGGTCGGTGAAATAGTTCTTGAACGGAGCGCCGATCAGCTCGTCGCGCGAGCACCCGGTCAACGCCTCGGTCTGCTTGTTGACGTCGGTGATGATGCCGCGGGGGTCGGTGGCCATCAGGGCGTCGATGTTCGACTCGAACAGTGATCGGGTGTAGAAGTGCTGGTCGCGCAGCCGTTGATCCAGTTTCATCCGTTCGTCTTCGACCTGCTTGCGGGCGGTATTGTCGGTGCCGATCAACAGATAGCCGATAATCGCGTCCTGCGCGTCACGCAGCGCCGTGATCGACACCACTGCCGGGAAACGGCTGCCATCCTTGCGGATGTAGGTCAGTTCGTAGATGTCTTCGATGCCGCGCGAGGCCTTGAACACCAGCGCCTCGAAGCCTGGGGTGATCGGCGTGCCCAGCTCCACGCTGAGATTACTGGCGCGGGCTATCAATTCCTGGGGATCGGAGATGTCGGCCGGTGTGATCTTGTTCACGACATCAGCGGCGGTGTAGCCCAGCATGCGCTCAGCGCCGACGTTGAAAATCTGAATGACGCCGCTGGCGTCGGTCGCGATGCTCGAGAAGTTGGCACTATTGAAAATGGCGCTTTGGAGGGCGCCGGTTTTCAGCAACGCCTCGGCTTGGCGGACTTCGGTGGCGGCATCGGCCGGTTGGTCGGCGGCGGTGCGGATTTTGGACATTACTCTCCGTTAGCCGAACCGATCACGAACGCGGTTGACCAACTCAGGACGACAAGGGAGGCGGCGGCGGCTGCGATGAAAGAGGGAGGCGAGAGACGCTTTAGATGGGGCCCAGACTAACACACCTGAATGAGCATGCCCGCTGTGGCGCTTGAGCGGCGCCAGTGATCCAAACACGCCTGAGGTGGCCTGCGTTGGCGGTGAAAGAGAAAGGGCCGGAGCCATGACTGGCCCCGGCCCGTGTCGAGGTCGATGAGGCGAGATCGCAGTCCCGCCTCACCCTGACTCTTAATGGGTCGTCGGCTGCTGGGCCTTCTTGAGACCCTGGATTTGCAGCACCGGCACGCCCGGCTGTTCCTTGAGCACTTCCTTGCGATAGAGCTGTTCCATCTCGGCGTGATGGCGCAGCTCTTCGGGCGTCATGTTCTTCTTTTTCTGCGCCGCGATCTTCTCGTCGCGCGCCGTCTTCGCGATGCCGAGATCGTCGAGGTCGGTCTGAATGCCGGCGGCGACCGCTTCGGCGTTCAGCTTCAAGGTGTGCTCGCTGCTCGTGAGCGGCACCGACTTGTTGCCGGCGAAGATCTCGTGACGGCCGTGCTCGTCGTACCACTTGGTGAGGGTGGCCGTCATG
>JANMUX010000377.1:0-7800 GCA_031392125.1 Acidobacteriota bacterium | reverse complement strand
GGCGCCAGCGCCCGCACCCGGTCGCAGATTGCGTTGGGGTCGGCCCCGTAGCCCACCAGGTCGCCCAGCACCAGCACCCCCTCGTGACCGAGGGGGGCAGCGGCGGCCATGACGGCTTCGTAGGCTTCGAGATTCGCGTGTATGTCGCTGATAACCAGGTAGCGCATTAAGTGTTTAGCCAATCCACGATGTGATCGACGAGCCCCTCAACGGAGCCACGTCCCGCGTCCACCCGGAAGTGCGCCTGGCGGTATGCCGTGAGGCGCTGATTATAAAGCTGTTCCATTTCCAGCCGATCGGCGGCCAGCGGACGCCGGCCGTCGAGCGGGATGCGGGAGAGCACCGTGGCGAATGGGGCGTCGAGCCAGACGACCGCGCCGTCCTTGAGCATCAACTCGCGGTTCGAGGGGTCCACGAAGGTGCCGCCGCCCGAGGCGATCACTGCGCCTCGTTCCGGCAGCAGGTCGATCAGCACCTGCCGCTCGCGGGTGCGAAAGTAGGGCTCGCCGTCTTGCCGGAAAATCGTCGGAATGTCGCGCCGCTCGTTGCGTTCGATGCAGGCGTCGATGTCTTCCACTTTCCAGTCGAGGCGTTTGCCCAGCGCGCGAGCCGCCGTAGTCTTGCCGGCTCCCATGAAGCCGACCAGGTACACCTTGTCAGCCTTCACGCGCGAGCCTTTGCAGATCGTCGAAGAAAGCAGGGTAGGACACCGCGACCGCGTCGGCGCCTTCGATCTGGGTAGGACCGGTGGCGCCGAGCGCGGCGATGGCAAACGCCATCGCCAGCCGGTGGTCGTGATTGGCGTGCACGGTGCCGCCGGTAAGCCGCCTCCCCGAGCGGATCTGAAAGCCATCGGGTCGTTCGTCGGCATCCGCGCCCATGGCGCGCAAACCGGCGACCAGTTCGGCGATGCGGTCGCTTTCCTTGACTCGCAGTTCGCCGGCTCCCGAGACCGTGACGCTGCCTCCGAACGTGCCCAACGTGGCCAGCACGGGCAGTTCGTCGATCACCTCAGGTACTTCCTCCGGGGCAATCACAAGGTCGCGCATCGCGCCGTGTCGCACGCGGAGACGCCCGACCGGCTCGCCATTCCACTCATCTTCGACCGTGATGTCGACCTGCGCGCCGAACCGGCGGAGCACGTCGAGCAGCCCGGCGCGACTCGGGTTCAACCCCACGTCTGTAATCGTCACGTCCGACCCGGTCAGCGCCGATGCGGCAACGGCCAGGAACGCCGCGGAAGAGATGTCGCCGGGCACACGCAGCGGCTGGCCGGTAAGCCGCTGGCCGCCCCGCAGGGTGATGGTGCGGCCATCGATGGCTACCGTCGCCCCAAACGCTGCCAGCGCGCGCTCGGTATGGTCTCGGGTCGAGGCCGGCTCGATCACGCGGGTGTCACCGGCCGCCTGCAGGCCGGCCAGCAGCACGGCGGACTTGACCTGGGCGC
The DNA here is from genome assembly GCA_031392125.1 of Acidobacteriota bacterium. Taxonomy (GTDB): domain Bacteria; phylum Acidobacteriota; class Vicinamibacteria; order Vicinamibacterales; family UBA2999; genus 12-FULL-67-14b. Next base: position 6,353 of record JANMUX010000377.1, on the reverse strand, counting down.
TCGGGGTGTCTGGCGCGAAGTGGATGCCGGTCAGCGGACCTCCGCGAATGACCAGCGGCGGACGGTCGCCAGGGCCCGCGCTGACCTCGGCGCCCATTTGCGTGAGCGGACCAATAATGCGCCGCATCGGACGACGCGACAGTGAAGCATCGCCGACCAGGGTCGATATGAAGGAGTGAGCGGCGATCACCCCGCCCAGCATCCGCATGGTGCTGCCGGAATTGCCACAGTCAAGCGGGCCGGCCGGTGCCTGCAGGCCGCGCAGGCCGCGGCCCTGGACAGTGACGACTAGCGGTTCGCCATCGTCGGGAGCGGGTGTTCGTGAGACGATAGCCCCTAGGGACGCCAGGCATGAGAGCGTCGATGCGCAATCGGCGCCGGGCGCATAGTTGGAGATCGTGGAAGGGCCATCGGCAATGGCCGCGAGCAAGGCGTAACGATGCGAGATGGATTTGTCTCCTGGCACCCGCAGAGTGCCGGTAACGGCGCGCGCGGGGGACACGGCAATTCGTTCGGCCATTCGCATCATGTTCAACTATAGCAACTTGACCGGCTTTGAAGCGCTATGGTACTTAAGCAGCACATGCCTGCGCGTCAGAGCGGTGCGAGTTCCGAGTAGCCCGAACCCGACCCGATGATTCCACCGCATACGGTCCGTCTTGAGTTCAACAGCGCGTTCGACATGCTCGATTTCGTGCAGGTCGTCAGCGATCACGTCGGCAAGATGGTCGGCCTCGACGAAGATCAGCTGCACTGGGTCAGCGTGGCGGTGCGCGAGTCGGTGGTCAATGCCATCAAGCATGGCAACAAGAACGACAGCAACAAACGGGTGCTGGTCGAGTTCAGCCCGGTGCCGCCGACCGACGCCGGCGAGCTCGTGATTCGCATCGAAGACCAGGGTGAGGGTTTCGTGCCGGAAGAAGTGGCCGACCCCCTGGCACCCGAGAACATCCTCAAATCCAGCGGCCGCGGGATCTTCCTCATCCGCAACTTCATGGACGAAACGGTGCTGAAGAAGGTGCCGGGCGGCATGGAGATCCGGATGGTCAAGAAGATTGCCAAAGACCTTGGGGCTTGATCCCGCCTTTCTCGCCACGGCCGTCGAGGCCGTGATTCGCGCCGGCGAGCTGCAGATTGCCAAATTCGGGACCGGCGTGCGCGTTGATAAGAAGGGCGCCATCGACCTGGTGACCGAAGTGGACGTCGAGGTCGAGCGCATGTTCCGCGCAATGGTCGCCGAGCGGTTTCCCGATCACGACGTGCTCGCCGAGGAGTTCAACACCCCGCCGACGGGTGCGCGGCATCGCTGGGTCTTCGATCCGCTTGACGGCACCACGAACTTCGCGCACGGGGTGCCCATCTTCTGCGCGTCGCTGGCGCTCGAGGTCGACGGCGAAGCGGTCGTCGGCGCCGTCTACGACCCGAATCGCAATGAGCTGTTTACGGCGGAAGTGGGTGAGGGCTCGCGGTTGAATGGTCGCCCGCTGCGGGTGTCGGCGAACGCCACCGTGCTCGACTCGATGCTGGTGACGGGGTTTCCGTATCACGTGCAGCAGAATCCCGACGAGTTCCTCAAGGTGTTTGGCCAGGTGCTGCGCCACGCGCGCGCGGTGCGCCGTCTCGGGTCAGCAGCCATCGATCTCTGCTGGGTCGCGGCCGGACGCATGGAAGGGTTTTGGGAGGCGAGCCTGAAGCCGTGGGACACGCGGGCCGCGACGTTGATTCTGCAAGAGGCCGGCGGCCGGGTGACGGCCATGGACGGCGGCCGGTGGATTCCCGACAACGGCGACATCCTTGCGACCAACGGCCTCATCCACGATGAGCTGCTGCGGATCATCGGGGTCTGACCCCTCCTGTCCGCCGGTAGAGCGCGACGTTCCCGCCTTCACATACTCGGTCAAACCCTCGCATGAACTCCGGCCACAGCTTCGCCTTCTGATGCAGCATGTCGCCGCCCTCCGCAGCCTCTTCCACCAGCACCCAGCCCGTGAACGCCGCAGGGCCGTGGGCATACGCCGCCTGCCAGGTGGGACCGCTCCCTTCGTGCAGGAAATCCGCGAGGTGAAAACCCGCGAGCGCGTGTTCCTGCTTGTTGGGGGCGAGCGCGCCCATGCTGGCCATGATGGTAGAGCCGTCGTACGATTCGCGCAGGCAGGCCGTCACCGTCTGCCGCCCGATGCCGTTCTGCCGATCCAGCTGCGCCTCGACGACCATTGGGGCGGTGGCGTCGAATGGCCTCGCCTGTAAAGTGATCGCGACGAACAGGAGGACGGCAATCGGCGGTGCGGCCCGCCGGGCCAGGCCGACGCTCGCGCCCAGGCACGCGGCACACCCGAGAATGAGCGGCACCTCGTAGCGAATGCGGAACGGATGACCCGAGACGAAAGCGTAGAAAGGCAGGGCCGCCGACGCCAGCAGGGTCAGCGGAAACAGCAAGCCGCTCGAGGCGCGGCGCCAGACGGCTGCGATCACCAGTATGAGGACCGCGATCTCTGCGGCGAGCACCAGACGCGCGCCTCCAAGGGTGGCAAGACCGTCCAGGATTTCTTCAACCACTACCAAGGGCTGACCCTGCAACGCCAAATCAGGAACGTAGAAGCCGCCGGTGACGAACCATTCGCCAATGCTGGCGAAGCTCATGCCCATGAAGAACAGCACCGCTCCCGCCGGATAGCAGGCGAGGCGCGCCATGCTGCCGGCGACACTCGACAGCGGCGAGCCCATTCGCCACTTCACCCAGGCCGCCACCGCCATGGCCGAGCCGACGATGGGCCACGCCTCGTAGCGAGTGAGACAGGCCAGGACGATCGTCCAGCCGGCCGCATGCCGCACCCGCACCTGGCTCGAGAGCGCCCACTCGGCGAGGTGCAGCACGACCAGGCTCGAGAGCGCGAAAAGCAGCGGCTCGGTCATCGGTGTGCTCTGCAGGTACAGCACGTTCGGATTGGCGGCGAAGAGCGCGGCCGCCAGCCCCGCACCCCACGGCGAGCCGGTCACGCGCAGGACCAGCGCTGCCAGGCAGGCCACCGTGATGGCGAACGAGGCAATCGAGACGAAGATCGCCGAGGCCCCAGTCTGGTACATCCAGTCAATCTGAACCGGAAGCGCGTTCAGGACATGGGGCAAGGGCAGCCAGACCGCGCCGATCTGCTCCCAGCTTGGGGTGAGGCTGTCGAGAATGCGGCGGGCGACGACCAGGTGCGCCTTGGCGTCGTAATGGCTCAGGGAGCGGCCGGCTGACCAATAGACCGCGGCCGCGACCGCGCCCAGCAGGGCGGCCACGGCGCCCAGCGCACGCGAAAGGGGATCGAAAGAGGGCACGGTCTCGCTATATAATGCCTCGTCCCGCTCAATGATTCCTGAGCTTTCCGTCGTCATCCCCGTTCATAACGAGTCGCCCAACATCAAGCCCCTTTACGAGGAGCTGACGCAAACGTTGGGTCGATACGGGCGTGCCTACGAACTGCTGATTGTTGATGACGGCAGCACGGACGACACGTTCGAGCAGCTGGCATCACTGCAGGCTCGCGATCCGCGACTACGGGTCATCCGCTTCCGTCGCAACTTTGGCCAGACAGCGGCCTTCGCGGCCGGCATCGCTCATGCGCGCGGCCGGTTGGTGGTGACCTCGGACGGCGACCTGCAGAACGATCCCCGCGACATTCCGGCAATGGTGGCGCTGATCGACCAGGGCAACGACATCGTCTGCGGCTGGCGTAAGCACCGCAAGGACACGTTCATCACGCGTCGCGTGCCGTCGATAATTGCCAACAAGCTGATCTCGTGGGCGACCGGCGTGCCGCTGCACGATTACGGCTGTTCACTGAAGGTGTTCCGCGCCGAAGTGATCAAGCCGCTGCGGCTTTATGGCGAGATGCACCGCTTTCTGCCCGCGATTGCCAGTCAGATCGGCGTCAAGATTGCCGAGATGGAAGTGAACCATCGTGCGAGGAGCGCCGGCACCACGAAGTACGGATTGTCGCGCACCATTCGCGTGATACTCGACCTGGCGACCGTCAAGTTTTTGCTGAGCTACTCGACGCGCCCTTTGCAGATTTTCGGGCTCATGGGCCTAATCGCCGGCGGCCTCGGGGTGCTCGTCACCGGTTGGCTCGCATACGTGCGGCTGTTCCTGCACCAGGGAATTGCCGATCGGCCGTTGCTGCTGTTTGGCGTGATGCTGATTTTCATTGGCGTGCAGCTGCTGACTTTTGGCCTGTTGGCCGAGGTGATGGCCCGAACCTATTACGAATCCCAGGACAAACCGACCTACGTGATTCGCGAGGTTCGCGAGTCGTCTGATCTGGCGGCGATCGCCCGCTGATGCCGGTCCGTCCCGCGCGTGAGAACGATCCGCGGATTACCGTCATCCAGCAGGAGCTGTTCAACGAGAACCGATCGAAGGCCGACAAGTATCGCGAGTTGTTCGTCGGCCGGCCGGGCACGTGGGCGCTGGTCAAGTACGAGTTGGCGATGACGCTGGCGAGTTGGGTGCCCGGCGCAATTGGCCTGGTGCTGCGGTCGAAGCTTTATCCGTTAATCCTCGGGTCGGTTGGCCGCAATGTAGTGTTCGGCGCCGGCGTGACCTTGCGGCACCCGCACAAGATCCATATCGGCGACAACGTCGTGATCGACGATCTGTGTTGTCTCGATGCCAAGGGCACCGACAACACGGGCATCCACATCGGCAGCGGCGTGTTCGTCGGCCGCAACACGATCCTCAGCTGCAAGAACGGCGACATCATCATCGACGATCGCGCCAACATCGGCTTCAACTGCGAAATTTTTTCCGCCTCGCGAGTCCGTGTCGGCAAGGACATTCTGATGGCGGCCTATACCTACCTTGTGGGCGGCGACCATCTTTACGACCGCACGGACATTCCGGTGCTGCAGCAAGGCCGTACCGCCCGCGGCATTGAGGTCGGCGACAGCGTCTGGCTGGGCACGCATGTCGTGGTCACTGACGGATCGACGATTGGCCGCGACGCCATTATCGGCGCCGGCGCGGTGGTGGTCGGCGCGATTCCGGAGTTCGCAATTGCGACCGGGATTCCCGCCCGGGTGCTGCGCGACCGTCGAGAGCCCGCCGCCGAGGGTTCGACGGGCAAACAAGCCTGATATGTGCGGCATCGTCGGCATTGTCGATCGCGATCTGAGCCGGCCAGTCGGTAACGACGAACTGCAGCGGATGGTGCGAATGCTGCACCACCGGGGCCCCGACGAAGAGGGCAGCGTCACCCTGAACGGCGTCGGCCTGGGCATGCGGAGGCTGGCGATTGTCGACGTCGCCACCGGCCAGCAGCCAATCCTGAACGAGGCCGGCGACATCAAGATTGTCGCCAACGGCGAGATTTACAACTTCCAGGAACTACGCGACCAACTGGAAGGCCACGGGCACTCCTTCCGGTCGCGTCACTCCGATATCGAGGTGCTCGTCCACGCCTACGAGCAGTGGGGCGAAGACTTCCTGCCGCGGCTGCGCGGGATGTTCGCGCTGGCGATCTGGGATGGCCGCACCAAGACCTTGATCGCCGCGCGGGACCGCGCCGGCGAGAAGCCGCTCTACTGGACGCTCACCGCGCAGGGCCTGTTACTGGCCTCCGAGGTGAAGGCCCTACTCGTGCGTCCGGAAGTGTCGCGCGAGCTCGACCCGGTCTCGCTCGACCAGTTTCTGACTTACGAGTACGTGCTGGCGCCCCGCACCATGATCAAGGGTGTCCACAAGATTCCACCCGCACATTTCCTGCGCTATCGCGACGGCGGGGTGTCGGTGCATCGCTATTGGGATGCCGCCGACGTGCCGCTGCGCGAGTGGGACGATCGCGAGGCGGCCGAGGCCCTGCGCGCCGCCCTGCGAAAGGCCGTGGCGGGTCAGCTGATGGCCGATGTCCCGCTCGGCGCGTTTCTGTCGGGCGGGATCGACTCCAGTTCGCTCGTCGCCTTCATGAGCGAGTTCACGTCACAGCCGGTCAACAGCTTCAGCATTGGTTTCAGCGAGGGCAGCTACAACGAACTGCCGTACGCGCGCGAGGTGGCCGCGCTCTTCAAGACCAACCACCGCGAGCGCAGCGTATCGCCCGATCTCGGCGACCTGTTCGAACGCCTGGTCGTGCACTTGGACGAGCCGTTTGCCGACGTGTCGATGTTTCCGACGTTCAGCGTCTCCGAGCTGGCGCGCGAGCACGTCAAGGTGGTGTTGTCAGGCGACGGCGGTGACGAGTTGTTCGGGGGCTACGACGCCTATCAGGCGCAGGCTTTAGCCGCCAAGCTTGGTTGGATGGGTGATGCGCTGATGCCGGCGCTGGCCGGCGTCGCCGCGGCGCTGCCGCCGACCGCGAAGAAGAAGGGTCTCG
>JANMUX010000345.1:0-2149 GCA_031392125.1 Acidobacteriota bacterium | reverse complement strand
CGCTGTGCTATCCAGAGGTCGGCTTCACCCTGGTCAGTACGGGACGCAAAGTCATTGCGGTGCCGCCGGTGGCGAGCCTGTCGGATCGCTTGTATCAGCTTTACGGCGACCGTCAGGACTTGATCGCCAGTGACCGTGAGTTCGGCGGCTTGCGGCTGCACGGCTTCATCGCTGCACTCGCAGAACAGGGCCCGGTGCGCGGCCCCCAGCACGTGTTCGTCAATCGCCGCATCGTCAAGGACCGCACCATCGCGCACGCGATCCTGGATTCCTACAGCGTCGCCACCAACAAGGAACGTAGTCCCGAAGTGCATTTGTTCCTCGACGTGCCGCCCGATCGCGTGGACGTGAACGTGCACCCGACCAAGGCTGAAGTGCGTTTCCGCGAGCAGTCGATGGTGCACGAGATGGTGCGCCGTTCGTTGGGGGATGCGCTGGGCAGGGGGCCGGCTCCCGAGCTGACCCTGCACACCTCGGATGTGCTGCCCGGTCGACCGCTGCAGCCATCCATTCCCGGCGCCCTCGACGGCGCCAGCTTCACCAGCCGATGGGCCCCGCCGGGACCGGCGCCGTCGTATAACCCAATCCCGCGCTACGAGCCGCCCCTGTCGCCGACCGGGCCGATCGCTGCCGTGGCGCAACCGGCGACTGCAGCGCTGCCGACCGTGCGGCCAATGATTGCCCTGGGGCAGTTCCGCGATACCTTCATCATCGCGATGGATGACGAGGGGCTGTGCATCATCGATCAGCATGTCGCCCACGAACGAGTGCTGTTCGAGCGGATCATGGAGCGACTGACGACGCAGTCGCTCGAGAGCCAGGGCATGCTGGTGCCGATGATGCTGGAGCTGCCGGCGGCCGAACGCAACGCGCTACTGTCTCGCGCCGATGCCCTGGCGAAGTTCGGCTTCGAGGTCGAAGACTTTGGCGGCGACAGCATCAAGGTGACCGCCATGCCGGCGCTGCTGCCGCGTGATGAGTGCGATGCGGCGCTGCGCGCGCTGGCCGACGACCTCGAAGGGCTCGACCGCGGCCTGCGGCTCGAAGAGTCGATCAAGCAGATCGCCGCAACCACGGCCTGTCATGCCGCGGTGAAGGCGAACTACCCGCTGACGCTCGAGAAGATGCATCACATTCTCGAGGAGTTGCGCGCCACGGCGTACTCCACGGTGTGTCCACATGGACGGCCGGTGATGTTGCGTATCACCCGGCGCGAGATCGAAAAGAATTTCGACCGCATCTGACATGAGGCGCTGGCTCCCGCTTGTTGTCCTGCTCACGGCGGTCGTGCTGGTGTCGTTGTGGCTGTGGGTCCAGGTCTCCAGCCTGTCGGCGATCGTGCGCGGCGGCGACGGCCCGCCGTCGCTGGTGCTGCTGCACGGTTACGGCTCCAACGCCGGCGACTGGCTGCAGTTCGAGCACAAGATCCAAGTTCCGCCCAATGGCCGCCTGGTGTTTCCGCAGGGCCCGCTGCGGGGACCCAGTGGCGCGCGGGGCTGGTGGTGGCTCAACATCGAGGGCCATGTGCCCGCTGGCGAGCGGTTCCCTGACTTTTCGACAGCTAGCCCCGGGGGCATCAAGATCGCGTCCGGGCTGGTGCGTAAACTGCTCGTGGATGTTCCTGGACCGATCGTGCTTGGCGGTTTCTCGCAAGGCGCAATGCTGAGCGCCGAAATCGCATTTCAGACCGACCAGGACCTCGCGGCGCTAGTGCTGCTTGGCGGGACGACGGTAAACGAGGCAGCGTGGGTCGAGCGGTTCCCCGGCCGCCGGACGATGCCGATTTTCATTGCCCACGGCCGCTGGGACGGCGTGTTGCCGTTTGCCACCATGGAGCGGTTCCAGGCGCGACTCACAGGGGCCGGCCTGAACGTGACCTGGTTCCCATATGACGGTGGCCACGACATCCCGGATGAAGTGATTGCCGCGATGAATGATTTTCTTGCCAAGTTACGGCTAGAACTGCCGTAGGGCCAGACTTCTCGGCGCTTCCAAAGTTTCCGGACCAGGGCCGTCGAGGTGATCGGCCGCGCCGGGATCGACACCTCGACGAGCGTGCCCCGGCCCGCGTCCGGCCCGAGCGTCAGCGCGTGCGCGTCGCCGTACAGGCCGAGCAGCCGCGCGCGCGTCGCGCGCAGGCCGGTGCCCT
>JANMUX010000206.1:0-4488 GCA_031392125.1 Acidobacteriota bacterium | reverse complement strand
AGCACCGGCACGCCGTGCGGCAGCCAGTACTCCGCATGCACGTCGGCGGCCTGCCGATTCGCAATCTTCTCGACATCGATGCCGTCGTGCACGACGACTATGCGGCCGGCCGCAATGCCGTCGTGAATGAGAATGTCGCGGATTGCGCCGGACGCCGCGATAAAGCCGTCGACCTGGCGATACTTCCACTGCGAGAACGTGTTGCCTTGCAGATGAAAATCCACGCGCCGCGAGGCAATCACCTTCGGGCGAGGTTCCGGCGTGCCAAATGACAAGGCGAGCGACACCATCGCCACCGCATGCGGATCGTGCGCATGCACGATCGCCGGCTGCCACTGGCGCACCAGGCGTGACAGCTTCCAGGCCGCGGCCAGGTCGACCTCGTTCACGGGCGCCAGCGGCACCAGGTCGGGCCCCTCGGACGCGCGTCGAAACAGCTCGCCCTCCGGGTGCGCGACCAGCACCGCCCGGTGACCTCGTGCCCGCAGCCCGAGGACGGTCAGGAGGACTTGTTGCTGTCCGCCGCGCCATGAGCGCGCGGTGTCGATGTGGAGGGCGAACACAGTTCCCAGAGTTTTGCGAACTTGAGGCCGACATATCGCGCGTTCATCGCGGACACGATCAACCCAGGCACTCCATCGCGAAAGCCGCCACGGAGCAGGTAATTGCGGAGAAACGCCGCTGGCGGATGCACGGCCAGCTCGATCCAGCCGGCGCGCCGGCCATCTTCAAACATCTGCCGCGCCGCGAGCGATGTGTAGCGGTCGATGGTCTGGAAATGATGCGCGAGGTCGCGATAGGCGTAGTGCAACAGCTCACCACGCAGGTCAACCACCGCGCCGTCGGCCTTTACCGACTCGTGCACCAGTCGGCCCGTCCAACGCGCATGGCGGCGATCGTAGAAGCGCAGCTGGTAATCCGGATACCAGTCGGTGGATCGAATCCAGCGCCCCAAATGAAAGGTGACCCTCGGCACGCGATACCCGGGCGCCCCGGGGCCTTTCTGCACCAGAGCGGTGATCTCCTCCGCCAGTGGCGGTGATACCCGCTCATCCGCGTCGAGCGAGAAGATCCAGTCGTGACTGGCCTGCGCCGCGGCGAAATTCTTCTGCTCGATGTAGCCCGGCCAGTCGCGAACGATTACCTTGTCGGTAAATTCGCGCGCAACGGCAACCGTGTTGTCAGTGCTGTGGCTGTCGACGACGATGATCTCGTCGGCCCAGGACAGGGACTCGAGCGCGGCCCGGAGATTGGCGGCTTCGTTGAGGGTGATGACTGTGGCCGTGACAGGCACGGCCCACAGTCTATCGGAGTTCCTAGAACAGCGGCGACTGCTGCACGGCCGCGTAGTTGACCACCGACTTGGCGTATTCGACCAGCGCCAGCAGCTCGCTATTGCGGGCGAGGTTCAGGTCGCGCTGGGCTTGCAGCACGAAGAAGCTGCTGGTCATGCCCGCCTGGTACTTCTTCTCCTCCGCTTCGAGCCGGCGCTCGGCCAGCACGCGCGACGACCGGGTGGCATCCACGCGCTTGGCGTTGGTCTGCACCTGGCGGCCATACTCGCGCACCTGGGTAGCGACCTGGAGCTCGAGGCTCTGAATCTGCCGTTCGGCCTGCGTGTTCTGCAGCCGCGCCCGCGCCAACTGCGCTTCCTGCGTCGACTTGCCAATTGGATAGGCAATGTCCACCTGCAAGGACCAGCCCGGGAAGTCGCCCGCGAAGGTGTTGCCGAGCGTGCTCAAGAAGCTCTGCTCGACTTGGGTGAGGATCGCGCCGGTCGGAAAACCGGTGACCGGGTCGCGCCCGCGCGTGACCGCCAAGCCGCCGGTCGCCCGAGCGTTGTAGTTCACCGACGCGTTGACGTCGGGCAGCGACTGGTTCTTGAAGTAGCGGATGTTAACGTCGTTGGCCTCGAGGTTCTTGCGTGCGGCAACCACATCGGTGCGCTGGCCGAGCGCGTTCTTGATTGCACCCTCGATGTCGACGCTGGTCGGCTGGAAGGTCACGGTCTCGGTGGGCTCAATGCGCGCGGTCCAGAAGTCGGCGCTGGTGGGATTGAAGACCAACGCCCGTACCGTGTCTTGCGCGCGCTCGATGGCGGCTTCCGCGAGAATCACCGACTCTTCACGGGTGGCCACTTCGGCCTCGGCCTGGACGATGTCGAGCGGCGCCATGGTACCAATCTCCACGCGCGCGCGGTTGTCCTTCAGAGACTGCCGCGCCAGATCGAGCGACTGGTTCTGCACGGCCAGGTTGCCGAGGGCGTACATCAGGTCGTAGTAGGCGTTGCGAACATTACGCACCGTCACCGCGATGGACTGCTGCAGCTGGACGTCTGAGATTTCCTTGTTCTTCTGGCTGACCAGCAATTGCTGGCGCGTGCCATCGATCCTGAAGTTGCGCAGCAGCGGCTGGACATAGGTTGCGCTGATCGACGAGTTCAGCTGCGGATTGAAGGTTGAAAACTGGTTGTTGGTGGTGTTGCGGCCGTTGTTCCAACGCACGTCGTAACTGCCGCCGTACCAGCTGGTCAGCGACGACACGCCAAAGTTGGCGAGCGAATTCCCGCTGGTGATCCCCGATGCCGCGCCCGACAGCACACTGGTGGACGGCTGGGTCGAGTCGGAGGTGCTGAGGGTCGAGACGAAGTTAGGCGTGTAAGCCGCCTTGAACTGGTCGGTCGTCAGGTCCTGCAGCTGCGGGTTGTAACGCTGGACCTGCAGGTCGAGATTCTGCTCGATCGCCGTCGCCACCGCATCGTCGATGCTCATTCGCCGGACCGGGCCCTGCGCCGGAGGCGTAGTGGCCGATGTCTGGGCGTGGACAGCCGACAGCCCAAAACCGGACACTATCGTCGCCACGAAGCCGGCCGTCACGACCGCCCGGGCGCAAAAACGCTGGTCAAAACGCATCACACTGCTACTCCAATCGAAGATAAATCGCGGGTCTGGAAGTCGCCTTCGCCAAAAGGCCTCGGCGTCCGAGCCGACCTAACAGCAAAAGCGGTGCCGCTGGCCTGAAGTCCGTCTCCATCATAGACGTGGCCGACCCGGGAAGGGTTCGGCGAATGGCGCCCGATATACTACCGTTCGATGACCGAAACCGACCTCCTGACCTTGTTCCGCCGCTCGGGCGCGCTGCACGACGGCCATTTTCGTTTGTCCTCGGGACTGCACAGCCCTGGCTACCTCCAATGCGCCCTCGTACTGCAGCATCCGCGCGATGCCGAAGGTCTTGGTGCGGCGCTGGCCGACGCCGTGAGGCCGCTCGGTGCCGTCGCCGTTCTCTCGCCCGCCATAGGCGGCATCGTGATCGGTCAGGAAGTTGGCAGGGCGCTCGGCGTGCGCGCCATCTTTGCAGAGCGGCAAGACGGCACCCTGACGCTACGTCGCGGCTTCACGCTGCAACCCGGTGAGAAAGTGCTGGTCGTGGAAGACGTGGTGACGACGGGCGGATCGACACGCGAGACCATGGAGGTGGCGCGCGCGGCCGGCGCGGTGGTGGTCGGTGCGTGCGCCCTGGTCGATCGCAGCGGCGGCAAGCAGGGCCTCGACGTGCCGTTCCACGCGCTGTTGCCCATGGTGGTGCCCACCTATCAGCCCGACGCGTGCCCGCTTTGCCAGGCGGGGCTGCCCATCGTCAAGCCGGGATCGAGGGCGCTGATCTAGTGATTTGGTGATTTAGTGATTCGGTGATTTGGGATCCGGAATTTTGTGATTTGAAGATTTCAAGATTTCAAGCTCTACGGCTGGCCGCCGCCAGGTCAGTCGGGATTGCAACTCACCAAATCCCAAAACCCCAAAATCCAGAATCTAAAGTCCCCAAATCACGCGACCGCAAGATCACCAAATCATCATGCCCCGCACCCTGAAACTCACGATCGCCTACGACGGCTCAGCCTATTCAGGATGGCAGCGGCAAGCCAACGCGCAGAGCATCCAGGCGGTGATCGAGGATGAAATCGCGACCATTGTCGGCGCGCCCAACCCGCTGGTGGCTGCCGGACGCACCGACGCCGGCGTTCACGCTGCTGCGCAGGTGGCCAGCATCACGATTGATCACCCGATTAGCTGCGATGACCTGCTCAAGGCGCTCAACGCACGATTGAAGGCCGGCGACATTCGCATTCGCGCGATCGAAGAGACCTTCGATCGGTTCGATGCGCGCATCTACGCCAAGACCAAGACCTATCGCTACGCGATTTGGAACGGCGCGGCACCAAGCCCGTTCATCCGCCACGTGGTGTGGCACGTGCCGTACGTGCTTGAACTTCAACGGATGTCTGACGCGGCAGCCACGGTGGTCGGCGAGCAGGATTTCGCCGCGTTTCAAGGTCGGGGCAGCGAGGTCAAGACCACGGTGCGTCGCGTACTCTCGGCAGAGATTCTCGAGGTCAACCTCGATACCGAGCAACCAGTATCGGTGTCGCCGCTCGATCCCCAGTCGCTGCACCGCGACGGCCGGTTGTTGCGATTCGAGATTTCGGGG
>JANMUX010000192.1:0-18213 GCA_031392125.1 Acidobacteriota bacterium | reverse complement strand
ACTCGAGCAGGCCGATAAGGGCACGCTGTTCCTGGATGAAGTCGGGACCATGCCCATGGCGCTGCAAATGAAGATGCTGCGCGTGTTGCAGGAACGCGAGTTCGAACGTATTGGCGACAACCGCACCGTCAAGGTCGATGTGCGCGTGGTCGCGGCAACCAACGCGGATCTGCTGAAGATGGTGAAGGATGGCACGTTCCGGGAGGATCTTTACTATCGCCTGAACGTGATTGCGATCCACCTGACGCCGCTGCGCGAGCGCCCAGACGATATTCCGTCATTGGTTCAGAACTTCCTGCGGAAATTTTCTGAGCGGGACGCGACCGGGTCGGGACCAGGTGCGCGGTCCCCGGAGTCCGGGTCCCGGATCCCGACCGTTTCGCAAGAAGCCATGCGCAGGTTGATGGCGCACGCATGGCCGGGAAATGTCCGGCAACTTGAGAACGCGATCGAACGCGCGCTCGCCCTGCTCGGCGGCCGGACGCAAATCGAGCTCAGCGATCTACCGCCCGACTTGCAGCCCGTGGAATCAGATGCGATCACGCCATCGCTGGATTTGCCGGAGAAAGGAATCGACCTGCCGGCACTGATCACGCAGATCGAGAAGGACCTGATCGACCGCGCGCTGATGCGGACTGGGCATAACCGCGGCGCCGCGGCAAGGTTGTTGGGTTTGAAGCGCACGACGCTGGTGGAGAAGCTGAAGCGGATGTGACTCCGCCAGACATCCCGTGCTGACGTTCAGGCCCTTCGAATTATCTGGTCCGTGAATACCGTTACATCCTTCGCCTGATGCAGCAACAGATCGAGTGGCGTGACGCGTTGCGTCTTCGACAGAGCTGCATGCAGCACCGGCAGCTTTCGAGGGCCAACAGCAATCAGCCAGATCTTCTTTGTCCGCAGCACGAACGGCAGCGAGAGCGTGAGCCGGCGTGGCGGCGGCTTCGGCGCGTCGTCCATTGCGATCACCCGCAAGTCGTCGGCCATGAGCGCGCGGTGACCGGGGAACAGCGAGCAAATGTGACCATCTTCGCCGACGCCAAGCAGCGCGAGATCGAGCCCGCCGCTTTTCACTTCGCGGGCCAGAATGGCGTCGTACTTCAGCGCAGCGGCACCGAGGCTCGAGGCGCCAGGCGTGCTATCAGCGGGCTTGCCCGGGGCGAAGTCGAAAGACATCGGGAACGCACGCGGCGCCTTGGCTCCCAGGGGGGCCAGCAACATCCGCTCCGCGATGCCGTAGTTGCTTTCGGGGTCGTCGGCCGGCACGGCGCGCTCATCGGCCCAGAATATTGAGATACGCGACCAATCGACGTTGGCGTTCTTCAGGGCGCCCAGGAAGATCAACGCGGTTGCTCCACCAGATAGAGCGCACGTTCGCGGCGACGCCCCCACATCTTCAGCAGCCCAACGTTCGAACGCCTCGGTCAGTCGCGGGCGTAGCTCGTCGATCCGGGCGACCACCAACTCCATTTCACGCTAGGATACTTTGTGCCGCCTAGATACGTGTATTGGACGATCATCGTCGACGGCCAGCCGACGGCCTTTCGGTCGGGCTCCCTCGAAGACATCATGCCGACCTTCAACCGGTTGAAGGAGAAGCAGCCCTCCGCCGAGTTGAAGTGGTTTCAGAATGGCCAGCTGTGGGCGTCGCGTCACGACGCGCAGGAGTCCGTTCGCGCGTGTGGCGGACGCGCGGGCACTGCGCGGCAGGGTTCGACCTCAGCGGATGCGTCGGGCAAGGCAGACGAGTCGGAGAGCGCGCGGCCCGAGCGGGCGTGGAACGCGAAACCCGAATGGAAGACTCGGACCTCGTTCTCACCTCGTGCCGAGAAGCCCGCATGGAAGTCTCAGGACGCGTCGGCCAAACCCGAGTGGAAGCCCAAGGGGACCTTCACTCCGTCGGATGACAAGCCCGCGTGGAAGCCCAAGAACGCGGCAGCCGGTCGCGACTCGTTCGGCGACCGAGCCGATCGGCCGGCGGGCCAGGCGCGAGGCAGCAGGCCGCCTGAATGGAAGCCGAAAGGCACGTTCAAGCCTAAAGAAGCCGGTCACGCCTCCGGTTGGGGCGAGAAGCCCGGATGGAAGCCGAAGGACAACAAACCAACGTGGACGCCGAAAGGCGACAAGCCAACGTGGACACCGAAAGGCGATAAGCCGGCGTGGTCGCCGAAGGGCGATAAGCCGTCCTACGCCAAGCCGTCCACTTTCGCAAAAGCTCCGGCGGACCGGTCGGAGGGTAAACCCGCGTGGAAGCCGAAAGCAGGTGGCTCCGCGCGTGATCAAGCGCGTTCGTCCTTCCGTCCCAAGTCGTACACACCCAAGACCGAAGACGGCATGACGCGCAGCTCACGTGTTCAGAGCAAAAACGACAAGCTGGAGTGGAAACCCGCTTCCGCGAGGGCTGCGTTCGCAAAGGCTCCGTCTGACCGGTCGGCGCGAAATGCTCCTGATTCACGTCCCAGTGGTCCCAATGCCGGCTTCGCGAAGAGCGACCCCGACGCGCCCAAACGCAAGTGGGTGCCCAAGGCGGAGTACAAGAAATCGCTGGGCATCGAGGTCAAGCGCGACGACAAGTGGCGTCCCGGCGGAGAACACGTCGATCCGAAACAAAAGTACAAGGATGCCAAGAAGGCGAAGTGGACGCGCGTAAAGGCCACTATTCGCGCGCGCTCGTCGAAGCCTCGCAAGCCAAAGGACGAGTAAGTGGTCGCGCACGTCGTTCTGCTTCAGCCGCGCGCAACGCTCGGCGCCGACCAACGTGAGGCGCTCCTGGAATCCATGCGCATCGCCTTCACGGGAATCCCCGAAATCAAGCGCGTGCGCATTGGCCGCCGCGTCCTGATTGGGCGGGGCTACGAAACCCTAATGACCGAGAGCTTTGAGTACTCGGCCATTATCGAGTTCGATTCCGACGCTGACTTACGCGTCTACCTGGACCATCCGCGGCACCAGGAATTAGGCAAGCTTTTCTTTCAGTCGGTGGACGCCGCTCTGGTCTACGACTTCACTACTGTCGAGCCCGACCGGGTTCGTGAGTTGCTGTAAGCGTCACTCGTCTGGGGTGTCCTGGCCGAGCGCCCGCTTGATCGTGCGCAGGAAGCCGGGCTTCTTGCGGATGTCGTCCAGTTGCTCGAGGAGCGTCACCGCTTCTGAAATGGTCGACACCGGCCGCACGCCCAGGCGCTTGGCGCCGGCAGGCACGTCCTTCAGATGGCCGTGCCACACGAGGATCACCTTGGCCTTCGACTCGACGGCAATGTCGAGGCAATTCTCGGGCCGGTCGTCCACAAACGCATCGAGCTGCAGCGCGTCGGCAATCTTGCCGCGCGAGCGTTGCACCACCATCACGCTGGGGTAGCGAAAGCCGTGCTGGTCGAGCCAGCGCTGCGATTGAAGCTGCGTCAGCTCACCCGCAGTTGTCGGCCTCGTCGTCAGGAAGATGATTTCCCACTCACGTTCCGCAGCCGCCTTGGCGATGCGCGCGATGATCCCCGGTTCCAATTCCGGGAGCGTGGTCCAGAAGTTCTTGATCTTTTTGACGTGGTCCCATAGCTGCACCTGCTGACGCGCGGTCAGCTGTAGTTCGTCCATGGCGAGTGCACTGGTGATGTCTGGCTGATCTGGCGCCGCAGCGCCTTCGGCGCCATCCGGACTTGGCGGCGCCTTCTTATCCGCCGACTTCAAGAGCACGTCCTCGCCAAACAGCTTCAGGGCTTCCACGTGCAGCGCCGAGTACATGTCGGCGACGGTGCCGTCGAGATCGAATCCAATACGAAGCGGCATTTAGTTACTCATGACTCCTCGAGCATCGGCGTGATTGGCGAGGAACCAATCGTAGGTGCTTTCAATGCCTTCGCCGAGCGAAGTCCGGTGGCGCCAGCCGAGCGCGTGCAGCCGTGACACGTCCAACAGCTTGCGCGGGGACCCGTCTGGCTTGCCCGTGTCGTAAACGATGGTGGCGTCGGGATGGACGATGCGGCGGACCATGTCGGCGAGCGCGGAGATGGCGATCTCCTCGCCGGTGCCGATGTTAATGTGCATCGCGTCTTGGTAGCGTTGCATCAGGAACACGCAAGCGTCGGCCAGGTCGTCCACATGAAGGAACTCGCGGCGCGGCGAACCCGTGCCCCAAATCGTGACCTCGCGCCGGCCTTCGGCCTTGGCGTCATGAAACTTGCGGATCATCGCCGGCAGCACGTGCGAGCTGGCGAGATCGAAGTTGTCGTGCGGACCGTACAGATTGGTGGGCATGGCCGAAATAAAGTCGCTGCCGTACTGCGTGCGATAGGCCTGGCAGAGCTTGATGCCGGCGATCTTGGCGATCGCGTACGATTCGTTGGTGGGCTCGAGTTGCCCTGTCAGCAACGCTTCTTCCGGCATGGGCTGAGCGCAGTTACGCGGGTAGATGCACGAACTGCCGAGATAGAGCAGCTTCTTCACGCCGAAAATGTGGGCCGAATGCACGACAGTGGCGTGGATCATCATGTTGTCGTAGATGAATTCCGCCGGCCGGGTGGAGTTGGCGAGAATGCCGCCGACGGTGCCGGCGACCAGGAAGACGTATTCGGGACGATTGGCGCGAAACCAATAGTTGACCGCCGCTTGATCGCGGAGATCGAGTTGATCCCGCGTCGCGGTGAGCACCTTCGGGTGCCCGAGATAATCGAGACGTCGCCGAATAGCCGAGCCGACGAGGCCTCGGTGTCCAGCCACGAAGATCCGAGATTCGCGGACCATCGTCACATCTTAGCCGTTGCGGGCTCGTTGGGAGCAACGGCTGGCGGCCGTGCCCCTCAGGATTGGGCGCTGGTACGACGAGCCGCGACTCGTCGGTCTGGGACCACCGTCGGCACCGTAGTGACGCGGCGCTCGGTGCGGCGGCGCTCCATCAGGTAGGGCGGGGTGACAGGGGTCGGGACCGGGCCAGAGGTGGCCATCCCCGGCAGAGCCTCCAAGACCTGGCGTGGGTCTATCGGCTTGACCATGAAGACGCCGCCAAACCGGTGTGTTTCGGCCTCGAGTACGGGATCGGGAAATGAACTGGTAATGATGGCTTTTATGTCTGGGCGGTCGCTTCTCGCCCTCATCAAGAGCTGAAGTCCGTTAAATTGCCCCAGACGAATGTCGACGATGAGCACGTCGGGCGCCCGGGTCGACCAGAGAAACTTACCCTCCTGGAAAGTGGTGGCCTCGAACACGTCAATGCCTTCCGCGCGCAGCGCGTGCGCCAGGTTGCGGACGTTACCGAAGTCTGAATCGACTACCAGAGCGGTTCTAGGTCGGGGTGCATTGCTTCGTGAGCTCGAAAAAAATCCGTGCAGACCACTCATCGCATCTGATCCAGGGTAATAGGGGGTTCAACAAGTCTTGTTTTTGTCAGACTTTTGTATTCCAAATGACTCATCTTTGGCGTCCGGCAATTATCGACCATGAAAGACTCCAAAGCCAGCTTCTGAGCGCATCACGACCAATAATTCCCTATTCGTGTTGTACTTACAGTTGGTTGACAAATATCTGCTTCCGTTGGCTGTTCGTTTGCAGAGTCAGTAATCAAGGCCGCCAAACTTGATTTCGCAGACGGATACGCAGAGGACGGGCCAATTCCGTGGCAGCCCGAAAACAATGATTACGGATCTCTTTCCAAAACTCGTCGGGCAAAGCCAGCCACTCTTTGAAATCAAGGAAGAGATTGCCCGTGTATCACGCTCGGACGCCAAGGTACTGATTACCGGGGAAACCGGTTCCGGTAAGGAGCTTGTGGCTGAAGCGCTGCATCAGGCAAGCACGCGCGCAAGCGGCCCGTTTGTCGCGGTGAATTGCGCAGGGATTCCCGAAACACTACTTGAGTCGGAACTATTCGGTCACGTGAGAGGCAGCTTCACCGGGGCCTTTCGCGACAAGCCTGGCAAGCTCGAAGCCGCCAGCGGCGGTACCGTTTTCCTTGACGAGATCGGCGAGATGACCCTGCGAATGCAGGGTCTGCTGCTGCGTTTCCTCGAGACTGGCGAGCTGCAGAAGGTCGGCGCGTTTGGCGAGAGTAAGCCGGTTAACGTCCGCGTGATCACGGCGACCAATCGTCAGCTGC
This sequence comes from Acidobacteriota bacterium, assembly GCA_031392125.1. Classification (GTDB taxonomy): domain Bacteria; phylum Acidobacteriota; class Vicinamibacteria; order Vicinamibacterales; family UBA2999; genus 12-FULL-67-14b. Next base: position 12,128 of record JANMUX010000192.1, on the reverse strand, counting down.
GAGACATGGTGACGCAGGGCCTGTTCCGCGAAGACCTCTTTTATCGGATCAACGTTATTCAAATCGTGGTTCCACCGCTACGCGAGCGGAAGGAAGACGTGCCGCTGCTCATCGAGCATTTCGTGAATCATTCGATGAACGGCAAGACCAACGGCCAGCGCATCGAACTCACGCCAGACGCCGTGTCGGCGCTCGTCGATTATCATTGGCCCGGTAACGTACGCGAGTTGAGAAATGTCGTTGAACGAATCGTCGTCAACGCGCGCTCGGGCATCATCGGGATCCACGAGCTGCCGATGGAGGTTCGCGCGCGCCAGGGCGTGCTCTCTCGGCCGGTGAAGGATCGGCGCCGGACTGTCAGTGACGAGTTGTTCAAGCGCCTGGTCGCCGACGGTGAGAATTTCTGGTCAGCGGTCTATCCGCTGTTCATGCAGCGCGAGATCACCAAGTCCAACCTTCGAGAGCTGGTGCGCAAGGGGCTGGAGGAAGCGCGCGGGAACTACAAGATTGTGCTGCGGCTGTTCAACCTGCCGCCGGAAGACTACAAGAAGTTTCTGAACTTCCTGCGAAAGCACGAGTGCCAGCCACCGTTCAAGGAATACCGATAAGTCCCTGCGCGGCGGCCGTTCACCTGCTTACGCTCCCCACTGCTCGCTGGTACCGGTTCTCTGCAGCGCGTTCAGTCGTGCCACGGGCACCATTCGGAACTCGTGGATCGGTAAATGGGCTTCATGCTTACGGAGAAAATTCAAGAATCGCTTGTAGTCCTCATCCGGCATGTTGAAAAGGCGGACCAGGGAGCGGTAGCTGCCGCGGGTCGCCGCCAGGCCGATTCGGACGAGGCCGCGCAGATCCTGCCTAGTGAGGTCTCTTGACTTGAACGGGGAGTGCACGGCTGACCAGAAGCTTTCCCGGTTCTGGGTCATTGCCTCGAAGAGAACCTGGGCCCGTGAGACGGGCGCGGCAGCTGAGGTCTTGCCGGTCGCTTCGGCCGGTACTCGGCCAAGTGTGATCGCCGGCGGAAGATCCGCAGCGGTGATAGGCCCGCCACTCCACCGCACGACGACTCTTTCGGCCACATTCTTCAATTCCCGAACGTTGCCCGGCCAATCGTACGCTCGAAGCGTCGCCATCGTCTCGTCCCCAAACTCGGGAAGAGGCAGACGGTGAAGCGAAGCAAAGTGGTTCACGAAGTAATTCATCAAGGCCGGGATGTCATCGCGACGTTGACGCAGCGGCTGCAGCTCGATGTGGATGACATTGAGCCGGTAAAACAGGTCCTCGCGGAAGGCCCCGGACTTGACGCTGTCGAGCAAGGTCCGGTTCGTGGCACAGATGACGCGCACGTCAACTCTTGCATTCCTGGCCTCTGAGCCGACCCGCTGGATCTCGCCGTTCTCGAGAAAACGCAGAAGCAGGGCCTGCATCTGCAGGCTCATCTCTCCAACTTCGTCGAGGAACACAGTGCCGCGGTGCGCTTGTTCGAGGTATCCCTTACGGTCGCGGTGGGCCCCGGTGAAACTTCCGCGCTCATGACCGAACAACTCCGACGCCAGAAGCGTGTCCGGAATTCCGGCGCAGTTGATTGTGATGAGTGCCTGGCGCGAGCGGCCGCTCCGTTCGTGAATCGACCTTGCGACGACTTCCTTGCCGACACCGCTTTCACCAGTGATGAGGACCTTGGCGTCGGACCGGGCGGCCCACTGAATATCCTCGTCCACTTGCCTGATGGCGCTGCTCGGTCCGATTAGTTGCACGGAATCCATGCGAATTCACTCTCTCTGGTCAAGAAGACTACACTGGAGACCATAGTTGTCTTCTATATGACAAAAGAGGAATTTAATGATTGTTTGACGCCCAGTCAAGAAGTTTTTCTGCCTCTAGGTTGAATTCATGCGCAAAATCGAGATGGCTGCGGCACCAAAGGGGTATTTCCTCTGCAAATGGGAGACTTTATTGTCGTAACAGCTTGCCGGGTGACTTCGAACAAGCAATCGTCAAAATCGGGCTCTGTCAGATGAAAGTCGTCACGGGGGCTGACTTTTCAAATTAATTCGAAATGGTAAGAATTAAGCAAAGCGTTTGATTACAGCTAGTTGAACCGACTTCAGGCAGCATTACAAGCTTCGCTCGAGGTGGCGCGGTCGTTGCTGAGCCTAGGGTGCGTCCGAGGGTTTTTCTCGGGTTCCGCATAAGGAGACAGAAATGGTTCGGTCGGTATATCGGCAAACTGGTGCGGCAGCTTTATTACTGGCGCTCATCACCATTCCCTCGGCGGCGTCCGCTAATCAGCTGGACTTCCGGCGCGTCGGCCACGGGTCAGCCGTCTCAATTTCCGGTGTGCGGTCGGGTTCGTTCATGGCTGGTGAACTCGAGTGGCAGTGGATCGGAACGACGCCTGCTGGGTTTGCCCAGTCGTTCTATTCCTACTGCGTCGACGTGTCCCAAAACCTTGCCGACCCCCAGACCGTCACGGCGCGCTCGTCGGAGGGCTTCACCAACGGCGTCGCCAATGGTGGCGGGAAGGCGGCGTGGCTATTTAATACCTATGCCGCGAATATTCGCGCCAACACAAATGTGTCGGATGCCAACATTCAGGCCGCTGCGCTGCAAATTGCGATCTGGGAAGCGATGTATGACACCTCCGCGAACTTGGGCGGGGGCAACTTCATCTTGAACACCACAGGCAATATCCGCACCCAGGCACAGACCTATTTGTCGTCCCTCTATGGGGGCGCCAATGGCAACTACTTCACGGGCGTGGCGACAATTCTTGAAGTTATTTCGCCGAATGCAGGTCAGGATCAGATTATCGCCAGGGTCGGCGAACCTTCGACGTTGTTGTTGATGGGCGTCGCGTTCCTGATGCTCGCCAAGCGGTCGCGAAAGACTCCGATCTCTCCCGCCCAGCCTTAACTCAGCGCCTGGCTCCCTCGATCTTGTCACTACCGGCAAAGTGCCGGTAGTGACTCCTTAGATCTTCCTAAACAAGACGCCGGTCACTGCGGATCATTTGGTTGCGACGCGATTCGCCGCTGCCTGACCCTTGCTCGCGATAAGCGGCTCGTATCGTGAAAAAGGAACGCTTTGGTCTCGGCGGGCGCAGACTTTCTCGGCATCCTGGAGAGTCGCTGTCCGGAAGTTGTTGATTCTAATAAGTTCTCGCGGTCGTCGGGATCGTGGCGAGCAGATTGCTCTAGTGCCATGTATTCAACTCGTCTCTCGAGAGTCGAGGACCTGGCACCCGCTATTTGTATTCGCCGATGTTATTTATGAATTCTATTCTCGCGATGTTTCCAGATTCGTTGTCCACGGCGACCGAGCCGATGGCGATCATGCTTTGGGGGATTGCGCTCTTGCTCCTGAGCACGCGGCGTCCGGCAAAGTCCTCGAACACCCAGGTGTCATCCGCAGTTCAGCAGGCCAGCACGTCGCCTCTCACCACCAGGGTCACGTCGGCCCACGTCACCCTCGGGTCTTAGCGGCAGATCCTTTGGGCCGGAGCGCGATTGCGCTAGAGTTCACTGGAAGCACACCATGCCTTGGTCACCGCTCTCCGCACATCGAAAGATAGGCTGCGCACACAGGACCTGGGGCAGGGTCATGGCGGCTTTCTTTGCCATAGTGACGCTCGTCGCCTGCGGGGCCGACCGCGAAGTTCGAAAGAAGGAGTTCGTCGCGAGCGGCGATCGTTTTGCCGCAGAAGGCAAGCAACGCGAGGCGGTGATCGAGTACCGGAACGCGGTCCAGCTCGATCCGATGTTCGGCGAGGCGCGAGTAAAGCTCGCTGAGACGTTCGAGAAAACCGGCGACGGCCCGAACGCGTTGCAAGAGTACATTCGCGCTGCGGATCTGCTTCCGAACGACATTGCCCTTCAACTCAAGACCGGCGGCTATCTCATTTCCGCGCAGAGAGCCGACGACGCGTTGGCGCGGGCGGACGCGGTGATCAAGCTCGAGCCAAACAACGTCGAGGCCCACATCCTCCGTGGCAATGCTCTGGGCGGTCTGAACAATTTCGAAAAGGCCTTCGAGGAAATGGAAGAGGCCTTGAGACTGGACCCGACGCGCGGGGCCACCTACACGCAGGTCGGATTGGTGGAATCAGCGCGGGGCCGCCAGGCGGAAGCAGAAGCCGCGTTCAAGCGGGCCGTTGAACTGGCGCCGACATCAATCGGCGGCCGGCTGGCGCTCGCGAATTTCTATTGGGCGGCCGGCCGTCAGAGCGAAGCCGCGCAGGCACTCGAAGCGGCGCTTGCGCAGGCCCCCGCCGACGAGACGGCAAACCATGCCATGGCCATCTTTTCCCTCGCCACCGGACGAGTCCGGGAAGCCGAGAGATACCTGAGGCAGCTCGCCGACGTCACCAAGACGCACGCAGCGCAGTTCTCCCTCGCCGACTACTACATCGCCACGGGTCGATCCCAGCAGGCGATCACAATTCTGGCTCCACTCGCGGCGTCACCCCGATCGAACTCCGAGGCACGACGGCATCTGGCCCGAGCCTACGCCAGCGTTGGCCAGCCGGAAAAGGCCCACGCTCTCGTCGATCAAATGCTCGTCGAAAGGCCTAGCGACGCGCAGACCACGTTACTGAAGGGACAGCTGTTGTTGTCCGAAGATCGCCGCGAAGATGCTCTCGTGGCGGTGAAAGCGGCCGTCAGCGCCGAGCCCTCGTCAGCGGCCGCGCAGTTCACTCTTGGTCGCGTCTATGCGGCGCGCGGTGATATTGCCGGCGCCGAAACGGCGTTCCGGGAGGTTCTCAAGATTAGTCCGTCGGCCGCGGCCGCGCAGACCGAGCTGTCGTTGTTGCAATTGTCTTCCGGCAGCACTTCAGCGGCCCTGAACAATGCCGAGGCTGCCGTTAAGAACCAGCCCGATCGTCTGGATACCCGGTTGGCGCTCGTCCGCAGCCTGCTGGCGGCCCGGCAGTTCGATCGCGCGCAGCGGGAGCTTCAGCCCTTGCTGACCTCGCATCCGGAAGTCGCCGCTGTCCAGGTTCAAAGTGCGGTCCTCGACGCAAGCCGCAACGACATAGTCGCGGCACGAACAACATTTGAGCGGGCGCTAACGCTCGATCCGGCGTCCCTCGAGGCCCTCGGTGGCTTGCTGGCGCTCTCAATGAACGCGAAGGATTTTTCCACGGCGCGTACTCGAGTCTCGCAGCACCTGGACAGGGGTCCGGTGACCCCCGGGCTCTTGATGCTCGCCGCGCGCACCTACGGGTCCGCCGGGGACCTCGTGGCGGCCGAAAAGACCCTGCGCCGCGCCATCGATATGGACGCGACGCTACTACCGGCATACGCGATGCTGGGACAGATCTACCTGGCTCAGGGCAAACTCGACGTGGCGCGTCAGGAGTTCGACAACCTGGCGCAACGTCAGTCGAATCCCGTCGGCGCGCTGACGATGTCTGGCATGATCTTCCAGGCGCAGGGAGATTCGCAGCAGGCCAGATTGCGATACGAACGGGCGGTGGCGCTGGATTCCCGCAGTGCCGTCGCGTCCAATAATCTGGCGTTTCTCTACTCCGAATCAGGCGAGAAGCTCGAAGAGGCCGTGCGGTTGGCGCGCAATGCGACCGAGGTGCTCCCTGACAGTTCCGAAGTACTGGACACGTTAGGGTGGGCGTATTACCGGAGCGGCCTGATCGAGGTGGCCGTCGCCCCCCTCGTCCGCAGCATCGAGAAGGACCCCAAAAACGGGGAAGCGCGCTATCATTTAGGCGTCGTTTACGCCAAGATTGGCGACCCGGTCCGTAGCCGTGAATCGCTTCTGCAGGCTTTGGCGCTGGCCGGCGATGCAGGCTGGGCGGCAGACGCTAAGCGAGCGCTCGCGGCACTGGACCAACCCCGTCCTTAATAAACGGACCTAAAGTCTTCTCCCGGTCAGACTTTTATCCGTTTTTTTTGGTTTCCATGCGCGCCGCGCTCGGCGCTCGCCTCCTCAACCGTTCCTCAAACCTCAGTCCTTGCTATAGTTTACGCAGTAGGCTGCGCTGGCTTGGACGCCGGTGCCAGCCTTGCATTGGGTTAGGTTACACAAACCAAAAGAGTGATGACGACAGGCGATCGCATTTTTTTCGCGGCAGGGGGCGTGCCAGATTCAGAACCCAAGCCGTCGACGAACGACGGTACTCCGCGCCTCGCTGCGGCGGTGGACAGCTCGGTGCTGCGTGGCGTTCCGATGTACGGGGCCTACTACGGGCTTCGAGAAGCGCCGTTCGATCTCACTCCGAACAGCCGATTCCTGTTCCTCTCCGCACGACAGAACGAGGCGCTCAGCAATCTGCGGTACGCGCTGGCTTCGTCAAAAGGCTTCACGCTCATCACCGGCGAGGCTGGCACGGGCAAGACGACTCTGGCGCGGGCTGCGCTAGCCGAGCTCGGCGATACGCCGAGCCGATACGCCCTCGTCAGCAATCCTACCCTCGGGCGTGAAGAGTTCTATGAGTACCTCGCTCGCACTTTTGTGTTGAGCGCGGAAGCTCACACCTCGAAAACGCGATTCTTGTTCGAGCTTCAGGAGTCCGTTGAAGCGCGGTTTGCAGCCGGCGGGCTGACGGGCCTGATCATCGACGAGGCGCAGAGCATGCCTCACGACCTTCTTGAAGAGATTCGGCTGCTCGGCAACATTGAAACGACAACGACCAAGCTACTCAACATCATCCTGATTGGTCAGCCGGAGCTGGCGAGCCGCCTGAACGATGCGTCGCTGCGACAACTAAAACAACGAATCGCGCTGCGGTGCGAGTTGAAGCCACTGACACTCGGCGAGACGGCCACCTATATTTCCGGCCGGCTGCGAATTGCCGGGGGCGTGCCTGAGAAAATCTTCACGCGTGAGGCGATGATGCGGATTCATGAGGCGTCCGCCGGGATTCCCAGGACGATCAACGTCTTGTGTGACAACGCGATGATCAGCGGATTTGCGGCTCAACTCAAGCTCATCCCGGTGCAAGTCGTAGAGGAGGTCTGCCGCGATTTCGACCTGGGTTCCAAGCCCGACCAGGCGCAGGTGGCTCCAATCCGCGGGGACGCGAAGATGCCGGTGTTTTTGGACCCGCGGGCGGGAGCACCGGACGGCGGCGAGTCGGCGGAAGCGCCCGACGCAGCGAGTCCGGTCCGCTGGCGCGGATTCAGTTTCTTTTCGTAGCGCTTTGCCTGGCGAAGCTCGGTAGTTACTTTTTTTCAAGGAATACGTGCGATGGTTGAGACGTTCGCGGCAGAAATCAAATCTTTCATCGTCGCCAATTTCCTGTTTGGGGAAGAGGGCAAGGGATTCGCTGACGATCAGTCGTTCCTTGAGAGCGGAATCATCGACTCGACCGGGCTGCTCGAGCTGGTGTCTTTTGTCGAACAGAAGTACGGGATTTCGATCGGCGATCGTGAGATGGTGCCGGAAAACCTCGACTCGCTTCGCAATGTGAGCGAGCTGGTCGCTCGCAAGCTGCAAGCCGTCGGCAGCAAGGCGTAAGTGATTACGTCGCTACTAGAGGGCGGCGCGCAGCTCGACCCCGACCGGATTGCGGTCGTCTGCGGCTCTGATCGCCTTACCTACGGCGACCTGCTGCGCGATACCGAGCGGGCAGCGGCAAGCCTTCAATCGCTTGGCGTGGCTCGCGGCGATCGAGTGGCCCTCTGTCTCGAGAACAGCCGAGAAGCCGTGGTTTCCATTTTTGCCGTGGCCATGGCCGGCGCCGTATTCGTTCCTGTCGGGCGCACCGTCAAGGCGCCCAAGCTCAAGCAGATTTTCAACGATTGCTCGCCCTCGGCGGTCATCGCGGATGCACGCATGCGACCGGTTGTAGACGAGGCGCTGTCGACGGTTTCGAGCGTCAAGGCCCTCATCTCCGTCGGCGAAGCCGAACACCCGATCGTGAAGACGGTCAGCTTCAGCCACTTGGTTGCCGGCGGCGCAATCCAATCGCAGCTGCGCCGGGACGGCATCGACCTCGATCTGGCTGCTCTGATCTACACCTCGGGGTCTAGCGGCCGGCCGAAGGGCGTGATGCTCTCGCACGCGAACATCGAAGCGGCAACTGCGTCGATCAACAGTTATCTGAAGAATACGCCCGACGACGTCATCCTTGATGTGTTGCCGTTGTCGTTCGACTACGGCCTCTATCAGCTGTTTCTGGCCGTCTCCAGCGGGGCGCGACTGGTGCTCGAGAAGACCTTTGTCTATCCGTCGACCGTGCTGGAGCTGATTGCCCGGGAGCGGGTCACGGCGTTTCCAATCGTGCCCACCCTTGCGGCGCTTCTTGCGCGCCTCGATCTCAGCCACCACGATTTGTCGTCATTGCGATACATCACCAACACTGGTGCGCCGTTACCGCCGGCCCATATCCGTTTCTTTCGCGCCTCCCTACCGCACGTCAGTATTTTTTCGATGTACGGGCTTACCGAATGTAAGCGGGTCTCTTACCTGTCACCCGATGAAATTGACAGCCGCCCGGATTCCGTGGGCCATCCCATGGACAACGTGGAGGTCTTCGTTGCCGATGAACTCGGCGGGCTGGCGGCGACTGGCGCAGGCGAACTGGTAATTCGCGGCTCGAACGTGATGCAAGGGTATTGGGCAGCCCCGGATGAAACCGCGCGAGTGCTGCGGCCCGGACCCCTGGCGGGACAACATTTGCTCTACACCGGTGATCGGTTCCGGATCGATGCACAGGGTTACATGTATTTTGAAGGCCGGCTCGATGACGTCATCAAGTCACGCGGTCAGCGTGTCAGCCCGAAGGAAGTCGAGAACGTTCTCTACGAACTGCATGGCGTCACGGCTGCGGCGGTCTCGGGAATTCCTGATGAGGTGCTCGGCACTGCTGTCAAAGCGCGCATCGTCGTCGATCCGGCGATTCCATTGACCGAGCAAGCCGTGATGCGGCACTGCGCAGCCCGGCTCGAGGAGTTCATGGTGCCGACCGTAGTCGAGTTCGTCGACGGCCTGCCCCTCACTGATTCAGGAAAGATCGTTCGCGGTCCGGCCAACGCCGGCGCGATGGATGATCGAGCGCGGTAATGGCCCGCTGGTTGAATATCTGCGTCGGCGTCTTGCTGGCGGCGGGCACGCTGCTCGTGTTCCGGGAACCGTTGCTGGCGATGATCGCGCGCTGGGACGAAAGTCCAATGTACTCGTACGGTTACGTCGTCCCGTTCATCAGCGCCTACCTTGTGTGGTCGAGGAAGGACGAGTTAGCCAATCAGATATGCGTCCCGGCGCGTCTTTGGGGTGGCATCGCCATTTTTGCCTCGCTGGCGACACTCGCGCTCGGTCGGGTGAACGCGATCCAGGTGCTCGAGCAGTTGTCGTTCGTGGCTGTGATCGCAGGCATTGTGCTGTTCCTGTTCGGCCGGCGGGTCCTGGCGGTGACCACGCCGGCGATCGCCTACCTGCTCTTCATGATTCCGATGTGGGACACCTTCACCGAGCCATTGCACTGGCCATTCCAGTTGCAATCCGCCAAGCTCGGCGTGTCCATGATGCAGGCGATTGGCGTTCCAGTTTTCCGCGAAGCAACCATCATCGCGCTGCCGAACCTCGTGATCGAAGTAGCGCGCGAATGCAGCGGGGTCAACTATCTGATCGCCGTGCTGGCGCTCGCGCTCCCGATGGCCTTCCTGCGGCTGCACCAGACATGGCGGCGAGTCGTGTTGATCGGCTCAGCGCTGGTCGTGGCGGCTTTGGCCAACAGCCTGCGCGTGGCTTTGATCGGAACGCTGGCTTACTACGACGTTGGCTCTCCACTGCACGGACCGTTTCATGTGCTCCATGGATTGTTCGTTGCCGGCATTGGCTTCGTGGTGATTTTCGTCGGCTTGCGGCTTCTGGAAGAGGACGAATCCGGGCGAAACCCGATGCCCGGGAGAATCTTGCCCGCAGTCGACAAGTCGGCGTTGCCGGCCTGGCGGATTCGCGACGCGGCCGGTCTGGCTACGGTGTTCTGGACGCTCGCCTTCGTAGGCGTGGCTCCCCAGGCGCAAGAAGTGAGCCTGGCCCGGCCGCTCGAGGCCCTGCCTATGCAGCTGGGACGCTGGACCGCGGAATTGTCCGACCTCTCGTCCGAGCTCAAGCCGGTGCCGTCCGTGATCGCGTCAGCGTGGAGCCACGCACATCGAAAACTGGAACGGCTCTATCGATCCGATAGTGGCGATGTCGCACGGGTCGAGGTCTACTACTTCGCAGTGCAGAGCCAGGGACGAGAAATCATCAGCGACGCGTCGGCCGCGCTGCATCGAGACGCAGCCCGAGTGGAGATCGATGCCGGCCATGACCATCGATTCCTCGCCAATGCCGTGCGCTGGCCTGAGCGAGAGCAGGCGGGGCTGTTCTGGTACGACACGGGCGGCGGTCGCAGCGAAGCCGGCCAGCTGGCAGCCAAGTTAACGACGATGAGGCGGGCGCTGCTTCTGGGCCGCACCAATGGTGCCGCCATCGTCCTGCGAACTTCCAATCATCCGCAAGCCATTGAGAGGCTGCAAGACCTCGCGAAATCGCTGCAGCCGGCACTCGCGGGACTCTGGACCTCGGACGAGATTCGTTAAGACGGACTTTATGCAGATCCAACCGTGTAATAAGGCGCACGACGACAAATGGAATACGTTCGTCAACGCCTCACCCCGCGCCTCGTTTTATCACCGCGCCGAATGGCGCGCGGTGAACGAAGGTTCGTTAGGCCTGAAGACCTGCTATCTCGGAGCCTTCGAGGGTGACCGACTCGTGGGCGTGCTGCCGATTGTGCACCTCAAGAGTCTCTTACTGGGAAACCTCGCGTGCTCGATGCCATTTGTGAATTACGGCGGGCCGGCGGGCGAAACCGACCAGGTGGAGCAACAGCTGCTGGTCGCCGCATCGGAGGTTGCCGACGATTGGGGCGTCGAGTATCTGGAGATTCGCAGCCAGCGTCATCTCGGCGATCAGTATCCATGCTCCGAACACAAGGTCAGCATGACGATTGCTCTCGATTCCGATCCGGAAAAGGTGTTCGGTCTCTTGAAGCGCGAGCAGCGATCGGAGATTCGCCGGGCCGGCAAGCGTGGTTTCGTGACGAAGTTCGGTCCGGAGCTGGTCGACGATTTCCATGCGGTGCTCTCCGATAGCTGGCATGAACTGGGAACGCCGATCTTCGATGTCGCGTACTTGAAAGCCATCCTCAAAGCATTTCCTGACTCAACACGCGTATGCGTGGTTTACGACGCCGAAGGAAAACCTGCGGCCGGCGCGTTTGATGGATTTCACAACGGCACGGTGGAGGGGATGTGGCTCGGCATGCGCCGAGAGTACCGCCCGCAGCTGGTTGGATATGTTCTCTACTGGGACCTAATCAAGCATGCCTGCGAGCTCGGTGCGAGGTCATTTCATCTCGGTCGCTCGACGAAGGACTCGGGCGGGGAGCAGTTCAAAAAGAAGTGGAACGCCGAGGCCATGCAACTCTACTGGCAATACGTTTTGCGTACCCGAACTGAGATTCCTGCGTTGAATCCGAGTAATCCCAAATATCAACTCGCCATCAAGGCGTGGCAGAAGCTGCCGGTCGGCCTGACGAAGGTTCTCGGACCTTTCATATCGCGGAACATCCCTTGAGTCCGCAGTGCGCCAATGCCGTGAGGTATTGAACCTAAAGTCAACTCCTGCGGCGACTTCGGTGCTGTTGTGAGCGACTTTAGGCGGCTCATCTTTTGCTCTTACGAAGACCTTCAACGTCATTCTCGCGTCGCGATTACGGATTTGTTGGACTGACCGGTCCAACGGAGGCAGGGATGTTTCGGACTTTTTGCAGGCGACTCGCATTTTGTTTGGTCGCCGCCGGTGTGGTGGGCGGATTTTTCGAGCCCGTTGTGGCGCAGCAGGCGGGATCGCATCTCAGCTTCGACGGGGTGGACGACTACCTGACGGTGCCCGATGAGGACGCCCTGAGCTTTGGGAATGGCGTGGCGGACGCGCCGCTGAGTTTTGAGATGTGGCTGCGGCCCGAGTCGCTGGGGGCCAAGCAGACCCTCGTCGGCAAGTGGTTTGACCATCCGAATCTCGAGTATCGCTTGTACTTCGCGGCCCAGACCTTGCGCCTCGACCTGCGCGATAGCAGTGCCTTCGCGACCGTGTCGGCGTGGACGCCGTTGGCCCTG
>JANMUX010000137.1:0-1971 GCA_031392125.1 Acidobacteriota bacterium | reverse complement strand
CGTGAGCAAGGACGGCAAGATGATCGAACTCGAGAATTACGACGCACAGCCGATCTCGCTCAACGAGGTTCGCCGCCGATCCAAGTAACACGGGCTGAGGCCCCGACTAGTGGCAGCAAAGACAAGGAGCCAATCAATGATTCACGTCACGAAAAGTGTCACGCTCATGAAACCCCGAGCCGAGGTCTACCAGTTCTGGCGCAAGCTCGAGCGCCTGCCATCGTTCATGATCCACCTGGCCTCGGTGACCGAGACCAGCACCACGCGGTCGCACTGGATCGCGAACGCACCGGGTGGGGCGCTGGTCGAATGGGATGCCGAGATTAGCGGCGAGAAAGAGAACGAGCTGCTCGCATGGCGGTCGCTGGCCGGCAGCGAGATTCAGAACCAGGGCAGCGTGCGGTTCAAGGACGCGCCGGCCGACCGCGGCACCGAGGTGCAGGTAGAGCTGAGCTACGACGCACCGGGCGGCAAGGCCGGCGCGGCCCTGGCGAAATGGTTTGGCGAGGAGCCCAGCCAACAGCTGACCGACGACCTGCGACGGTTCAAACAAGTGATGGAAACCGGTGAAGTGGTGCTGTCGGATGGCAGCCTGCTGGGCGCCGGCGAGGGCGCGACGGCCGAGCGGCCGGCACAGGCGCCGGAAACGGTGGAGCAGTCATGAAGGCGACCTGTTGGATGGGCAAGAAGTCGGTCGAGGTGATTGACGTGCCCGAGCCGAAGATTTTGAACCAGCGCGACGCCATTGTCCGCATCAGCTCAACCGCGATTTGCGGCTCAGACCTGCATCTCTACAACGGCTTCATGCCGACCATGAAGAAGGGCGACGTCCTCGGCCACGAGTTCATGGGCGAGGTGATGGAGCTCGGCCGCGAGGTCAAGAACCTCAAGGTCGGCGACCGCGTCGTCGTGCCGTTTACCATTGCGTGCGGCAACTGCTGGCACTGCAAGCACGACATGTGGTCGCTCTGCGAGAACTCCAATCCGAATGCCGCGCTGCAGGAAACGTTGATGGGGCATGCCGGATCCGGCGCGTTTGGCTATTCGCACCTGACCGGCGGTTTTGCCGGCGGACAGGCGGAGTTCGCGCGGGTGCCGTTTGCCGACGTCGGGCCGCTCAAGGTCGATCGCGCGCTGTCGGACGAGCAGGTGTTGTTCCTTTCGGACATCCTGCCGACCGGATACATGGGCGCCGAAATGTGCGACATCAAGCGCGGCGATACGGTGGCGGTCTGGGGCTGCGGCCCGGTCGGACTGTTCGCGATCAAGAGCGCATTCCTGCTGGGCGCCGAGCGGGTGATCGCGATCGATCGGTTCGAGTACCGGCTGAACATGGCGCGCGAGAAGTGCGGCGCGGAAACCCTGAACTACGAAGAGGTCGCGAGCGTGCCCGAGGCGCTCAAGGAACTGACCGCGGGCCGCGGTCCTGACTCCTGCATCGATGCCGTCGGCATGGAAGCCCACGGTCACGGCATCGCTTACATGTATGACCGGACCAAGCAGGCGCTGAGCCTCGAAACCGATCGCCCAATTGCCCTGCGGGAGGCAATTATGGCCTGCGCCAGCGGCGGCACTGTTTCGATCATCGGCGTGTATGGCGGCCTGGTGGACAAGTTCCCGCTGGGCGCGTTGATGAACCGGTCACTCACCATTCGTAGCGGGCAATGCCACGTGCATCGATACATGAAGCCGTTGCTCGAGCGCATCGAGAAGGGCGAGATCGATCCGACCATGGTCATCACCCACCGCCTGCCGCTGGCGGACGCGGCCAAGGGATATGACCTTTTCATGAACAAGCAGGATAACTGCGAGAAAGTCGTGCTCAGCGCATGAGCACGCACGAGGGAAAAATGATTCGAGTATTCACGCTAATCGCCTGCATTGCCTTATTGATGAACACGCCGACGGACGCCCTGGCGCAAAGCTGGAAAGGCTTCTACGTCGGCGGCCAGATCGGCGCCGCCATGCAGG
>JANMUX010000135.1:0-17461 GCA_031392125.1 Acidobacteriota bacterium | reverse complement strand
GCGTGACGTTCGTCCAGCTCTTGCCGTGATCGCGGGTCAGATGAATCAGCCCGTCGTCCGAGCCGGCCCAGAGGATATTGCCGTCCTTCTTGCCAGGCGCCAGCGAGAACACCGTCCCGTAAATTTCGGGGCTGTTCATATCGTGCGTGATCGGGCCGCCCGAGTCTCCCATTGTCTTGGGATCGTGGCGGCTCAAGTCGCCGCTGATCGCCTCCCAGGTATCACCGCCGTTGGTCGTCTTCCACACGCGCTGTGAACTCGTGTAGAGCACGTTGGGATCGACATACGAAAAAATGATCGGATAGGTCCACTGCCAGCGTTCCTTGACCTCGGCCGAGTTCTCGCCCGAGAAGAAGCGGGGGTAAGCGCCCACTTCCTTGAGCTCGCCGGTCCGGCGGTTCAGGCGGGTGAGGAACGACCCGTTGTTGGTGCCGCCGAAAAAGATATCCGGATCGGTCGCGTGGGGGGCGATGTAGCCAGGCTCGCCGCCGCCGACCTGGTATGGCTCAACAGGGGGGTTGCCGCCAAAGCCGCCGCCCGTCGCGTTCGTGTTGCTCGGCGTGCACAGCGTGCTGTTGTCCTGCTGCGAACCGCAGACGTGAAAGGGCAGGTGGGCGGTCGTGATGACGTGATACCACTGCGCGGTCGGAAAGTCCTGGTCGCTCCAGGTGAGCGCGCGTCCGGCGGCCACGTTGAAGGTGATGGCGCCGCCGCCATCGTTGCCGTCGATGACGTGCAGCGAATTATCTGGATCCACCCACAGATCGTGATGGTCGCCGTGCGTGTTCTGGCCGACCTGCACCGTGGTCTTGCCGCCGTCGGTCGATCGAAACAGCGACGTGTTCTGCATGTAGACCACGTCCTTGTTGCCGGGGTCGCCGAACACGTGGGTGTAATAGAACGCGCGCTGACGGACCGAACGCGAGGCGTTGATCAACTTCCATGACGCGCCGGCGTCGTCTGACACGAACAGGCCGCCGTTTTCGTTCTCCACCAACGCGTAAACGCGATTGGAATCGGCCTTGGTGTTGGCCACGCCGATTCGGCCGACCATGCCAGTTGGCAGGCCCGGGTTGCGCGTGATGTCGGTCCAGGTTTCGCCGCCGTCGGTGGACTTGTAGAGTCCGCTGCCGGGACCGCCGCTCGACATCTGGTACTCGATGCGATACGCCTCCCACAGGGCGGCATACAAGACATTGGGATTGTTCGCGTCAATCACGATATCGACGGCGCCGGTCCTGGCGTCCTTGAACAGCGTGCGCTTCCAGGTCTTGCCGCCGTCGCTGCTCTTGAAGACGCCGCGTTCTTCGCTGGGGCCGTAGTACAGGCCGAAGCTGGCGACGAAGACGATGTCGGGGTTGGTGGGGTGGATGCGAATCTTGGAGATCGCGTCGGAGTTCTTGAACCCCACGTGTGACCACTTCTGGCCCCCGTCCACCGACTTGTAGACGCCGTCGCCGGGCATGATGTTGCCGCGGATGCAGGATTCCCCCATACCGATGTAGACCACGTCGGGGTTCGAGTCAGAGACCGCCACCGCGCCGACCGAAGAGCTGGTGACCTGCCCGTCAGTGACCGGAGCCCAGTTGTTGCCGGCATCCGTCGTCTTCCACAGTCCGCCACCCACCGCACCGAAGTACGCTTCGAGCGGCCGTCCCTTGACGCCGGAAACCGCAATCGAGCGGCCGCCACGGTCGGGACCGATGCCGCGCCAGCGATAGGCGTCGAGCAATGACGGATCGATGGTTGGCGCCTGGGCTGAGGTGGATGTGGTGAGGCCGTCGAAGTGCCCGGCGAATGAGAGGGCGCACAGGGCAGAACCCGCGCAAAACAGCCGAAACCAGCTACGAACAACCATCATGGGAAGGCCTCCAGAAAGACGGGAGTCTACCAGTACGTCTCTGCGAGAACGTCAGCGCATGTGGTGGAGCAAGAAGGCAGAGGCAGCACGGCCGTGGAGTCGAGCATGCTCTGTCTAGGTCAGCCATTACCCAGATTCACTCCCTGCTCAGCCGTACGGCCCTGAAAACACCGGCAAACCCGGGCATGCGACTTGCTTTGTCATTGGCTAACACAATGACATTCAACCACTCGCTTTTCGGAACCGTCGCGCTGACCGCCACCGTCTTGCTGAGCGGCATGACACTCGCCTGCGCTCGAACCGAAGCCATTGAAGAGATGCCTGCCGGAACCGAAGTCACCGTTGTGACAGAGGACGGCTCGCTGGTGCGGGGGAAAATCGCCACCGTCAATCCCGAGGTCGTCACCCTGACCGGGGAGCGACCGAACACGACCACCCAGGTCACGCGCAAGAGCATCACCGAGGTGAAGCGCGCCACTGCGGCTCCCGAAGAACCGGCCGCTGCAGCACGAATCCGCACTGTCACGATCCCCGACAACACCGTGTTGGATGTCACGCTTGAGTCATCGCACGGGTCCGACACCAGCCGCGCGGAAGAGTCGGTGCGCGGAACGCTGAACTCACCGATCGTCATCGATGACGTCACCGTCATCCCGACCGGCAGCATCGTGACTGGCCATGTCACTGGCGCCCAGGAATCGGGCAAGGTAAAGGGTCGCGCTGAGCTGGGCCTCCGCTTCAACCGAATCGCCTTTCGCTCGGTGACCTACGACATCTCGACCAAGCCACTCTACTGGGTGGCAGAGGGAACCAAGAAGGACGACGCCGTGAAGATTGGCGTCGGCGCCGCTGCGGGCGCCATCATCGGCGCAATCGCGGGCGGCAAGAAGGGCGCTGCCATCGGCACGGCAGTTGGCGCCGGCGGCGGAACCGCCGTGGTGCTGGCGACCGATGGCGAAGAAATTCGCCTGGCTTCCGGACGCAAGCTGAAAGTTTCTTTGACAGACCCGCTAATCATCCGCTCGAGATAGCCCCTCCTTCACGCGCGGAGGCCATCCTTGGCCTCCGCAGCCCGCCTTCACTTCGCGCATATCGGCGCAAGAAGCTCCCTATCACCCACTCACGAGATCACGAGATTTCGGTCGTGCCATCATGATGTGTGACTACCACCATCCGTCCCGCTGAACCGCGCGACCTTGTTGCACTCGGCCGCATGGGCGCTGCCCTCATGCGGACGCATTACGCCTTCGATCCCCAACGCTTTCTCTCGCCCAACCAGGGCGCCGAGGCCGGCTACGCTCACTTCCTTGGTGGCCAGCTGGACGATAAGAACACGGTTGTGATGGTTGCCGACATCGACGGCGACGTGGCGGGCTATGTCTATGCCGGTGTCGAGCCCCTGTCGTGGAAAGAACTACGAGACGAGGCCGGCTTCATCCACGACCTGCTGGTTTCGGACGAGGCCCGCAACAGTGGGGTCGGCCAACAGCTACTGGATGCGGCAATTGCATGGCTCAAGCTGCGTGGCATGCCGCGGGTCGTCCTGTGGACAGCTGCGCCCAACACGGGGGCCCAACGCTTGTTCCAGCGTCGCGGATTCAGGTCCACCATGGTGGAAATGACCCTGGAACTCGACGTGCAATCCGCCGCGCCAGTCCGTCCGTAGAACCTTACGGAGGAATTTGCAATGAAGGTGTTGAGAACGATTTTGGCCGTGGCGCTGACCGTGTTCGGAGCGTCCCAGGCATATGCGCAGGAATGGACCGGTGGTTACATCAGCGGGCACGTGGGCTTCAGCAAGATTCCGGAAGGTGGCGACAACGTCATCCTGTTCGACAAGAACCTCGACGGCGACTTCAGCGATACCGTCAATACGGCGGCGGGCGCCAATGCGTTCTCGCCGGGTTTCTGCATCGGTTCGACATCCTCGTCGCTGGCCGCCACCGGCTGCACGGTTGATGACGATGGCCCCGACTTTGGTGGGCGTGTCGGCTACGACCGGCAATCGGGCCGGTTCGTGTTCGGAGGGCTCATTGAGCTGTCGGCTCCCGATCACATCGACAGTGTCACGGCCTTTAGCACCACACCAGCTTTCTACACTTTCACGCGTGAGCTGACCTACGTGGGCGGCCTGCGGGCGCGCGCCGGATTTGGTGGCGACCGCATGCTGATCTACGGCACGGGCGGCGGCGCCTGGGCCAAGATCGACCACAGCTTTGCGACCAGCAACATGGTGAACACCTTTGTCGAAGACTCAGACGACATGGCGTGGGGTTACCAGCTGGGCGGCGGAATTGACTTCAAGTTCGGCAAGCTGACCGCCGGCGCCGAGTATCTGTGGACCAGCCTGATGGACGAAGACCGCTATACGGTGCGGTCGCAAGGACCGGCTGCGGCGACCAATGCCTTCATCCTGACCAATCCTGCCGGAACCGACTTTCAGCGTGCCGACAAGTTTGAGTTCGGCGCGATTCGCTTCACGATGGGCTATCGCTTCTAGGCCACAGACTGGCACCGATTCGTCACAGACTTCCCGGCTGGGTTCCGGCCGGGCGCGGAAATGAGATCATGGAGAGGTGCCGGGCACCTCTCCTTCCGATGATTACTCGCAACGGCTGGCCGCCAGGCAACTGGTGGTCGGCTCGCGCGACCGCATGCATGTTCGCCTTGGCAACGCCAAGGTCGCCATTTTCATCATTGGCCTCATCTACTGGGCCGTCACCGTTCAGGACGCAAGCGCGATTGTCGTTGGCTCGGCCTTTGGTGCGTTCGTAGCGCTCTCGATCTGGCACGAAGTGGTGATTCGGGCGCTGGCCCGGGCGCAGGCGGCCGTTGCGTTCTATGCCGATGGCCTCGCGCGCATCGAGGATCGCTGGAGCGGCACCGGCAAGGTCAGTGAGCGGTTTCGCAACAGCGACCATCCCTATAGCGAAGATCTCGACGTGTTTGGCGTCGGGAGCCTGTTCGACCTGGTGTCAGGCGCGCGGACGCCGATCGGCGAAGATCGCCTGGCGTCGTGGCTGTCGGCACCGGCGGCACCGCAGCAAATCCATCAACGTCAGGCCCGAGTGTCGGCGTTGCAACCCGAGATCGATCTGCGCGAGCGGATTGCGACCGTCAACGCGGCGGCCGGACCGCGACGGCTGATGCCCGAGCGCCTGATCGAGTGGGCCGAAGCGCCTTCAGTCTTGCCGCGGACCATTCGTCCCGTGGTCATCCTGGTCGCACTGATCTTCGTCGCGGCGGCGTGGAACGCCCTGGCCGGCGGTCGCGTCTGGCCGTTGATCGTCCTGGCGGTGTTGAACCTGGGGCTGCTCGCGTGGCTGATGAAACCAGCCACGGCTGTCGTGGAAGGCCTGTCGTCTGCCACGATGTCTGCGGGCCTCGACCTGTTGGCCAAGGTGATTGCCGAGATCGAAGGCGCATCTTTTCAGGATCCGGCCCTGATGGCGCTGGCCGCCCGCCTGAAGGGTGGCAGCCCCGGTGACGCTGCGTCACGCGGCATCGCCCGGCTGGCAAGAATCTCTGACTGGGCTGACTCGCGGCACAACGTGTTCGCTCGGCTTCTCGAGATTCCCGCCCTGTTCACGGTGCAGGTCGGCTTTGGTGCCGAGGCGTGGAAAGCCCGCGACGGCGCGCGCCTTCGCGCGTGGGTTGACGTGGTGGGGGAGATGGAAGCGCTGTTATCGCTGGCCGGCTATGCCTACGAACACCCGGACGATACCTTCCCGGAGATCGTCGAACCGATTGATGGCGCAGCCGTCTACGACGCGACCGACGTGGCGCACCCCCTCATCCCGCGTGCGGTCGCCGTGCGCAACACGATCACTCTCTCCGCCAGTCCGCAGGTGCTGATCGTCAGCGGTTCGAACATGGCCGGAAAGAGCACGCTGATGCGGACGATCGGACTGAACGCGGTCCTGGCCCTTGCGGGCGCCCCGGTGCGGGCGCAGCGGATGCGCCTGTCGCCGCTGGTGCTGGGCACCTGCCTTCGGCACACCGACTCGCTGCGCGAGGGGCGCTCGGGATTCTTTACCGAGGTCCTGCGCATTCGCCAGGTGTGCGACCTGCTCGAGGGCGACGGCCGCATCCTGTTCCTGTTCGACGAGTTGTTAAGCGGCACCAACTCGAAAGATCGGCGCACGGCGGCCGAAGCGCTAATCCGGATGCTGGTGACGCGTCGCGCCATTGGGGTGGTGACGACGCACGACCTGGCGCTCACGGAGATTGCAGCCATCCTGCCCAACGCGGTGAAGAACGTTCACCTGCAAGACCACGTCGAGAACGGCCAGATGCGGTTTGACTACAAATTGCGCGACGGCGTGATCACTCAGAGTAAT
Organism: Acidobacteriota bacterium; assembly: GCA_031392125.1. Taxonomy (GTDB): domain Bacteria; phylum Acidobacteriota; class Vicinamibacteria; order Vicinamibacterales; family UBA2999; genus 12-FULL-67-14b. The sequence continues at coordinate 11,260 of JANMUX010000135.1, read as the reverse complement.
GCGCTGGAGCTGATGCGGATGATCGGGCTTGATGTTTAGGGATGTTCACCTTCATCAAGCGGGGGAAAGAACTGCCATGAAGACGGTGGGCAAGCAGGCGCTACCGTCCCGTCTCCTATAATGCAAAGGTGACCCGACCCCGCCTGGCCCTCGCGCTTTCACTGGCTCTCTGCAGCCAGCTGGCGATGGCGCAGAGCAGCCCCAAGTTGGCGATGCTCGAGCAGAGCGGCTGGGACGCGCTCACGGCCGGCAAGGCGCCAGCCGCCGAGCAGGCGTTTCGCAGCGCGATTACCCTCGATCCCAAGAACGCCCGGCTGCACCTTGGCCTCGGCACCGCCGCCTTTCTGCTTCGACGCGACGCCGATGCGAAGACCGCGCTCGAGCAGGCGCTGTCGCTGGCGCCGGGCCTGACCCGTGCGCGCGCGCAGTTGGCACAGGTGGCCAAGCGGCAGGGGGATCTGCAGGAAGCGATTCGGCTCTATGAGATCGTCGTTACGGAACTGCCCGATGATGGTGGTGTGAGCGACACGCTCCATCGCTGGAAGCGGGAAGCCGAGTTGCACGAGCGGATGCGACTGACGGTGGGCGATTTCTTCACCATCCGGTTCGAGGGACCCGAAGATTCCGCGCTGGCCGCCAAGGCACTGGAATCGCTGAATCGCGCGTTCTGGCGGATCGCTGATGTGTTCGGGGCATTCCCGACCAAGACGGTACCGGTGGTGCTGTATAGCAGCGAGCAGTTTCGCGATGTCACGCGATCGCCGCAGTGGGCCGCGGGCGCCTTCGATGGCACCATCCGCGTGCCCATGCGGGGCGCGCTCGAGAAGGGCGACGAGCTCGACCGCGTGCTGGCGCATGAATTTGCGCACGCCCTGATTCGCTCGCTTGCCACGCGCAACCTGCCGACGTGGCTGAATGAAGGGTTGGCCTCCGCTCTGGAACGCGACAGCCTGGGCTTGGCCGAACAGCGGGTGACCAGGGCAGGGATCGTGCCGCCGCTCGACGCTCTGGCCGGTTCGTTCAGCCGACTGAGCGGCCGCGACGCCCAGGTCGCCTACGCCGCGAGCACGCTGGCAGCACGCCGGTTACTCGACGAGGCCGGCGGCGCCGCGGTCGCGAACCTGCTGCGCGATCTTGGCGAGGGCATCGACTTCGAGGCGGCGTTCCTGCATCGCATTCAACGATCGTTCGCCGACTTTCAGGCGTCGCTGTCACGGTGAGCATCGAACTCCGGCCGGCGGTCCGCGTCGCTCACGTGCGCAAGTCCTACGGCAAGACGGTCGCGATCGACGAGGTCTCGTTCGACGTGCGTGAGGGCGAGATTTTCGGCTTGATCGGACCCAACGGCGCCGGCAAGACCACCACCATGGAATGCGTCGAGGGCTTGCGAAAGCCCGACCGCGGCACCATCTCAGTCCTCGGTCTGGATCCTTTCCGCGACGTTTACCAGTTGCAGGAACGCATCGGTGTTCAGCTGCAGCAGGCTCATCTGCAGAAACGCATCAAGGTGTGGGAGGCCGCGCATCTATGGGCGTCGCTCTATCGCAAGCCAGTTGGCGACGCCGACCGGCTGCTCGAGCAGCTCGGCCTGGCCGACAAGCGCGAGGCCTGGTTCATGACGCTGTCGGGCGGCCAGCAGCAGCGGCTGTTCATCGCCCTGGCGCTGATTAACGATCCGGAGTTGGTGTTTCTCGACGAGCTGACCACCGGGCTTGATCCTCAAGCACGACGGGCGATCTGGGACCTCGTGCGAGGCATTCGTGCGCGCGGCAAGACCGTGTTCATGACCACCCACCTCATGGAAGAGGCCGAGCGGCTGTGCGACCGGGTTGCCATCATCGAGCACGGCCGGATCATCGACATCGATGTCCCGCAGCGCCTGATCGATCGCCATTGCCCCGAGCGAACCGTGGTGTTGACCACCGACGACCCGCTCGCGGCGGAGCGCTTTCGCGCGTTGCCTCGTGTCGACCAGGTCCAGCACAGCGGCTCGCGATTCACCATTCGCGGACGCGGCGACGACTTTGTTTCCGAGGTGATCCAGTGCCTGGCCGAGCACCAGGTCAAGGTCCGTGACTTTCGCACCGAACTGCCCAGCCTTGAGGACGTCTTCCTCAAGCTGACCGGCCACTCGATTCGCGATTAGGAACCGTTGATGCTGCGCGGCCTGCTGCAACTGACCTGGCTCGAAATCAAGATCTTCCTGCGCGAACCGCTGGGCGCGATCGGCACGTTGCTGATTCCGGTGGTGTTGTTCCTGGTGGTGGGGCGGGTGATGGGCGGACGGGGCGCCGCGCCATCGCCCGCGGCCGCCAACTTCATGCGATCAGGACTGCCGGTCATGGTGTCGATCTTGATCGCGCTGAGCGCCGTCGTGTCGCTGGTCACGATAGTCTCGATCTACCGCGAGGGTGGCATCCTGAAGCGGCTGCGGGCCACGCCGATGCGGCCGCACACCATCCTGTCGGCCCACGTGCTGGTGAAGCTGCTCTTCACGGCCGTTACGCTGCTGCTGATGACACTGGCCGGGAGGCGATACTTCCCGGCTGCCACGGCTGCGCCGCTGCTGTCGTTTGCGGTGGCGCTGCTGCTGAGCACGCTGACGATTCTCTCGATGGGGTTTGTGATCGCCAGCCTGGTCCGCACCGCCCGCTTTGCCCAGCCGGTGAGCGCGGTCATCTTCTATCCGATGATCGCGCTGTCTGGACTGTTCGTGCCGACCGACGCGCTGCCGCCGTGGTTGCAAAGCGTCGCGCAGGTCCTGCCGCTGACCTACGTCGTGTCGCTGCTGCAGGGCATCTGGAGCGGTGCCAGTTGGTGGGCGCACCTTGGCGACCTGGCCGCGCTTGCGGTCGTCTGCATCGTGTGCACGGCGCTGTCAGCGCGCCTGTTCCGATGGGAGTGACGCATCCGCATCATGACGTCCCCAGCGAGCGGATGTCGTTGAGAATGCCCGCGGCGGTAACGTCGGCTCCGGCACCGGGACCGCTGATCACCAGCGGCTCGCGCTGGTAGCGGCGCGAGTGGAACGTCACCAGGTTCCGGGTGCCGCTGGCAGAGCCCATCGGGCTGGAAAGCGGGACATCGACGAGGCCCGCTGAGACGAGCCTTGGCGTGGCCGACACGACATAGCGCAGCACGCGTCCCTGGCCGGCCAAGGCAGTAACGCGGGCGCGCCACGACGCATCCAGTTCAGGTAGCCGCCGCATGAACGTGTCGAGCGGCAGCGCGGCGTACGCCTTCGGCACCAGGTCGTGCGGCTTTGGCGCGTCGCCGCGGTAGCCGAGCATGCGCGCCAGGATGAGTCCCTTGCGGGCGGCGTCGCGGCCAGACAGGTCGTCACGCGGATCCGGTTCCGCGTAGCCGCGATCGACGGCTTCGCGAACCGCCGCCGAGAACGGCCGCCCGGCCGAGATCTCGGACAGTACAAACATCAGCGTGCCGCTGACACAGCCGTCGATGCGCAGCACGCGGTCGCCGGTCTCATCCAGCTTGCGGAACGTGTCGATAATCGGCAGCCCGGCGCCGACGGTCGCCTCGTATCGCACGCGGCGGCCGGCCAGCGCAGGCGCCGTCACCAGCCGGTCGTACGCTTCACGCGAGCCGGCAAGCGGCTTCTTGTTGGCCAGCACCACGTCGAACCCACGGTCAATCGCAGTCTGCAGCAGGCCGCCGGTCTCGTCGCTCGTGACATCCACGATTACCGGGCGCGACACCGCGTGGCTCGACATCACCGACAGCGCCTCGGCCGCCGATGCCTTGTGCCCGCCGAGCGAGGCCAACAGGGCTCCGGAATCTTTCGCGCGCGCCAGGCGCAGCAGGCGCGCACGGGGCAGGCCGCGTGAATCGAAGACGTAGCCCGATCGATCGAGCAGGCCGACAATGCGGACGTCATCCGCTGTCGCGGTCGCGATCTGATCGGACAAGGCGCGGCCAACGCGACCAAACCCGAGCAGGACGACGTCGGTGTAGCGCTTGGTCACGGGTCGCCCGCCACCGATCTTCGACAGCTGGAACGCGGCATGCACCCGCCGCGCTGCCTCGGGCGCTTGCGCGCTCGACACCACGAACGAGATGTTGCGCTCGGACGACCCCTGCGCAATCGCCACCACGTTAATGCCGCCGCTTTCGAGCGCGGCGAACACGCGTGCCGAGATGCCGGGGGTGCCGACCATGCCCTCGCCGACCACCGCAACCACCGTCATGTTGGGGCGCGCCGAGACGCCGTCAATCAGTCCTTGTTCGAGTTCGTGCTTGAACGCCTGCTTGAGCCGGCGCACCGCCCGGTCGGCCTGCGAGGCAGGAATCGTGAACCCGATCGAGCTTTCGGACGAGGCCTGGAAGATGGTGGAAACCGAGAGGCCTTCGGCATCCACCGCCGTGAAGGTTCGCGCTGCAATGCCGTGCACACCGACCATCCCTTTGCCCGCGACCGTGACCACCGACTGGGCCGGCAGCATAGCCAGTGCCTTTACCGGGTATCCCTTGAGCGACTGACGGGCCGAGACCTCGGTGCCAGGCAGGTCGGGGTCGATGAATGACCGCACATGCAACGCGATGGTGGTGCCGGCGATCGGAATCAACGCGCGCGGATGCAGCACCTTCGCGCCGTAGTGCGCCACCTCCGCAGCCTCACGATGGTGCAGTTGCGGAATCAGGCGCGCGTCGGGAACGATGCGCGGATCCGCCGTGAGAATGCCGGGCACATCTTTCCACAAGACGACCTTGCGGGCGCCAAGGGAGCGCGCGAGCAAGGTGGCCGTCAAGTCGGAGCCGCCGCGGCCGAGCGTCGTCAAGCTGCCATCGGTCGAGCGCCCGATGTAGCCGGGAACAATCGCGACGGTGCCTGCAGCCAGGAGTGGACCAATCACCTTGCGCGCGCGGACTCGCGTCTCGCCCAAGACAGGCGTTGCGCCTCCATGCACATCGTCGGTGCTGACCACTTCGAGCGCGTCGACATACTTGACGCGCCGCCTGGCTCGCGCGACCGCCGCGGCCAGCAGTTGAGCCGACACGCGCTCTCCGCGCGAGACGAGTGCGTCCTGCACGCGTGGGTCGAGATATCCGAGCACCGTGACTGCCGCGCACAGGTCTTCGTACTCGCGCGCCAGTGTCTCGATTTCCCTGCCGAGAGTACGAAGTGGAGCGCCGGCGCCCAACACGGTACGAGCGGCCTGCAAATGTTTCCGGCGGAACGCCAGCGCCGCGTCCACTGTGCCGGGCAGCAGCAGGTCGGTGACACCCGCCAGCGCCGACGCGACGACCACGAGCGGACCGCGGTGCGCGGCAACCTGCGCGGCCGCTTTCAGAATGGCGTGCCCATCCGCGAGCGAGGCGCCGCCGAACTTCCATACTTCGAGCTTCATCTGACGTTCCCCTCAACGAAAAAAGGCCATCACCCTCGCGGATGATGGCCCTGTCTGTGGCCCGGTGAATGGCAGCTCACCTCATCCGCTGGAGTGGTCCCCAGTAGTCATCGTGGTGATGCGTGTAATCGCAGGCTGGCCGACGGCAACAAACATGAGCTGGCTTAGACTACCACCATGCGTCTGCTGACCCTCGTTGCCTTTTTGTGCATTGCGCTCGGCGGGGGCATTTACTCGCAACCGCCCACCGTTACGGCCATCACCGGCGGCACTCTCATCGACGGCAACGGCGGGGCGCCCATCGGCGACGCGGTGGTCGTGATTTCTGGGGACAGGATCGCAGCCGCCGGGTCTCGAGCCAACACCCCCGTTCCGGCCGGCGCCACCATCGTCGATGCGCGCGGCAAATACGTGATGCCTGGCCTCGTCGATACCAATGTTCACTTGTCGCTGTACGGAGGCACCGGCGAACGCTACGAGACGCTGGCCAAGTATCACCCGCGACAGCAGGAGATTGTGCTCGAGGCCGCGCAGTTGCAACTGAAGCACGGCGTGACGACGGTTCGCGACAGTTATGGCCTGCTGGCGCCGCTCATCGCGGTTCGATCGCAAGTGGCGAGCGGAGCAGCGATTGGCCCCCGCATCCTCGTGGCGGGCAACATCGTGGGATGGGGAGGGCCGTACTCGATCAGCTTCAGCTTGATCCGTGAGCAGGGCCTCACCGTCTTTCAGGAGCAAGTGAACGATGAAGTGTCGCAAGGGGTTGGTGAAGACCTGGTCGATCTCGAGCCCGAAGAGCTTCGGGCGGCGATTCGCGCGTATCTCGACAAGGGGCCTGACTTCATCAAGTTCGGGGGCACGGCACATTTCTCTCGTCCGTCATTTATTGGCTTCTCCCCGGAAGCGCAACGCGTGATGGTGGAGGAGGCGCATCGTCGCGGCAAGGTCGCCGAAACGCATTCGACGACCGCCGACGGCCTGCGCCTGTCGAGGGCCGCCGGCGTCGACCTGATTCAGCATCCGGAATTGCTTGGACTCCGTGAGCTACCCGACGCGCTGGTAAGGGCGATCGTCGAAAAGAAAGTAATCTGCTCAATGTTGAGCAACACCATCAGCGGGGATGCCTGGAAGAAGGCCGTGAAGGATCGTGAAGAGGCCTTGGCCAAGCGCGCGGACGCCGAGCACGCGCAGAAGGGCACCCTTCGTGCGCGCACCGGGGCCGAACTTCGGCAGCGCGCGGCCGACGAAGGCATCGAGATGCAGATGCGCCGGCGCAACGCCCAGAAGCTGATCGCCGCCGGGGCGGTCATCACGATCGGCACCGACAACTACTGGGCCGCCGCGCCCGAGTTCACCCGCGGCGGCATCAAGCCCGACGCCCAGAACCACGGTATCGGTAGCGTGATCGCCATCGAAGGCCTCGTCGAGCTTGGCATGACGCCGGCCCAGGCGATTGTCGCGGGGACCCGCAACGGCGCGATTGCGGCTCGCGGTCTTGCCGAGTTCGGAACCCTCGAGACCGGCAAACGTGCCGACCTGATTGTGCTGGACGCCAACCCGCTCGCCGAGATCGGTAACCTTCGCAAGCTATCGCTCGTGATGCGAGACGGCAAGGCGATTGACCGCGAACGACTGCCAGTGCAACGCGTGTTGTCGCGATGAGGAAGCAGGTTGTCGCCCCGCGCCTGCCAACGCCAGGCACCCCACTTAGCGGTCAATCGTCGCTTCGTCTGCCCGACGACGTCGTCGCCGATCAAGTCAGCCGACTGAAGTTGTTCGCCCTCGTCAGCGGCGGCATGTGGCTGATGGGACTCGTGATGGACGCGGTGGTGTTTCCGCTGACGATCGGCGCGCGGGTCACGGCGACGTCGATCGTCATCGAGTTTGTCGCGGTGCTGTTCGCGGCCACCGTCTACTTGTTCGTCTGCCACTCGAGGCGGGCGCCGCGATCAAAGATCGACGCCGGCCTGTGGCTGATGATGCTGAATGCCGCTGCAATTGCGCTGCTCGAAACCTGGGCCCGCGACCCGTCGGCCGAAACGCTGGGCCAATTGTCCTGGATTCCCATCGTCATCCTGCTGTCGGCGATGGTCATGCCGGGCCGGCCACGGCCGATGCTGGTAGCGGCCCTGGCTTCCGCCTCGATGGGACCGGTCGGCGTGTGGTTCGCGCACCTGCGCGGCGTCGATGTCCCGTCAGTTGTGGACACGCTCGTCTTTGCGATGCCGAACTACTCTTGTGCGATTGCCGCGGTGCTGCCATCGCAGATGTTCCAGCGCATGGGGCGGCGCATCCACGAGGCGCGGGAGCTTGGCAGTTACGAACTGATCGAGCAGTTGGGCGAAGGCGGCATGGGCGCGGTGTGGCGCGCTCGCCACCGCCTGCTCGCTCGCGAAGCGGCCGTAAAGCTCGTGCGCGCCGAAGCAATGGGCAATACCGTGTCGGCATCGCAGGCCCAACTGCGCCGGTTCGAGCGTGAAGCACAAGCGACCGCTGCGCTCACATCGCAACACTCGATCCGCCTGTTCGACTTCGGCGCCACCGACGACGGCAACTTTTATTACGTGATGGAGTTGCTGGCGGGCCGTGATCTCGAATCACTGGTTCGCGAGTTCGGCCCGTTGCCGCCAGAGCGCGCGATGTACCTGCTCCAGCAGGTGTGCCATTCGTTGGCCGAGGCACACGAACGCGGCATGGTGCATCGCGACGTCAAGCCGGCGAACATTTTCCTGTGCCGCATGGGACGCGAGTTCGATTTCGTGAAGGTGCTGGATTTCGGCTTGGTACAGGTCCGCAAGGCGGACCCGGCGACGGCCGCCACCGAGACGCTGGCGACGGTTCAATCCCTGATCGGAACTCCGGCCTACATGGCACCCGAAGTGATTCTTGGCCGCGACGATGTCGATCGCCGCGCCGACGTTTATGCGATTGGTTGCGTAGCGTTCTATCTGCTCACCGGAACGCGGGTGTTTCAGGACGGCACGCAAATGCAGGCGCTTGTCGATCATGTGCACACCACTCCGGTGGCACCCTCGGAACGGGTGACCGGCGGGCTGCCGCGCGACGTGGACGAGCTTGTCCTGTCGTGCCTGCGAAAAGCGCCGGCCGATCGGCCCGGCGACGCGGGAGAACTGTATGCCGCCATCAAGGAGCTCCACCTGGCTCGGAGCTGGTCGAACGACCACGCGCGTGCCTGGTGGCAGGCTCGACTACCGCTGCTGTCTGGCCCTTTGACCCCGGGCGCCTGATTTCTCCCAAACCGAGTGGCGCTTTTCGGTGTCTAAAGCCGAGGACTGTCACCGATGCCATACCCGCAAGGAGCGCGCCTGCTCGGATTTTGGCTGCTGCTAGCCGTTGTGCCGGCTGGTCCTCTGTTCGCGCAGCAGCCAGCCCGACCAGGCGAACCTCAGGTGGCCGAGAAAGCCGGCAAGGAACTGAACGCCCATTACGTTGGCGAAACCCCGCCGCGGATAGACGGCCGGTTAGACGACGAGATTTGGTTAGCAGCTCAGGGCATCGACGACCTGGTGCAGAACGATCCCGACAACATGACCCCGCCGACCGAGCGGACGGTGATCAAGGTCGCCTACGACGACCGCTCAATCTATGTCGCCGTCGTCAATCACATGCGCGATGTATCGCAGGTGACGACCGCCCTTGGCCGGCGAGACACCAATCCGCGCAGCGACATGATTCGCATCAGCTTCGACCCGCGCCACGATCACCTGACCGCCTATACGTTCGAGTCGAACCCGTCGGGCGTGCAGAGTGACATGACGTGGTTCGACGATACCCGTTCCAGTTCCGACTACGACGCAGTGTGGGAAGTGCAGACGCAACGCACTGCCGAGGGCTGGACGGCGGAATTCCGCATTCCGTTCTCGCAGATGCGCTTCAGTGTCACGCCCGGCGAGCAGGCGGTGTGGGGCTTCAACGTCCGCCGCGACATTGTCGGGCGCGCCGAAGTCGACCGCTGGGTGGCCAGCCCACGCGGCGTGCAGGGGTTTGTGTCGCGCTTTGGCCACCTCACGTTCGTCAGGCCGCCGGCCCCCCCGCGTCGGCTGGAAGTGCAGCCGTTCCTGTTGGGGCGACAGGAGCACGTGACCGGCGCCGGCTCTGGCCGCGATCTGTCCGGCGGTGTCGACTTCCGGATGGGACTGGGGACCTCGACCACGCTGTCGGCGGCGGTGAATCCAGATTTCGGGCAAGTGGAGCAAGACCCGGCGGTGCTGAACCTGAGCGTGTTCGAGACGTTCTTTCCAGAGAAGCGGCCGTTCTTCACTGAAGACAGCCGGGCGCTGGTGTCGTCGTTTGGCCAGATGCCCATGTTTCATTCACGGCGCATCGGACAGCGGCCTGGGCGCTTCGCGGTTGCAGCAGGGCAGAGAGTGGTCGAGCGGCCCGACGCCACGACCATTCTCGGCGCCACCAAGATCACCGGCAAGGCCAACGGCTGGTCGTACGGTGGTCTCACCGCCTTGACCGACCGCGAGTATGCCTTGGTCGAGTCGACGCCGGTCGGCGGCGGGCAGGCGATACGGACCGAGCGTCTGATCGAGCCGTACACGTCGTACAACGTCGGTCGGGTCCAGAAAGATGTTGGCGGCGGTTCGACCGTCGGCGGCAGCGGCACCGCGGTGCTTCGCGAGCGAGATGTCGACGCCTACACTGGCGCCATCGACTACAACGTGCGCTGGAACAAGAACAAGTACAACTGGAGTGGCCAGTGGGCGACGACGCGCGCGCCGATCAGCGGGGTCATGCAGACCGGCTTTGGCGGCCTGACCAACTTCAATTACTCGAGCAAGCATGTCGGCGTGTTCGGTCGTTACGAGTTCTTCGACCGCGACTTTCGTAACACCGACCTCGGCTTCCTGTTCGGTCGCAACAACAAGACGGTGGTCAACGGGGGCTTCAACCTGGGCCAGCCCGACCCGAAGAAGTACACCCGCAACGTCACGATGTTCGCGAACTTCTTCACCCAGTTCAACGGCGACAAGCTGCTGCTCGATAACAGCTTTTTTATTGGCGGCGAGATGCAGTTCCTGAACTACTGGAATGTGTTCGTCGGGACGGGCCGTTTCCTCAGGGCCTATGACGACCTCGATACGCGAGGCGGGCCACCCATTCAGAAACCCGCCGGCTGGTTTCTCGATTCGTTTATCGGCACCGATTCGCGCAAGCCGATTCGCTTGTCCGTCAACCTCAATGCCTCTGGCAATGACGAGGGTGGGTGGAACCGACGCTATGGCGCGGACCTCCGCTACCAACCGGTTCCGCAACTGCAGACTTCGATCAGCGGTAACTACAATCACGGACAGGACGTGGCGCAGTGGATTGCCAACCAGGATGTGACCGGCGACGGCGCCGTCGACCACATCTACGGCCGGCTCGACCGGGATGTGGTCAGCGTGACCGCGCGCACGACCTACGCGTTCACGCGCGACATGACGCTCGAGGTCTACCTGCAGCCGTTCGTCGCGGTTGGTGATTACACCGACATCCGCCGACTGGCGCGCGCCAAGTCATACGACTTCGAAGCGGCGACGGTCGGCTTCAACCCCGACTTCAACAGCAAGTCGCTGCGCAGCAACGTGGTCTTCCGGTGGGAGTACAAGCGCGGCAGCACGATGTATCTGGTGTGGAACGTGAGCAACAGCGACAGCGACCGCCCCGGAGAATTTTCGGCGTTTCGCGATCTGCGTACCGGCTTTGGCGCCGCCGGCACACAAGTGCTCATGGTCAAGTTCAATTACTGGCTCGGATTGTAAAGGGGCCTGGCACGGTTACATGCCGATCCGCGTCAATTTTTGCAATCAGACGCAGAATTTGACACGTTTTCGAGGTAACCGTGCCAGGCCCCTTTACAGTTACTTCCCGCCGCGATCACCGGG
>JANMUX010000129.1:0-8203 GCA_031392125.1 Acidobacteriota bacterium | reverse complement strand
CAAGTCGCGCCTGCAGGAGCGCCTGCAGAGCCTGGGACGCCCGCTGCCCGCGTACCGGGTCGCCAGCGAGATTGGCCCCGACCACCGCAAACTGTTTTACGTCGAAGTCGTGGTGGGCGCTGAGGTGTTAGCCCAGGGCGCCGGCCGCACGAAGAAGGAAGCGGAGCAGGAAGGTGCGCGGCTCGCGCTCTCGGAAATTACGAAGGTCGAATAGCCATGTGTCGAAACATCAAGACGCTCTTCAACTTTGACCCGCCGGCGACCGACGCCGAGGTTCGCGCCGCGTCGCTGCAGTTCGTCCGCAAGCTGAGCGGATTCACGGCGCCATCGAAAGCCAATGAAGCCGTGTTCAACCAGGCGATTGACGAGGTGGCGGCGATTGCGCGGCGGCTGGTGGATCAACTGGCCACCAACGCGCCGCCGAAGAATCGTGAAGAAGAGGCGGTGAAAGCGAAAGCGCGCAGCGCCGAGCGGTTCGGCGTGCGCGCGTAAGCACCCGATCGCGGGATCGACGCTAGTCGATCTCGATAATTCCCCAGTCCTTGCGGTCGCTGACACCGGCGACCGCCATGACGTGCGCCGGCTCTGCCTGCGGCAGGCGGGCCATGGCGTAGGCTTGCACCTCGCGCGCGACTTCATCCACCGAAGGCGGCACCGGACGGCAGTGCAGCCGCACCCACAGCCGCAGGAGCGGGTCGGAAAAGCTGTAACGCTTCTGGCGCGACACGATCAGATCGACGTCTTCCAGCCATGACAGGTAGTCCTTGGTCGACCCGGGCGTACGGTGCAGCTCGTGGGCCACCTCGGTCAGCGTCAGCGGTTCGTCTTCGGCGAGGATTTCGAGAATGGCCTTGAGCGCGCCGTAGCCGCGCGCCTTGTGCAGCCGCAGCTCGTAGCGGTGTCCGCACCAGCTGGCGAGCGCGCCTTCGCCGGTCAGCAGCGCCGTCAGGGCGCTGATCGGATCGCCGCCGCGTCCGCTCATCGAGGTGGTGGCTTCACTGAGCGCGCGCACATACGCGGCGCGGCCGTCGGCCAGCACCTGGATGGTGCGGCCCATGTAGTCGCGGTCGTCGGCCGGCGTGTCGCCCATCGGCGGCAGCATCGCGGTCACTTCGGCGGCGCCAAGCGGCGGCAGGTGGATCACTTCAAAGCGAGGGTGGCCATCGCGCAGCAAGCGGTGCGCGCGCGCGACGTAGCGGCTGGTCAGCACGAAACGGTTGCTGCTCTCGGCCATCGCGTGCAGCATCTCGCGCAAGACATGCCGCAAGCCGGGGAAGCTCTCGAAGGTGCGCAGCTCGAGCACCTCATCGAGCAAGAACGTGGCGGGCGCTTCGTTTCTCGCGCGGGCGCGGCCGATCAGCGCAAGCGTGCGATCGAACGCGGCGCGCGCCGAGGCGGCCGTCTCTTGCGGCGCGGCGGCGCTCTGCCCGTGGACCGTGAACGGCGAGGCGGCGGAGAACGCCTGGTGGAAGCGTTCGGGAGTGCTCGCCGCGCGCTCGACATCCACGTATTGGCACTGGTCGCGGCCCATCCGGTCGTTGAGCGCGTGCAACAGCGTCGTGCGGCCCGAGCCGCACCCGCCGATCACGACGGGAATACGGGGGGGCGTCGCGTCGAGCGCGGCGAGGACGCGGCGTTCGAGGCCGGCGTGGGGAGCCATCATCGGCTCGTCTCCTGCATGGGTATGCGTACTCCGTGATCTCGCGCGGCCTGGATTGCTTCGGGATAACCCGCATCGGCGTGCCGCACCACGCCCATGCCCGGATCGCACGTCAGGACCCGCGCCAGGCGATCGTCCGCCTCGCGCGTGCCGTCGGCGACGATCACCATGCCCGCATGAATTGAATAGCCGATGCCGACGCCGCCGCCGTGATGCAACGAGACCCAGGTCGCACCCGCGGACGCGTTGAGCAACGCGTTCAAGATCGGCCAATCCGCGATCGCATCGCTGCCATCGCGCATGCCCTCGGTTTCGCGGTTGGGCGAGGCCACTGAACCGGTGTCGAGATGATCGCGGCCGATCACAATCGGTGCGCTCACGGCGCCGCTGCGCACCAGTTCGTTGAGCTTGAGCCCGAAGCGCGCGCGATCGCCCTGGCCCAGCCAGCAAATGCGCGCCGGCAGGCCCTGGAACTGCACCCGTTCACCCGCCAGGCGAATCCACCGGCACAAGCCCTCGTCTTCGGGGAACATCTCGAGCGCGGCGCGATCGGTGACGCGAATGTCTTCGGGGTCGCCCGAGAGCGCCACCCATCGGAAGGGACCCTTGCCCGCGCAGAACAGGGGACGGATGTACTCGGGCACGAACCCGGGAATCGCAAACGCGTCGCTGACGCCGGCTTTCACGGCCTGCGCGCGGATGTTGTTGCCGTAGTCGAAGACGATCGCGCCGCGTCGCTGCCACGCAAGCATCGCCGACACGTGCTTGCCCATGGCGGCGATGGAGCGCTGCTGGTATTCCGCCGGATCGCTGGTGCGCAGGTGTGCCGCGTCGGCCAGCGACAACCCGTCGGGCACGTAGCCAACCAGCGGATCGTGCGCAGAGGTCTGATCGGTCACGACGTCAGGCAGGAAGCCGCGCGCGACGAGCGCCGGCAGCACTTCAGCGGCGTTGCCCAGCACGCCAATCGATCGCGCTTTGCCCTCGCGCGCGCAGTGTTGTGCGCGGGTGACGGCCGCGTCGAGATCCGCGGTGCTCTCGTCGAGATAGCCCGAGGCCAGGCGCTTCTCGATGCGTGCGGAATCCACTTCGATCACCAAGGCGACGCCGCCGTTCATGGTGACGGCGAGCGGCTGGGCGCCGCCCATGCCGCCCAGGCCGGCGGTCAGGACGATGCGGCCGCTGAGCGTGCCGCCGAAATGCCGGCGCCCCAACGCCGCGAGGGTTTCGTAGGTGCCCTGGAGAATGCCCTGCGTGCCGATGTAGATCCAGCTGCCGGCGGTCATCTGGCCGTACATCGTCAGGCCGCGATCTTCGAGATCGCGGAACGTCTCCCACGTCGCCCATTTCGGCACCAGGTTGGCGTTGGCAATCAGCACGCGCGGCGCGCCGGGATGGGTCTTGAAAATGCCCACTGGCTTGCCCGACTGGACAATCAGCGTTTCGTCGTGCGCCAGCGATCGCAGCGATCGCACGATCGCGTCGAAGGCCTCCCAGTTGCGAGCCGCCTTGCCGGTGCCGCCGTAGACAATCAAATCCTCCGGCCGCTCGGCGACATCGGGATCGAGATTGTTCATCAGCATCCGCAGCGCGGCTTCCTGTGGCCAACCCAGGCACGTCAGCGACGTACCACGCGGCGCGCGGTGTGAACGAGCAATCGTCGTCATTTGCAGTTGGCGATTCGAGGAGGCGGATCGTGAAGATAAGAAACTAAGCAGTGGTGCTTCGCTTGTCAAACTGAATTTGCAAACTGAAATCAGTTGACAACGATGCCCGTCGCGTACTCAAGTCCGCCATTGCGGATCAAACTCGTGATTGCATCGATGTCAGGCGCCGGCGATCGGTCGTCGGTCAGCGTTGGCACGTATTCGCGCACCGCCGCGTGCGCGCGCATCAACGGTTCCGAGCTGCGCAGTGGTGCGTGTAAGTCCAAGGCCTGGCACGCACACAGTATCTCCACTCCCAGCACGGTGGTCACAAGCTGCAAGGCGCGTTCCGCTTTCAAGGCGGCATGCATGCTCATGCTGACGTGATCTTCCTTGTTGGCCGATGTCGGAATCGTATCGACGGATGCAGGATGGGCCAGTGTCTTGATTTCGGACGTGAGGGCGGCGGCTGTCACCTGGGCCATCATGAAGCCTGATTGCAGCCCACCGTGGCGGGTCAGAAAAGCTGGCAGGCCGCTCAGTGCCGGATTCACCAACCGTTCCGAGCGCCGCTCGCTGATCGTTGCCAGTTGGGCGACCGCCATCACCAGCAAGTCGGCGGCCAACGCGAGTGGTGCGCCGTGGAAATTTCCACCCGACACCATGTCGCCTTCCACTGCGAACACCATGGGGTTGTCGGTCGCGGCGTTCATCTCGATGGTCGCGATCTGCCGGATCCAGGTCAGCGCCTCTCGCGCAGCGCCGTGAACTTGCGGCGTACACCGCATTGAGTAGGCGTCCTGCACGCGACCGCAATTGACGTGAGAAGCGTTGATGGCACTGCCGTCGATCAACCGCAACAGGTTTGCGGCGGCGATGCGTTGACCCGCGAACGGACGGGCTTCGTGAATGCGCGCATCGAACGGATCCAGCGAGCCCATCAAGCCATCGATCGACATGGCGGCCGCGACATCGGCCGCGCGGCTGAGCCGTTCGGCCCCGGCCAGGGCCAACGCGAGGACCGCAGTGGAAACCTGGGTGCCGTTAATCAGCGCCAGGCCTTCCTTCGCGGCCAGTACCACCGGCGTCAGCCCGGCCGCGGCCAGCGCAGCAGCGCCCGACCGCCGCGTGCCCCCGTCCCACGTTTCGCCTTCGCCGACCAGCACGAGCGCGAGGTGGGCGAGCGGTGCCAGGTCGCCACTGGCGCCCACTGACCCGCGCGACGGCACCCGGGGATGCACCCGGTGGTTGAGCAGCGCCAGCAACGCCTCCAGGGTTTCGACGCGGATGCCTGAGTAGCCCTTGGCGAGAACGTTGGCTCGCAGAGCCATCGATGCGCGCACGGCGCGAACCGGAAGCGGTTCGTCGACGCCGGCGGCGTGGCTGCGCAGCAGGTTCAATTGCAACGCGGCCAGGTCGGCGTGCTCGATTCTCGTCTCCGCGAAGTTGCCGAAGCCGGTGTTGACGCCGTACACCGGTTGGGTGCCGGCGACCTTGGCGTCGACCACCGCGCGCGACGCCAGCACCCGCGCACGGGCCGCGGGCGCGAGCCCGACTTGCGCGCAGTCGTCGGCGATCGCAAGCAAGTCAGCGAGCGAGAGTGTGTTGCCGTCAAGCAAGATGACCGGAGTCTGCATCGGTGTCTAGTCGGTGACTAATCTGTGGCCCTTCGCCAGCCCAATCGGGAGCGTCGAGAATGTCGAATCCGCGGCCCCTAGGATACAGTAGAGGCATGAACATCGCGGTCCTGGGCGCGCAGTTTGGCGACGAAGGCAAGGGCAAGATCGTCGACCTGATGACGCCAAACTTTTCGCTGGTGGCGCGGTATCAGGGCGGCCACAACGCCGGCCATACCGTCTATGTGAATGGCAAGAAGTTCGTGCTGCACCTGATCCCTTCCGGCATCCTGCACGAGGGCGTGAAGTGCGTGATTGGCAACGGCGTAGTGGTCGATCCCCAGGCGCTGTTCAAAGAAGTCGAAGAGCTCGCGCAGCTAGGCATTGAAGTGGGCGACCGCCTGTTGATCAGCGACAAGGCGCACCTGATCCTGCCGTATCACCGCGAGCTTGACGTGCTGAGCGAGGCGCGCCGCGGCGAGCGCAAGATCGGCACGACCTCGCGCGGCATCGGGCCCGCGTACGAGGACAAGATCGGCCGCCGCGGCATCCGCGTCTGCGACCTGGTCGATACCCAGGCCCTGGCCGACGAAGTGCGCGAGAACGTCAGCGCGCGCAACCGGATGATCAAGGACTCGACCCTCGACTGGAAGCCGGTCTACGACCAGTTGCTGGCGTTCGGCGCGCGCATGCGCCGCTGGACTGGCGACGTGTCGCTGGCGCTGGACGAGGCGCGCAAGGCGGGGCAGCGCATCCTCATCGAAGGCGCGCAGGGCGCGATGCTCGACATCGATCACGGCACCTATCCCTACGTCACCTCGTCCAACGCCACCATCGGCGGCGCCTGCACCGGCCTTGGCATTCCGCCCAAGGCCATCCACGGCGTGCTGGGCGTGGCCAAGGCGTACCTCACGCGCGTCGGCGAGGGACCATTTCCAACCGAGCTCGAAGGCGAGATGGGCAACCGCCTGCGTGAAACCGGCCAGGAATACGGCGCTTCGACCGGCCGTCCGCGCCGCTGCGGGTGGTACGACGCGGTGGCCGTCCGCTATGCCGTGCGCGTCAACGGCATCGACAGCATCGCGCTGACCAAGCTCGACGTACTCGACGGCCTGGAGAAAATTGAAGTCTGCACGGGTTACCTGATCGGCAGCCGCACGGTCACCGAGTTCCCGTCGGATCTCAACACCGCGGGCGCGATCACGCCGATCTACGAGTCGTGGCCGGGCTGGACGACGCCCACCAAGGGCGTGCGCGATTACCACCAGTTGCCGGTGGAGGCGCAGCGTTACGTCAAGCGGTTGGAAGAAGTGAGCGGGGTGCCGGTGGGCTTGATTTCCACGGGCTCGGACCGCATGGAAACCATCATCCGCGAGGGCAGCGTGGTGGCCGACTGGCTGCCGAAGAAAGACTAGCCCTTCTTGTTTTTCGCCGCGAACGCCTCGATCGCTGAACTCTCGGCGGTCATCCCCCAGTCAATGCCCGCGCGATAGCGCGTGGGCATGCCCTTAGGCATTTCGAAGGCCGCCCACACGACCGCGCCGCTGGCGCGAATCGCGCTCCTGCCCTCGCCCATGATCACGCGGACGCGCTGGTTGGGTTTGAGTACCGTGGCCGAGACGACCTGCGCACCGACCATCGACAAGTCCACGAGGGAGGCGGGGTTGCCATCGACCGAGACGTCGACGTGGTCCTTGATCTGGATACGCGCCGCCCGTCTCGTGCCGCGCTGATCGAGCACCGGCGCGGGCTCGTCCACCGCCACCGCGGGCCCGCCGGCGTGGCCACGCTTCACCGTCACCCGGCTCTTCTCGCTATCGCGTGCCAGCACACGCACTTCGCACTCAACGAGCGACCGGTCGTCCTTGATGCGGTTGATCAGGGCTGCGCCACGCGAGGTGGCCGCGAACTCGTCCTGCAACGCCACCGTGACCGGCTTGGTCCTGATGATGTGATCGAGGGCCTCGAGGGCTTCGCTGTCGGTGAAGGTTTGAACTTCGCTGCCCGGGTCGAATCGCCCCTGCAGGGCGGGTAGCGAGTCCGCCGGTCCGATCAAGACAATGCGCGACGACACAGGTCAGCGAGTGTACCACGCCTGTCCGTCGTTGTCGCGCCGCGCAGGCTAGGCTTCGTGTTGGGCCGCGTACCAATCCAGCAGGAACCGCTGGGAGTTGAGCGGCGGCACGCCGTCGGGCGGAATGGCCCGCGCGTAGGCGCCGTCGGTCTGCAACGTCCAGGCGCGATCGGTGTCGCTCAAGAGCACCTCGAGCACAGCATCGCGCACCGTCTGCTTGAGGCCAGGGTCGTTTACCGGGCACAGCACTTCGACGCGACGGTCGAGATTGCGCTCCATCAGGTCGGCGCTGCCGATGTACACGTCCGGTGCCCCGCCGTTTTCGAAATAGTAGATGCGCGAGTGTTCCAGGAACTGGCCGACGATCGAGCGGACGCGGATGTTCTCGCTGATGCCGGGAATGCCGGGCCGCAGGCAGCACACGCCGCGCACGATCATGTCGATGGCGACGCCGGCCTGCGACGCGCGATAGAGCGTCTTGATCATGCCCTGGTCGGCGACCGCGTTGTTCTTGATGATCAGGCGGGCGGGCCGGCCGGCCTTGGCGTGTTCCATCTCGCGTTCGACCAGCGCGCGGAAGCCCTGGCGCAAGCCGACTGGTGCGACCAGCAGCGCGTTGTACGAGCGCTTGTTGGAATAGCCCGTGAGCGAGTTGAACACCTCGGTCACATCATCGAGGATGCTCTCGTCGGCGGTGAACAGCCCGAAGTCGGTGTAGACCTGGGAGGTCACGCGGTTGTAGTTGCCGGTCGCGACGTGAGCGTAGCGGCGAATCCGGTCCAGTTCCTTGCGAACGACCAGGCACAGCTTGCAGTGCACTTTCAGGTTCATCAGGCCATAGACAACGTGGATGCCGGCGGCTTCCAGCCGGTTGGCCCAGGCAATGTTGTTCCGCTCGTCGAAGCGGGCCTTGAGCTCCACCAGCACCGCCACCTGCTTGCCCTGGTCGGCGGCCTCGATCAACAGATCGAGCAGCGGCGAGTTGACACCGATGCGGTAGAGCGTAATCTTGATCGCAATGACCAGGGGATCCTGCACGGCCGCGCGCAGGAATGTCTCGACCGAGGTGAACGAGTCGAACGGGTGATGCAGCAGGAAATCCTGGTCGGCGATCTGCTCGAACACCTTGTCGGTCTCTTCGGGCGCCCATAACGTGCGCGGCACCAGGGCGGGATACTTGAGCGCCGGGCGGTGCAGCTTGAAGAGG
>JANMUX010000095.1:0-2484 GCA_031392125.1 Acidobacteriota bacterium | reverse complement strand
TTGTACGGCGCCTCGAACTTGTCGATGAAGTCCTGCGGCCCCTGGCTGCCATACATGTTATCGCCCGTCATCAACACGAACTCGAACGGAAACTTCGAGTGCACGGCAATCATCTGCTGGGCCAGCCGATACTGTTCCGCGCCGCCTGTGCCGGTGTCGCCAATCACCGCGAAGCGGGTTGAGTCTTTCTCCAGCGGCAACGACACTTCTGGAGGCGGCACCTGCGCCGAGTCAATAGGACGTACCGGCGCGACACACGCCGCCAAGCCGCCAACAGCAATCACTGCAGATGCGAGTAACACGCTTGCTCTAGGGTTCATCGTTCCTCACGCAGCCGGAAGGGCCGCCGGCATGAAATCAATAATCAGGTTGGCCTGCGCATCGCGGATGATGAGCTGCCGGTAGACAAACCGGTACTCCAGGCCCTCGGGCAACGCCGGCAGCGCTTCAAGAATGCTGGGCGGTACCGAACCAAGCGGATATTCCTTGGGATAGGTGGAGTTGATCACCACCTTGAACGATTCGGGGCCGGGACCCTCGTCCATGATGCTGCCGCGCGCGTTCTGCCCCTTCACGCCCTTGAGCTCGGGCAGCAGGATGGCGCGGATGTGCGCCTGCACCGCCGGGGTAAAGATATCGCCGGGCTTGGCGCCGGCGCGCGCAGCCACAATCTTCGCGGCCAGCGTCTGCCGCGCTGCGGCAATGTCCCCAGGTGTGGTCGTGTCGTTCACCTTCGCGGCACCCTTGTTCACGGTGGCCCGCATGTCGGTGTAAGCCTTTATGCTGCGGTCGAACTCGGCCAATACCGGCGCGCCTGGCTTGGCCGCATTACCTGTCTGCGCCCACGCCAAAGTAGCCGCGAACGCCAACAGCAGCGCGGTGAGACCGAAGCTCTTCATTGCGTTCTTCATTTGTGGATCAGTCATGCAAACGACACACCGTAGGACGCATGCAAAGGTGCGTACGGTGCTCAGGATAAGATGACTTCGTGAAGCTGATGCCTCTCGCTCTTGCCCTCACCCTGCTGTCGCCACCAATGGCCGCGCTTCAACCGGCTGCCCAATCGGCCCTCATCCGCGACATTGCATCCGTCAGCTTCACCCTCGTGGTCAAGGCCGACGGCACCGTCGTCGGATGGGGACCCGACACCGACGGACAGGCAGCGCGACCTCGATCGGCGGGCGGCGCCATCAACGCGCCGGTGACGATCGATCTGCCAGGGAAGGCGCTGCAAGTCGCGATCGGCGAAACCACGGCCTACGCCCTGCTCGACGACGGCACCGGAGAAAAAGGAACCATAGTCGCGTGGGGACCGAACGACGAGGGGCAGCTCGGCAACGGGCCGATGGGCGCAACCGGTGAACTCGGTCGATATCCGAAGCCGTCGGAGACACCCGTGCGCGTAACTGGGCTGACCGACATCATCCAGATCGAAGCCGGCGCGAAGCACGGGCTTGCTCTTCGCAAAGATGGCACCGTGTGGGCCTGGGGCACGCGAGACGATGGCGCGCTTGGCGACGGTCGGCCGAAGACGCTGCGGCCGGTGATGGCGATTGGCCCGACGCAAGTGCCCGGCCTGCAGGGCATCACGAAAATTTCGAGCGGCCGGCGCCATAACCTCGCGCTGCGATCGGATGGACGCGTGATGTCGTGGGGACTGAATCACGACGGCCAACTTGGCAACGGCACGCGCGACATCGGATGGTCGCCCGCCGAGGTGAGCGGACTTGACCGCGTGGTCGCAATCGCGACAGGCATGGGCAGCGCCGGGGGCAACAGCTTCTCGGGCGCGGTGCGAGACGATGGGACGGTGTGGCTGTGGGGAACTGCGACGTCGGGGGTGATGGGCGACGGCAACCAACCGGACGCGCCAGACGGGCCGGGCGGCCGCATCCTTGTTCCACAGCAGTTGAAGGCGCTGACCAACGTCAAGGCGCTCAGCCTCGGCTACGGTCATGCCGCGGCGCTGCTGCGCGACGGCTCGCTGCGGATGTGGGGCTTCAACGGCTACGGGCAGATCGGCGTCCCCAGCCCGGACTCGTCGTATCACCCGAAGCCGGTGAAGGTTACCGGGATCTCCAACGTGGCCGCCGTTCACGTGGGCAGCATGCGGTCGTTCGCCGTTCGCACCGACGGCAGCTTGTGGATCTGGGGCTTCGCCTCGGTCCGCGGGCAGGGGATTTTGGGCAAGAACCTCCGCGTGCCGACGTTGCTGGAACTACCGTAGGCCCGCTCTACCAGGGGCGAGGCGTCGTTGTTCAAGAATCCTGAGGCGCCTCTCCTGGTTCTTCATCGAGAGGTCATGCGGCGACCACTTGGCCGCCCACTTCTTGTCGAGTTCCTTGATCTGCTCTGACAAGTCCCTCAGGCCGCCTTCATAGGCTTCACCGAGCTTCTTGATGTCTTCGCGCATCTGTTCGAACATCAGCCTGGTGGCCGTATCGCTCTCGTTGTTGTCGGTCATCTTCTCGTCCTCGGCGCCGA
>JANMUX010000077.1:0-2987 GCA_031392125.1 Acidobacteriota bacterium | reverse complement strand
CGGAAGGGCAGCGGCTATGGGGTTCGCGTTACGGCCGGGTGTCATCCATGCGCCTGTCAGGCCGCCAACCGGTCGCGGCCCAGAGCATAGCCCCGGCATCAGCCGGCTTCACCGCCCGCGCGGTCCGCGGCGAGGCACTGTCAGCCGCACAGGGCACCACCGACTTCGGCGAGTATTTTCTCTACTTCAGTTTCTTTCTGGTCGTCTCGGCGTTGCTGCTGGCGTACTTGTTTTTCGCAGTCGGCCTCGAGCAACGCACGCGTGAAGTGGGCCTGCTGGCCACCGTCGGTTTTGCGCCGTCGGCCATCCGGCGGGCGTTCGTGCGTGAAGGCGCCGTCCTTGCCGGCATGGGGACAGTGATTGGCATTGCCGCTGCCATCGGCTATGGCGCACTGATCATGTACGGCCTGCGCACGTGGTGGGTCGGCGCCGTCGGCACGACGAAGCTGACCTTGCACGTAGCGCCGCAGTGGCTGGCCATCGGCGCCATCGGCGCGCTCGCGGCCGGCGTACTGGCCATCTGGTTGGGCGTCCGCCAACTGAGTCGACGCTCGGCTCGGTCGTTGCTCAAAGGAGACGTTGACACCAGCACGTCGAAGGACGCGCCGCGACAGCGAAGCAAATGGGTGGCGGTCGCGCTTCTGTTGCTCGGCATCGCTCTGATCGCGGCGGCATCGGCCGGCTCGCTCAATCCGACGGCTGGATTCTTCGGCGCCGGTGGCGCCTGGCTGGTGGCCGGGCTGTGCGGCGCTTCGGCGTGGCTGCGACGCCGACGGCCTTCGCGACCGCTGGCGCGCGGACTGAGCGGCATGTGGCAACTGGGTTTCCGCCACACTGCGGTGCGGCCCGGCCGATCGGTCCTCAGCCTGGCGCTGATTGCCTTCGCGTGTTTTGTCCTGGTCAGCGTCGGCGCCTTCCGCAAGGAACCGGCCAGCGGCGGCGACAAGGCATCCGGCACCGGTGGCTTCACGTTGATGGCCGAATCGGTGGCGCCGTTGATGCACGACCCTAACTCTCCGGACGGCCGCGACGGCCTGGGGCTCGAGTCGAGCGATGCGATTCTCTCGAGCGCAAAGGTCACGCGCTTCAGGCTCCGGCCCGGAGACGAGACCAGCTGCCTGACACTCTACCGGCCCACTAACCCGCGCATCGTCGCTCCCGGGCCAGGCTTCGCCAACGACGGGCGCTTCACCTTTGCCGCGTCGATGGCCACTTCGCCTGAGGAACAAGCCAACCCGTGGACGCTGCTGGGGCGGAAGTTCGAAGACGGCGCGGTCGCCGCCATCGCCGACCAGACGACGCTGATGTACGTGCTGCATCTGGGCATAGGCGACGATTTCGAGTTCACGCCCGAAGGACAGCCGCCCGTTCGCCTGCGGATTGTCGGTGCGCTCGCCGACAGCGTGCTGCAGTCTGAACTGATCATCGGCGAACCGGATTTTGTGCGACTGTTCCCGCGCCACGAGGGCTATCGCCTGTGGATGATCGACACTGATCCGGCCGCGGCGGCCGCCGTCACGTCTCATCTCGAGGACCGGCTGTCGGACTACGGCCTCGACGTCACCAGCACGCTCGAACGATGGGCGTCGTATCATCAGGTCGAGAACACGTACCTGGCGACGTTCCAGGCGCTGGGATCGCTCGGCTTGTTACTGGGCACAGTCGGCCTCGGCGCGGTGCTGGCCCGCAACGTGCTCGAACGCCGGCGAGACATCGGCTTGTTGAGCGCGGTCGGATTCACGCCTGCCAACGTGCGCAGCATGGTGCTGTCGGAAGGTCTCGCCCTGGTCACGGCCGGCACGCTGCTGGGCGCAACCTGCGCGATTGTCGCGGTCTGGCCGGCGCTGCAGGAACGAGCGCAGGCGGTACCGGCCGGCAGCCTGGCAGTGTTGTTGTCGGCAGTGGTCATCACAGGCTTGGTGTCTTCGTTGTTTGCTGTGCGGCTTGCCTCGGCCACGCCAGTCGTTGCCGCGATCAAGTCGGAGTAACTGACGCCAGGAGGGCGGCACTTGAGTGCCGCTTGCGGCGCAGCAGGGGAATTCATGACACGAATGATGGTTGGTTTGCTCTTGCACTTGATGTCAGCGATCGGAATGGCGCAAGCGCCCGTGCCGTCGCCTGCCCTGAGCAAAGTCGAAGGGTGGTCGCAGTGGCGCGGGCCGGCGCGCGACGGCGTGGCGTCAACGCTCACGGTGCCCACCGCGTGGCCGGCACAACTTACCAAGCGCTGGCAGGCGACGGTCGGCCTTGGTCATGCCTCCCCGGTCATTTCGGGTAACCGCATCGTGTTACACGCGCGGCAGGCCAATCGCGAAATCGTCGCCGCATACGACCTGCAGACGGGTAAGCAGCTTTGGCAGGACGGCGTCGACGCGCCTTACACCATGAACTCCGCGGCCACCGGCCACGGCCCGGGGCCGAAGTCCACGCCGGCGATCGCCGACGGCCGCGTGTTCACGCTCGGTATCAGCGGCATCTTCTCGGCGCATGATTTGGCGACCGGTAAGCTGCTATGGCGGAAGACCGCGCCGCCGGCGCCGCCCGAGTTCGGCACCGCGGCCTCGCCGCTTGTCGATGGCAGCAGCGTCATCGTGCACCTCGGCGGTACTGGCGGAGGTGCGCTGACGGCGATGGACGTCGCCACCGGTACGGTGAAATGGCGCTGGGCCGGCGATGGTCCGGGCTACGCGTCGCCGATTGTGGCGTCGCTGGCGGGAACACGCCAGATCATCACGCAATCACAGAACAAGCTCGTCAGCGTCGACGCCGCAGGCGGCCAGTGGTTGTGGGAGGTCGCGCTCAAGACCCCCTACGAGCAGAACTCGGTCACGCCGATGATCGTCGGCGACCTTGTCATCTATGCCGGCCTCGAGAATCCAACCACCGCGCTCCGCGTCTCGAAGGCGGGCGCGAAGTGGACGACGACGCCAGTGTGGCGGAACGATCAGGTGTCGATGTACATGAGCACGCCGGCCGCAGCAGGCGCG
>JANMUX010000532.1:0-21529 GCA_031392125.1 Acidobacteriota bacterium | reverse complement strand
CACATCGGCGGGCAGTTCGTCGCTCATCTCGCCGCACGCGATGCGGCCGGCCTTGACGCAGCCCTCGTACTGAACCAGGTACTCGCGGCAGTTGCGGCATCGGGTCAGGTGGAACTCGAAATGGGAGCGGTTCTCTTCCGGGAGCTCGCCGCTCACGTAGTCCATCAGAAATTCCGCCAGCTCACGGCACTTCATGACGTCGCCTTACCCGAGGCCGGGCTGCCCAGCAAGGGTGCCAGCAACGTCCGCAGCGCCTGGCGCGCTCGATGCAGCCGAATCTTCGTGGCATTCACGGACAACCCAAGCATTTTCGCGGTTTCCTCGGTATCTAACCCTTCGATGTCGCGCAGCACCAGAACGGTACGGTAACCCTCGGGCAACTCGTCGATCTTGCTCCGCACCATCGCGCGGGTCTCGGCGCGCTCCATCGCTTTGTCAACCGGTTCATCCCAACTCTGGAATCGCTCTTCGTGATGGCCATCGTCGAGAAACGCCGGCAGGAAGGTTTCGATCGACTGTTCGGGTTTGCGCTTGCGAGTGCGCAGTTTCATCAGCGCCGCGTTCACCGCAATGCGATGCAGCCAGGTCGAGAATTTGGAATTGCCCTCGAAGCGATCAAGGCTCTTGAACGCGTTGAGAAAGGCATCCTGCACGATGTCGCGGGCATCTTCGTCAGACCCCACGATGCGGCGCGTCACGGCGAGAAGACGACCGCCATAAGTGCGCACCACTTGCTCGTACGCCGACTCGTTGCCGGCACGCAGCTGTGCGATGAGGGTCGCCTCATCATCTACAGGTGTCGCGCTGCCCATCTGACGGAGCGTATCATACGGACGAGCCGCGCTTTTTCATGGGGCAAACCGCATGTCGAGAGTCGTCACTTCCACACCGCCCGGCACGCCGTGGCCGATCGGTCCCTATAGCCACATCAGCAAGGTGGGCGATTCGATCACCATCGGCGGCACCGCCGGATTCGATCCGGCGACCGGGGCACTCGCCGGCCCGGACGTCGCGACGCAGACACGTCAGATCCTGGATTCGTTTGACGTGATGCTTCAGTCCGTCGGGTCGGATCTCGCGCACGTCGTTCACATCAACGTGTTCTTGCGCGACATGCGCGACTTCGACGCGATGAACGCGGCCTACGCTGACCGCATGGGCGCCCACCGTCCCGCACGAACGGCCATCGGGGTAAGCGAACTGCCGAAGCCAGGCATTCGACTGACGATGAACCTCACTGCCGTCACGCGCGACTGAGAGGCCTGGACAGCCCGTGACGCTCAGGCCGAGTTGGCATTGCCATTGCTTTGAGAATCTGTGAACATGTTCGCCGAGCCCATCGTGCCCATCAAGCCCAGGTTCCGGATCCTCGTCGTGGACGACAATCCCGACTCAGCCCTGAGCATGGCGATGATGTTGTCGATGATGGGGCACGAAACGCGGACGGCGCACGACGGCGAAGCCGCCGTGGCCACGGCCGAAGCGTTCAGGCCTCAGGTGGTTTTGCTCGATATCGGCCTGCCCAAGCTAAACGGCTACGAAGTCGCACAACGAATCCGCAAAGAAGAGTGGGGCGCCTCGATGTTCCTGGTCGCTATCACAGGATGGGGCCAGGATGAGGATCGCCGCCGCTCTGAAGACGTCGGGATGAACCTTCATCTTGTTAAGCCGGTCGAGCCGTCCGCGCTCGACCGCGTGCTGGCCGACCTCTAAATAAGGCACTTGCGGCCCAGGTAGCTTCGGGGTCAAAGTACGTAGAATGCTGTCGTGCTATAGGCACGCGGCTTCCTACGGCTTTCAGAATCCTCCACGATATGACCCGAATCGTCCACGTCCTCGGCCTGTCCGGCCTGTTCCTGGTGAGCGGCCTGCTGGCCATGACCAATCCGACTCCTCGCGCCACGCCCGATTCGGTGGGGCTGTCAGCCGAACGGCTGCAAAACGCAACCGCCGTGCTGCGCCAAGCCGTAGCCGACCGGAAGATTGCCGGCGCGGTGGCACTCGTCGCGCGTCACGGAAAAATTGCGTATCTGGAACCTGTCGGGCTGCAAAGCGTGGAAGCGCGCGCCCCCATGACCGAGCGTTCGCTCTTTCGGATCTACTCGCAGACCAAGGCTGTGACGGCGGTCGCGATACTGATGCTGGTCGAAGAGGGCAAGCTGCGCCTCACCGATGCGGTGTCGCTGCACCTGCCGGAGTTCAAGACGGTGATGGTGCAAACGCCGGAGGGGCCTCGCAAGCCCGCTCGCGAGATCACCGTTGCCGACCTTTTGCTGCACACGTCAGGGTTAAGCCACCGCTCGTCCGAGTTGTACCGCGAAAGACAGGTTCGGGTGCGCTCGCAGGCGCTGCCGCAGTTCATCACCAACATCACGCGGGCGCCGCTCATGGAAGATCCAGGCACTCGCTTCCGCTACAGCGAGGGCACGACCGCACTTGGGCGTCTCGTCGAAGTGCTGTCGCGCAAGCCGTTCGACACCTTCGTCACCGAGCGCATTCTCAAGCCGCTCGGCATGAACGACACTTCCTTCTGGGTGGAAGGAGAGGCGCAGGCACGCCTCGCCACGGTGTATCGACCTGCTCCCGCCGGCGGCCTCAGCGCGTTTGAAATGGAAGAAGAACTGCCATTCACGCGTCGCCCGGCCTTGATCGAAGGCGCGGTCGGCCTGGTCTCGACCGCGCCAGACTTTCTGCGCTTCTGCCAGATGTTGTTGAACAAGGGTGAGCTCGACGGCGTACGCTTGCTGAGCGCGAAGACAGTGGAGCAGATCACGACCAACGGTCTTTCCGAGCCCGTCCTCCAACAGCGAGGCGGCACCATGGGCTGGGGCCTGGGCAATGTCGATGTCGTAATCACGCCAAGTCCGCGCGGCTACCTGACCGCGGTCGGTGAGTATGGCTGGGATGGTTCCGCAGGGACGTTTTTCTCGATCGATCCTGCGCGCCAGTTGGTCGTTCTGTTATTTGCGCAGAACGTGCCGGCCAACCCCGACGGCCTTCGGTCGCGTTTCAAAGCCGCCATCGATCAGTCCATCGTCCCTTGACCGGCACGCAGCTTGCTCTTTAGCTGGTATGCGTTCAAGAGCCTTCGTTATTGCGGCCAGCACGGCCATTCTCTTCACCATCCATGGCATCGCGATGCCCATTGCCGCGCAGAAGCCCGCCTCTCAGAAACCGGCGACTCAGAAGCCCGCCGGGAAGGCGGCGGACATGCTGGCGATTCAGGTAATGCTTGACCGTGCCCATTTCTCCCCAGGAGAGATCGACGGCCGGGGTGGCGCCAACACGAAACGCGCGATTGAAGCGTTTGAGCGGGCGAAGGGTGGTACCGCAGCCGAAGCCCTCGCGGCATCGGGCGTGGAGCCCACAGTGGCATACACCATCACCGCAGAAGATGAAGCGGGTCCATTCGTTACCATTCCCGTGGACATGATGGAGAAGGCGAAGCTGAAACAGTTGTCTTACGCCACGATCGTCGAGGCTCTCGCGGAACGGTTTCATGCCTCGCCGAGCTTGCTCAAGCGCTTGAATCCAACGGCGAAGTTTGTCGCCGGAGAAGCTATTCAGGTACCGAACGTCATGCCGGTGCCGGAGCCGACCTCGGGCGCCGGTGTCGCAATCTCGGTGTCGAAGAAAGCTTCGGCGCTCACGCTGACCGACAGCACTGGCGCAGTGATCTATCATGCCCCCGTCACGACCGGCAGTGTGCACGATCCGCTGCCGATCGGCGAGTGGACGGTGACCGCCATCGTTCGCAACCCGACGTTCAACTACAACCCCGACCTGTTCTGGGATGCGGACGTCACCCACGCGAAGGCCAAGCTGCCACCGGGCCCGAACGGTCCGGTCGGGCAGGTCTGGATCGACCTCAGCAAACCCCATTACGGCATTCACGGTACGCCTGAGCCGAGCACCGTCGGACTCACCTCGTCGCACGGTTGCGTGCGCCTCACGAACTGGGATGCCAGCGCCGTCGCCGCCCTGATCGGAAAGGGCGCTAAGGTCACCTTCACCGAATGAAGACAGCAGCGGGTCCGGGCTATTCGTGGGTGGTATCCGCGGGCGCCGCGGGATTCATCGCCGGCATGATGGTGATGGCCGCGTTGTTCACCATCTTTCCGGCAGGCCCGTGGCAGGTGGTGGAACGCCCCACCCAAGCTACCAGTAAGCCGTCGGAGTCACCGGTAGCCGAAGTCAGGCCGAGCGCCAGAGAGAATCCGCCAGCCGTAACGGCGCCCCCGGCGGAACCCGTTGCCGTGCCGTCCATGTCGGCCAACAGCCTCGAGGTGCTGCGCGACCGCCGGCTCGAAATTCCGGTAAAGAACGCCAAGCGTGAAGACCTGCGTGAGATGTTTGATGAGCAACGGGGTTCGACGCGCCGCCACGAAGCGATCGACATCCTGGCGCCCCGCAACACGCCCATTGTCGCCGTCGAAGAAGGCACCATCGCACGCTTGTTCCTGAGCGACGCGGGCGGCATCACCGTCTACCAGTTTGATCCGACCACCACTTACGTCTATTACTACGCTCACCTGGAATCCTACGCACCCGGGCTTGCGGAAGGCGATCGCGTCAAGCGGGGCGAGGTGCTCGGCTATGTCGGAACGACTGGCAACGCGCCGAAAGACACGCCGCACCTGCAC
This sequence comes from Acidobacteriota bacterium, assembly GCA_031392125.1. Classification (GTDB taxonomy): domain Bacteria; phylum Acidobacteriota; class Vicinamibacteria; order Vicinamibacterales; family UBA2999; genus 12-FULL-67-14b. The sequence continues at coordinate 16,886 of JANMUX010000532.1, read as the reverse complement.
TTTGCCATCTTCGAGATGACTGACAAGAAGCAGTGGTGGCAGGGGACGGCTATCGATCCCTATAAGGTATTGAGGTAAGTCGCGCGCGTTTCTTCGAGGCTTTCGAGAATTTTGTCGGCAAACGCTTTCGGCGTGATTACCTTCGCTGCCGGTCCAAATCCCATCACCCACGCCTGCAGTTCCCAGTCGAGCACGACGTTCAGGGTCAGCCGAATGCGGCCGCCGGACAACTCGTCGATGGTCTGTGACGCGTGGCGCTGGCGTTCGCGCACATAAGGCGCCTCGGCGGCGGTGAACTCGATCACGACCGGCTCCGGCGTGCCGGAAAAGGCGCCGAGCGAGTGCGGAAACACGTCGGCGGGGGAGTCGGCGACCGGGTTGAAGCTTTCCTCGAGCGCCACAGCCTGCTCGATGCGTTGCACCGCAAACGTCCGCATCTCGGCATAGGCCGGCACGAACGCCTGCAAGTAGAGACCTCCCTGCGCGTACGCCAGGCGGTAGGGCTCGACGATGTAGTCCTTGAGTTTCTTGCTGGAGAAAGAGTGATAGCGCATCCGCACGCGCCGGCGCCCGAGAATGGCGGACATCAACGCATCAACCGATTTCGCTGAACCGGGGGCGAGCGGCGGTGACGCGTGTTCCTTGGCGCCGAGCGCGTCGGGAAGGCTCTCGATGAACTTCCATAACGACGCGGGCAGTGCGTCGTAGAGCTTTTCGAACGCAGAAGCCAGGCTGTCCTGAAAAGGCCCGCCGCTGACAGCCGACAGCACTGTACGGCTGAGATAGAGGGCGCAGAGCTCGGACAGCGAGAATCCGGCGGCGGCGACGCCCTTGAACACGTCACGGTTGAGCGTGAACGCGGTCTTGCCGTCCCGCTTGCAGGTTTCAATGGGGAAGCCGGCCTGCGTGAGTGCGTCCAAGTCGCGCCGGATGGTGCGCTCCGAGACCCCCTCGCCGGCCACCTGCTGAGCTTCGGCCAAGGTGAGCCCTCGGGCGCGGCCTTCGAGTGTCAGCAAAATGCGCCACTGTCGGACTATTTCGGTATGGCGTTCCATCGGAGTCGGGGATCAGGCCAGAAAACGAACTTTAGGAAACGGCACGCCGTATGCACTAGTAGGCAACAGTGTGCAAGGGAATGCAACGGTAACCGAGTTGACCTGATCTGTCACGAGCAGCAAATAAGGTGTGGCTATGACAATTCGCATTCGTTTCCGCCGACCCGCTCCCGCCGCGAAGAAGGTTTGCCAACACTGCGAGAACCGCCGCAACCTGTTTCGGCAGGAGGGCATCGCGAAGTGGGATCCGTACTACGCGCTCTGCTACAAGTGCTACCAGCGTTACGCTACTCACGCCCAGGCGGCACCGCAAATGCGGGACGTAGCGGCCATTGCCGCCCATCACCCTCGTAGAACACCCGCTCTAGAAACAGGCCTGATGCCGGCGCAGTAAGCTCCGCCGGTGTCGGTCCCCCGATGCCGGATGTCGGCGACAGCAGGGCGTCAACGTGTTCAACCGGCATGGCGCCCTTGCCGATCTCCGCGAGCACGCCGACCATGCGCCGCACCATCTTCCAGATGAAATGCGAGCCGGCGACGCGAATCAGGATGAGGTCACCATCCTCCGCGACGGTGACATCTTCGACCAGCACCTCAGTCGACTTGTCCTCGGGGTCGTCGTCACTGAACGCCTGGAAGTCGTGCATGCCGGTGAGGCGCTCGGCTGCGGCCTTGATGCGCACAAGATCCAGCGGCTCACGAATCCACCAGACAAATGGTTTGGCGAACGCGCTGCGCCGGCGCGAGACCTGATACACGTAGCTGCGCGCGACCGCGCTGTGACGCGCATGAAACCGGTGCGGCACGGTGTCAACACTGAGAATGTGGATGTCGGCGGGCAGGCTGTCGTTGATGCCGCGGCGGATGGTTTCCGCGGGCAACGGCTTGCGAATGTCGAGATGGGCAACTTGCCGCAACGCGTGCACGCCCGCGTCGGTGCGGCCCGAGCCGTAGAACTCGAAAGACTTATCGCGCGTCAACTCGGCGATCGCCCGCTCGTTCTCGCCCTGGATGGTGCGCGCGTTCTTCTGCTTCTGCCATCCGCTGTAGCGGGTTCCCGCATATTCGATTGTCAGCTTGAATCTGGGCACGAGCCTTCATGATAATGCCGCATGTCGATTCACAAGCCGGTTCACGCTGCAAATCTTCCGAAACCCGTCGGCCCGTACTCCCCGGGCATGAATTTCGAGCGCCTGCTTTTCGTCTCGGGCCAAGGTGCCACCGACCCGGCAACCGGCGAGCTGGCGGGCGCCGACGTGGAAGCCCAGACCGAGCAGTGCCTCAAGAATCTCGAGGCGATTCTCGAGGCCGGCGGCTCGGGCCTGCAGCATGTCCTGCGGTGTGGCGTATTCCTGCTCGACATGAAGGACTTTCAACAGATGAACGGGGTCTACGCGCGCGTCTTTGGCGAGCATCGGCCGGCCCGCACCACCATTCAGGCGGCTGGGCTTCCGGGCGTCGGCTTGCGCGTCGAGATCGACTGCATCGCCTACCTCCCGTAGGGCTCGCGACTCTATAATCGAACGATGACTCAGGCGAATCGCCGGCTGCTGGCCATTCTCGCGCTCATCGTCTCGCTACCGCTGGTCGGCCACGCGAACGAGGGCTTCTGGCCGTTCAACCGTATTCCGCGCGCAGCCATCAAGCAGGCGCTTGGCGTCGAGCTGACGGACCAGTGGATCGAGCGGGTGCAACAGGCGTCGGTCCGCTTTCCCAGCGGGTCGGGTTCGTTCGTCTCACCCGATGGGTTGGTGCTGACCAACCATCACGTGTCGCTGGATCTGTTACACAAACTGAGTACGCCTCAACGCGATTTAGCCGGCAACGGCTTTCTGGCCGGCAGCCGCGCGCAAGAAATGAAGGCGCCCGATCTCGAACTGCTGACGCTACAGAAGATCGACGATGTGACGGCGAAGGTGAACGAATCCGTGAAGCCCGGGATGTCGTCGGCCGACACGCTCGCGGCGCGTCGTTCGGCGATTGCCGCGATCGAGAAGGACGCGCAGAGCAGTACCGGGCTCGAGGCTGAAGTCGTCACCCTGTATCAAGGCGGCCAATACCACCTGTACCTCTACAAGAAGTTCACCGACGTGCGGCTCGTGTTCGCGCCCGAGTTCGACGCGGCCTTTTACGGCGGCGACCCCGACAACTTCACCTTTCCCCGCTACTGCCTCGATATGACGCTGTGGCGGGTTTACGAAGGCGGCAAGCCGTTTGTCACCAAGAATTTCCTGCCGTGGTCCACGACCGGCGTGAAGGACGGGGAAGCGGTGTTTACGGCGGGCCATCCCGGCACGACGCAGCGGCTCAATACGGCTGCGCACCTCGAGTTCCTGCGCGACTTCGCATTGCCCGTGTCTTTCAACGCGTTCTCTGAGATTCGCAACGCGCTCGACGCTTATGCCAAGACCGGCCCCGAGCAGGAGCGCCAGGCCAAGGACGACTTCTTCGGCATTGAGAACTCGCTCAAGTCATGGAAGGGACAACTCGAGGGATTGAGGGACCCCGCGTTGCTGAACAAGAAGCGGGCGGATGAAAACAACTTACGCGCCCGCGTCAACGCTGACCCGGAGCTCAAGGCCCGGTTCGGCGATGCCTGGGACAAGGTCGCGGCCGCCCGCAAGGCACTACCGCCCTACAACCTCGAGCGCGTGTTTTTTGAAAGCGGCCTGGCCTTCTACACGCAGTACTTCAACATGGCCCGCACGCTCGTGCGCTGGGCCGATGAGGCCGGCAAGCCCAACGGCCAGCGGCTGCCCGAGTTTTCAGACGCGCGGAAGGCGTCGATCGAACGGCAACTGACGTCGGCGGCGCCGATTTATCCAGGTGTCGAGCGGGCGAAGCTCGAGGCGGGCCTCTCGGTGATGCAACAGCAACTCGGTGCCGAACATGTTCTGGTCAAGCAGATCATGGCGGGCAAGACCGCGGCGGCGCGGTCGGCCGAGTTGATTGCGGGGACGACACTGGGCGACGCGGCCGCGCGAAAGGCGCTGTTCGAGGGCGGCCAGGCTGCGATTGCCGCCTCGTCGGACCCGTTCATTGCGCTGGCGCGGCTAGTGGATCCCCGGTCGCGAGAACTGCGAACGAAGTTCGACAACGAAGTACTGGGCGTCGAGCGCGATGCATATGCGCAGATCGCGCAGGCGGTGTTCGCGACCGAGGGCGACTCGGCCTATCCCGACGCGACGTTCACGTTGCGACTGTCGTTTGGCCAGGTGAAGGGGTACGTTGAGAACGGCAAAATGGTGGCGCCGTTCACGGAGATCCGAGGGTTGTATGTGCGGGGTGACGAGCACAAGCAGCGCCCGCCCTACAAAATTGCCGACTCCTGGATGAAGGCGCGCGGTGCGATCAATCCGACCACGCCGTTCGATTTCGTCAGCACCAACGACATCGTCGGCGGCAACAGCGGTTCGCCGGTCATCAACGCGAAGGGCGAGCTGGTCGGGCTGATTTTTGACGGCAACATCCAGTCGCTGCCGGGATATTTCGTCTACGACGCGGCCGTGAACCGCGCGGTTTCGGTCGACGCCCGCGGCATGCTCGAAGCGCTCAAGGTCGTTTACAAGGCGGATGCGATCGTCAACGAACTTGCCCATTCGGCTCGCCCCTGATCGCCCGGGCTCGCTCAGGGCAGGCCGCACGTCTTGAGCCGCACGCCGCTTCCACGAGCCGTGAAGCTGCTCGGGTGGGTCAGCCTGTTGACCGACGCGGCCACCGAGGCCGTGTACCCGTTGCTGCCGGTCTTCATCACACAGGTCCTCGGCGCGCCGCCGGTGGCGCTTGGAATTGTCGAGGGCGCCGCCGACGCGACCAGTAGCGCATTGAAGGTGTTTGCCGGCCGCTGGTCGGACCGCCTTGGCGCCCGCAAGCCCATTGTCGTTGCCGGCTACGCGCTGTCGTCCCTGGTGCGGCCGTTCATTGGTCTTGCCACAACTTGGGGCCACGTGTTCGTTATTCGTGTCACCGACCGGGTGGGGAAGGGATTGCGCGGCGCCCCGCGCGACGCCATGCTCGCCGCCCTTGCGCCGCCAGGTGAGCGCGGCCGCGTGTTTGGCTATCACTGGGCCATGGATCACGCCGGCGCCGCCATCGGACCGTTGCTCGCGACGGTATTTCTCTGGTTTGCCCCCGACAACTATCGCCTGCTATTCGGCCTGACGATCATCCCCGGCGTCCTGGCCGTGATGACCCTGCTTCGGGTTCCCGAGACCAAGGCATCGCTGCCCAGCACTTCAGCACGCCAGCACTTCAGCACCCCAGCACCTCTGTCGAGGCCCTTGAAGCGCTACCTCTGGATCCTCTCGGTCTTCACGCTTGGCAACTCGTCCGACGCCTTCCTGCTGCTGCAGCTGTCCCACGCGGGCGTTCCTCTCATCGGCTTGACGGCCATCTGGAGCGCACAACACGCGATCAAGGCCCTGTTGTCAATGAAAGGCGGAGCCCTGTCAGACCGACTCGGCCGCCGGGCGTTGATCGTGTCCGGTTGGCTGCTCTACGCGGTTGTCTATGCCGGCTTCGCATGGAGCCAGTCGGTAGAAGCGCTGATTGCCTGGTTCATGCTCTACAGCGTCTACGCGGCGGCGGTCGAAGGCAGCGAGAAGGCGCTGATTGCCGACCTGTCGACCGATGCCACCCTGGCCACGGCGTTTGGCTGGCATGCCGCAGTGCAAGGCTTCGGGGCCCTGGCAGCCGGATTGTTCTTTGGATTGCTCTGGCAGATGTTCGGCGCGCCGGTCGCGTTCATGACCGGCGCCGCCCTGGCGTTGACCGCGGCGATTGCCCTGTGGCTTAGTGCCTTGGCACCCCAGGCACCTGAGGCACCCCTTGCACCCTAGGCACCTTATTTTTTGTTCTGATTCACAACGTTCATGGCCGTGGTGATCATCGACGCCACGTCGCTCAAGTTGGCCGGCAGGATAATAGTGTCGGCGCTGTTGATCACCTTGCCGAACTCGGCGATGTACTGCTCGGCCACTTTCAACTGAATGGCCTCGGCGCCACCGGGCGCGCGCGTCGCTTCGGCGACCCGCTTGATGCCTTCGGCATTGGCAGTGGCAACGGCGAGAATCGCCGAGGCCTGGCCTTCGGCTTCGTTGATCTGCTGCTGGCGGCGGGCTTCCGACGCCTTGATCACTTGCTGCTTCTCGCCCTCGGCCGAGTTGATGGCCGCGTCGCGCTGGCCTTCTGACGTCAGAATCACGGCGCGCTTCTCGCGCTCGGCGCGCATCTGCTTTTCCATCGCCGCGAGAATGTCGGCCGGTGGGGTAATGCTCTTCACTTCGTACCGCAACACCTTGACGCCCCACGGTTCGGTCGCCTTGTCGAGTTCGGCGACCACCGAGATGTTGATGTTGGTGCGCTCTTCGAAGGTGCGGTCCAGGTCGATCTTGCCGACCTCGCTGCGCAGCGTCGTCTGCGCCAACTGCGAGATGGCGAACATGTAATCGGTAATGCCATACGACGTGCGCTCAGGATTCAGTACCTTGAGATACAGCACGCCATCAACCTGCACCTGCACGTTGTCGCGGGTGATGCAGATCTGCGCCGGGATATCGAGAGCCATCTCCTTCAGCGAGTGTTTGTAGCGAACCACGTCGATAAACGGCACCAGGATGTGAAAGCCGGCGTCGAGGACGCCCGCAAAGCGGCCCAGCCGTTCGACCACGAACGCACTTTGTTGCGGGACGACGATCGCAGTCTTCGCCAGGATGACCAGCGTGATGACCGCGAGCAGGATGATGACGAACAGGCCGCCTTCCATTGACGCACTCCTTGGGTGTTACGGTCTTCGGGTCTAACGGTCGTGAGGTCTTGAGGGCTTGCGGTCTTGATGCCGACGCCAGGGACGGCCAGCTACTCGGGGACAACGGTCAGCAGCAGGCCGTCGATGCCGGCCACACGGGCGCGCTGGCCGGGTGTGAGCGTGACGTCGCTCGTGTTGCGCGCGCTCCACGAGGCGCCACGCACTTCGACTCGGCCGACCAGGCCAGGCAGCAGGCTTTCTTGCACCACCGCGAGCACGCCAACGAACGAATCAATCGAGGGAGGCGGCGGGGCCTGGAACGTGGTCTTCAGGCGTCCACGGAAGATCAGCAGCGAGGCCACCGACAGCACGCTGAACAGCAGGCCCTGCATCGCGAGGGAGGTGGCGATGTCGAGCCGGGCGAGCACACCGACTGCAATCGCGCCAACGCCGAAGAAGATAATGAAGAAGCCGCTCGGGGTGACTAATTCAGCCACCACTAAGGCGAGCCCGCCGGCGAGCCACAACCACCATTCCATGGGCGGATTATACAGGGGGATGGGGTGCTCAGGTGCTGGAGTGCGCGAACCCGAGCACCCTAGCACCCTAGCGCCCTAGCACCTTGCTTTATGATCGATGGTTCCATGCCCCTGATTCTGGTCACAAACGACGATGGAGTGCAGTCGGAGGGGATTCACGCCCTCGCCGAAGCCATGAAACCGCTTGGCGACGTCGTCATCGTCGGCCCCCTGCAGGAAGCGAGCGCGATCGGCCACGCGCTGACGCTGCGTCGGCCGTTGCGCATCGAATTAGTCAGCGAGGGCGTGTACGCGGTCGACGGCACGCCGACCGATTGCGTCAACCTGGGCTGTGAAATTGTCCTGAAGCGGCTTCCCGACCTGGTGGTGTCAGGCATCAACAAGGGGTGGAACCTCGGCGACGACATTACCTATTCTGGAACGGTGTCGGGCGCGCTCGAGGGCGCGCTGCTCGGAGCACCCGGCATTGCCGTGTCGCTCCGGCGCACGCCCACCTACGACTTCGGCCCTGCGGCTGCCGCCGCCGCCACGGTCGCGAAGTTGGTGCTCGCGCACGGCATTCCGCAGCGCTCGTTCATCAACATCAACGTGCCGGCAGGCACGCCGAAGGGGTTGCGGGTCACCACGCAGGCCAAGCGCAATCACGTCACGCAGATCGACTCGCGCACCGATCCGAGGGGCAATCCCTACTACTGGATCAACGAGGCGCTCGATGAGTACCATCCCGATGGCGGCCGCTCTGACTACGAGGCCGTGATGTCCGGGTATACCTCGGTGACGCCGTTGCAGCCGGACATGACGGCGTATGACATGCTCGAAACGCTGGTGAAGAGCCTCACGCCGGCATGACCGCATCTCCGCGGCCGATCGTGCTGGCCTGCGCCGCGACCCTTTCGCTGTTGGTTCCGCTTCACGCCCAATCCGCGCGCACGCCAACCGCGCGGCTGGTGTCGGCGTCCAGGCTGGATCTGCCTGGCCAGATTGACTCGAACAATCCCATGGTGTGGTCGCTCGTCGAGGGTGTCAATCGCCTGTTCGTGGTCACCTCATGGGGCGGCGTGCCGGTTCGGTCCGCTGGCGCCACACTCGAAACTCTTCAGCACGGCGAAGCCGTTGGGTTCAGCTCGCACCCCGGCCACGGCATCTGGATGGAAGCCATTGTGCCGGACGCCTCTGGCAACTGGTACGGCTACTACCACCACGAACGTCCAGCGGACTTGTGTGGGAGGCCCGAGCGTCAACTGCCGCGGCTGGGCGCCATGCGGTCGACCGACCACGGCGCGACGTGGGAGGATCTGGGCATCATCCTTGATGCGCCACCCGGCAGCGAGGCGTGCGGTTCGGATAACCGGTTCGTGCTCGGCGGCGTCGGCGATGTCGCCGCGGTGCTCGACGCCGACGGCCGGGACCTGTATCTCTACTTCAGCCAGTATTCACTGGACGCGGCTGGACAGGGTGTCGCCGTGGCGCGATTGACGTGGGCGGATCGTGATGCCCCGGCGGGGAAGGTCACGATCTGGAATGACGGCGCGTGGCTGCCGGCGACGCAAACCGGCGCATCCACGCCCTACGCTTATCCGGCGGGCACTCCCCTCGTGAAGGCGAGCCGCCCCTTTCACGATCGCTCGGACACGAATGATGTGTTCTGGGGCGCCTCCATCCACTGGAACACGTATCTCGAGCAATACGTAATGCTGCTGAACCGCGCGAAGGACGATCAGTTTGGGCAGGAGGGGATTTATGTGTCGTTCGCGCCTGGCGTCGCGGATCCCCGCGCCTGGTCGGCGCCGGTGAGAATCCTGAACGGCGGGCAGTGGTATCCGCAGGCCGTTGGGGTGGAGGCCGGAAGTGGCACCGATCGCCTGGCAGGTCGCCGTGCCCGGTTCTTCATGACCGGCAAATCGGAACGCCTGATCGAATTCGAGCGTTAAGCTTTCGGGCCCCGGCGCCCACTCGAGCCGGGCCTTCCCCGGACCGCAAATTCATGGGACGAAACTGCGCATCGGGCGCAGTTTTCCAAGCCAGACAGCCGGCGCTGGTGTCCAATGCCTCATGCTGGACACAATCTTCCGGGACGTCCGCCACGCCCTTCGCATGTTCGCGCAGAGCCCGGCCTTCGCCCTTGCGGCGGTGGCCGCCCTGACGCTTGGCATTGCCGTCAATACCGCCATCTTCTCGGTCGTCAACGCCGTGCTGCTGCGGCCGCTGCCGTTCCCCAATCCCGAACAGATGGTCTTCTTCATGACCGTATCGCCCAATGGATCGGGTGGGGCGGCCTCTCCGGCCAAGTTCCAGCACTTTCGCCAGCAGACACAGGTGGTGGACCACGTGTCAGCCTTCACCCAGGGCGTGGTGAACTACACCGACGGCACGCAGCCGGAGCAGTTCCGATCGGGACGCGTGTCGTCGGAGTTCTTTGGCCTGTTCGGCGCGCAAACCATCCTGGGCCGGACCTTCACCCCTGAGGAAGATCTCCCGGGCGGCGACCGGGTCGTCGTCCTGAGCAAAGGTTTATGGGAGACGCGCTTCAAGAGCGATCCGGCCTTGGTCGGGCAAGCCATGTCGATCGGCGGTTTTCCCTACACCGTGATCGGTGTGCTCGGCGATTTCAACTTTCAGGATTTCGGCGCGCAGCCGCCACAGGTGTGGGTGCCATTCCAGCTCGACCCCAACACCGCCGACCACGGTCACTACTTCCAGAGCGCGGGCCGGTTGCTGACCGGCGTTTCGCTCGACCAGGCGCGGGCCCGGTTGAACACGTCGAAGGCCGACTTCAATGCGAAGTTCAAGGCCGGGCTCGGACCCAACCAGACCTTCGGCGTCGAGCCGGTCGGCGACATTCTCGTCCGCAACGTACGGCAGTCGCTGTTCGTGCTGATTGGCGCCGTGGGCTTTGTCCTGCTGATCGCCTGTGCCAACGTCGCCAACTTGTTGCTGGTGAGGGCGACCGGACGCAAGCGCGAGATTGCGATTCGCGCCGCGCTCGGTGGCTCGCGCGCCCGCATCGTCAGTCAGGTGATGACCGAGAGCGTGGTGCTGTCGGTGATTGGCGGCGCCCTCGGACTCGCAGTTGGATCGCTGGCGATCCGCGCGCTGCTGGCGGTGAACACCGCGGGCCTGCCACGGATTGGCGTCAACGGCGCGCTGGTGGTGATTGACTGGCGCGTATTGGCGTTCACGGTGGGCGTATCGCTGGCCACTGGCGTGCTGTTTGGCCTGATTCCGGCGCTGCAGAGTTCGAAGACTGACCTGACCTCAACCCTGAAGGAGTCGGGCGGCCGCTCGGGCACCGGCTTCCGCCAGAACAAGACGCGCTCGATCCTGGTGGTCGTCGAGGTGGCGCTCGCGCTCACGCTGCTGGTCGGCTCGGCGTTGCTGATCCGGTCGGCGATCGCGCTGTCGCAGGTCGATCCCGGGTTCGATGCCAACAACGTCCTGACCATGCGAATGTCGGTGACCGGGCCGCGGTTTACATCGGCCCAGGGCGTCGACCTGATGGTGCGGAACGGTACCGATCGTCTGCGCGCCCTGCCCGGCGTGGTAGCCGCCAGCTCCACCTGCTGCGTGCCGCTCGAGGGCGGCTACGGTCTGCCGTTCGTGATCGCCGGCCGGCCGCTCGCCGACGGTCCGTTCCACGGCGGCGGCCAGTGGATCAACATCACGCCCGGCTACTTCGACGTCTTCAAGATTCCCGTCACCCGCGGCCGCGACTTCACCGAGCGCGACGACAGCGTCGCGTCGCCGGTGGTGATCATCAACGAGGCATTTGCCAACGAGTTCTTCAAGGACAAGGATCCGCTCACCGAGCGGCTGGTGATCGGCCGCGGCGTCATGCGCGAGTTCGCGAGCGAAGGGGAGCGGCAGATTGTTGGCGTGGTGGGCGACACTCGCGACGGCGGCCTGCAGCAGCGGCCGGGACCGGCCATGTATATCCCGCAGTCGCAAGTGCCTGACGCCGCCAGCACCCTTAACCTGGGGTTATCGCCCATGGGGTGGGTGGTGCGCACGGCTGGCGACCCCTACCCGTTGAGCGCGGCCATCCAGGAAGAACTGCGCCAGGCCACCGGGCTACCGGTGTCGAATGTCCGTTCCATGGCGGAGATTGTCGTGCGCTCGACCGCTCGGCAACGCTTCAACATGTGGCTGATGACGGTGTTCGGCGCCTCGGCCTTGCTGCTCGCGGCGATCGGCATCTACGGCCTGATGGCCTACACCGTGGAGCAGCGCACGCAGGAAATCGGCATCCGGCTCTCGCTGGGAGCGGACGCGGCCAGCGTGCGACGCATGGTGGTGTTCCAGGGGATGCGGCTGGCGGTGGTGGGTGTCGTGATTGGCCTCGGCGCCTCATGGGGCCTGGCACAGCTGATGACCGCGTTCCTGTTCGACGTCACGGCGCGGGATCCGCTGGTCTTCGTCGGGGTGCCAGCACTGCTGACGACCGTCGCGTTCCTCGCGGTGTGGTTGCCCGCGCTCCGCGCTGCCAAGGTCGATCCGATGGTGGCACTGCGCTACGAATGACGTTGGATTTGGCGCCTGCCGCACCAATGAAGTATGCTTCTTGAAGTCGGGGCGTGGCTCAGCCTGGTAGAGCGCTCGGTTCGGGACCGAGAGGTCGAAGGTTCGAATCCTTTCGCCCCGACCAACTCTTCTGAAAGGCCCGGGTATACCGGGCCTTTCGCACGTACGGCCCTCCAAAGCTCACTTGAAACCAACCGGGCGTGCTCATCGTCTCAACTGGATAACACCATGAGATTCGAGGGTTCTATGAGAAGCACACTGCGAACAGCGAAGCTTGCTCTCCTGGCATTCACCGCTGCTCTCGGGCTGGTCGAACCGGCCTCAGCGCAGTCGCCGCTCACCATCGTCACGCCGCAGACAGTCACGATCTACAACTTTGCCAAGGTTGACGACGACTACTACCGGGGTGGCCAGCCGCTCGGCGAGGACTACGCGCACCTGGCGGCCCTCGGAGTCAAGACCGTCATCGACCTCACCAACGAGGCTGATGGCCGCGAGGAAGAACAGCGGCTGGTGGAGCAGTACGGGATGAAGTACCTGAACATCCCGATGAAGACCCGAAAGGTGCCGACCGACACGGAGATTGCCGCGTTCATGGCCGCGGTCGAAGCCGAAGGCGACGTCTACGTGCACTGCGTTGGCGGGCGTCACCGCACCGGCGTGATGACTGCCGTCTACCGGATGACGAAAGACGGCTTGAACGGCGAACAGGCGTTCAAGGAAATGAAGCAGTACAAGTACGGCCCGGACTTTCTGCATCCGGAATTCAAGAAGTTCGTCTACGCCTACAAGCCAAAGGTTGCCGCTGCCTCGGCCGCGGCCGGCACGCCGCAGGCACGCTAGGACTTCGCGGTCGAGTGCGGTCGTCTCTCAGCCTGCGATCGGCTTTCGCTCACAACCTCGTCGACCAGGCTGAAATCCACGGGCTTCACCAGGTGTTGGTCGAAACCCGCGGCGCGGGTCTTGCGCCGGTCTGACTCCTGCCCGTAACCGGTCAGCGCAACCAGGTAGATGCCCTCAAGCCCCGGCAGCCGTCGGAGCCTCGTCGCCAGCTCGTAGCCGTCCATTTCCGGCAGGCCAATGTCGAGGAAGGCGAGGTCAGGCACAAACTCCTCGGCTAACTTCAAGGCGGTCGCCGCATCGTAGGCGGTGCGGGTGTCGTGCCCCTTGTGCCCCAATGCCACCGACAACATCTCGGCGCCATCTTCGTTGTCGTCAACGACAAGAATGCGCTGCGGTTCGCATGACTGTTCAGAGGTGACGGGTGTGCGCGGGCTCGCTGCAGAGGCCTGCTCGTCGGCCGCCACGTGCGGCAACCGGACAACAAACTCACTGCCGTGTCCCACACCATCGCTAAACGCCGACACCGATCCGCCGTGACGCTCGATCAGATTCTTGGCGATGGCGAGACCTAAGCCGAGCCCTCCCGCCGAGCGATCGATGGTCTGCCGTCCTTGCACGAACAGGTCGAAGATCCCCGTCAACACGTCGGCGGCGATCCCCATGCCGGTGTCGCGTACGCGCAACACCGCTTCGCCCTGGTGGACTTCGCCGGTAATCGTAATGCGGCCCCCGACCGGGGTGTATTTCGCCGCGTTGTTGAGGAGATTCGCGACCACCTGGCTCAGCCTGGTCACATCGCCCTTCACCGCGAGGCCACGAGCAGGGACGTCGACCGTCAGCGCATGCGCACGCTGCTCGACCAGCGGACGCGCCATCTCGATGGCTTGCGCCACCACCCCGTGCAACTCGACGATCTCGGACTTGAGTTCGACCTTGCCCCGAGCGATTCGCGATACGTCGAGCAAATCGTCGACCAGCCGCGTCAGGTGAGCAACCTGTCGTTCGATGATCCGGCGTTCGTGGGCGCCATCGTTGCCACCGCGCAGGTTCATCAGGTGCAAGGCAGTGACGATTGGCGACAGCGGGTTTCGCAGTTCGTGACCGAGCATGGCGAGGAATTCGTCCTTGGCGCGGTTTGCGGCTTCCGACGCCTCGCGCAACTCGTTGACCTGGTTTCGCGCCAGCACGTTCGCCTCGGTGGCGCGGCGTTCGTCCTCGACGTCGGTGTTGGTCCCAAACCAATGCACGACGCGGCCCTGCGAATCGCGCACCGGGTTGACGCGCGTCAGGAAGCGGCGATACTCACCGTCGGCGCCGCGCAACGGAAACACCATCTCGAACGGGGTTCCGGTGGCGATCGAATGCTGCCACGCGCCTTTGGCCGAGGCGAGCACCGCCGGGTCGTGAACGCTCTCCCAGCCCCATCCCTCCATCTCGGCGGGGGTGGTTCCGGTGTAGGCGTACCACTGGTCGTTGTACCAATAGATCCACCCGTCAGGCCGGGCCATCCACGCCAGGTTGGCGATTGAATTCGCGAGTGCCCGGAACAGGTATTCGCTTTCCTTGAGGCTGTGGGTGAGGCGCGCGCGCTCGATCGACTCCCAGCAGCGGCTCGCGACTTGCTGAACCAGTTCAACTTCCAGTGGATGCCACGCCCGCGGTGCGAGCGTGTGAACCGCCATCGCGGCCACAAATCGGCCCTGCTTGAGCATCGGCACGCAAATGACCGAGCGAATCGCCGTCAACTGATAGACCGGTTGCTCGGCCGCCGTGACCCGCGTGTCTGTCTCGGCATCGTTGACGACATAAGGCTCGCCCCGCCTGAGGAGGCGCAAGCACTCTTCGCCAAACTGCCTGAAGGTGTAGCGTCCGACAATGCTCTGGACGCCGTCGATGTAGTTGCCCGTAAGGGTGAAGCTGTCCTGATCCTCCTCAACCGTGGCGTAGGCGCATCGGTTGACGCGCAACTGCCGGCCGAGCATCGTCGCGGCGGTCAGGGTGATCTCCTCTGGATCGGTCAAGGAGCGGACGGCATCATCGAGGCGAACGAGAAACTCGTTTGACGATGTCCGGTCAGGAGATGCCACGCTAGCGTGCGCCGATGGCCACGAGATGCCCTCGTGTCCGGAAGAGTAAGGTGCCCTCGGAGATCGCCGGCGTCGCCATCGCCACTTCACCCAGCGGGTTGGTGCCCAACAGCTCGTAGGTGGTGCCGGCCTTAATGACGTGAACGTCGCCATCTTCGCTCGTGAAGTAGAGGCGCCCGCCCGCAGCGACCGCTGACGCAGAGAACCCTGTGCGGCCGTCACCAAGCCGCGCCTGGTAGTGGCGCACGCCGGTCCTGGCATCAAATGCGCTCAAGACTCCGTTGTCGCGGCACACATACAAGATGTCGCCGTAGACAATCGGCGTCTGCATGTAGCCTCCGTCGCGTTGATAGCTCCAGGCAATGTGCGCATTCGAGGTTTCGCCTTCCTTGAGCGAGATGTCCCCGGTCGCGGTCGGCTTGATCGCGAAGATTGGGGCCATCTTCCCGTGCGCGTTGGTGATGAACACCAGGCCGTGGGCGACGATCGGGGTCGGCACCGGGATGTCGCCGCCACCGGTCATGCGCCAGATTTCTTTGCCGGTCTCGAGATCGTAGCCGCCAATATGCTTCCAGCCGTTGACGATCACCTGGTCGCGGCCGTTCATGTTCACCACCGCCGGTGTGCTCCACGTCGGCACGTCAGCTCGGGCCGTTCGCCACAGCTCCTTGCCGGTCCGCACGTCGAACGCCGCGACAAACGACCCCTTTTGCACATCGGCCTGCACGATCACGCGGCCGTTGTGGATGATGGGAGAGCTGGCGAAACCCCACTGCGCCTCTGGCGCCATGAAGAACCCAGAGTCGAGCACGCCGAAGTCCTTCTTCCAGACCAACGCACCGTTAACGTCGTAAGCATAGAGGCCTTCGGAACCGAAGAAGGCGACGATGTACGTGCCATCGGTGGCCAGCGTCGAACTGGCGTGCGTGGACTTGGGATGGCGCTTGATGACCGGGACGCCGGTCTTGGCTGTCTGTTCCCACCGCAGCTTGCCGCTCCGCTTGTCGAAGCACATCACCAGAAACTTGTGCGCGGTGGTGTCGAGCACCGAACCGATATCGCCGTAGAGACCGACCTTCAGCTGCGGGTCGGGCGTGCCGCTCACCGCGCTGGCCGTGCACACCAAGTCGCCCCACACGACCGGGCTGGAATGGCCAAGGCCCGCGACCGGCACCTTCCACTTCACCAGCTTCGAGTCGGGCACGCTCCAGCTTACGGGCAGCGTCGCGGCCTCGTCCGTACCGGCGGCCGCAATGCCGCGGAACCCGGGCCAGTCGACACCGGCACGGGGCCCGCGCCCTTGTGCCGACACCGACGACGACGCGGCCGCAAGCGCGAGTCCGCACCCCAGCACTCCGGCACCTAAGCACTTCAGCACAGTCATTTTGGATACCAATCGGCGAATCGCACTTCGATGTTCTTCGGCGTGAGCGCCGCCTTCAGTTCCTGCAGCCCTCGGGTCGTCGCAACCGGACGCGCGCCGCCGGGCGGCACGGGCCTGACCCAGTCTTGATCATAGTGATAGGGGTAGACCACTTTCGGTGCAATCGCGCCGATGCAGTCGATGGCCGCCGTCGGCTCCATGCGCGCGCGCGGCAAGTTGACGGGAAAGAACATGACGTCCACTTTCTTCACGGCCTTGACCTCTGGCACGCACTCGGTCACGCCCACGACGTAGATCCGCTGGCCGCCGACGGTTATCAGGTAGCCATTCGCTTCGCCCTTCGGGTGATACGGGTCGCCAGGGCTGATGTCATAGGCGCCGATGGCTTCGACGCGGATGGCGCCGAAGTTCTTGGTCTCACCGTTACTCATGATCGTGCCGTCGGGCACCTGCTTCTGACCGTTGGCGGCAATGACGATCGGCGCGCCCGGCTTCCGCAAACGTGCGATCGCCTTCACGTCGAGGTGATGTCCGACATCATCGGTAATCAGGATCAGGTCCGCCGGCTTCGCGCGCGACAGATCGCCAACGCTCCACGGGTCGATCTGGATCACCTTGCCGCCATGTTCGAGCTGGATACTTGAGTGCACGAAGGTCGTGATTTCAACATCGCCAAAGCGATCGGCTGCGACCACCGGCACAAACACCAAACAG
>JANMUX010000439.1:0-9451 GCA_031392125.1 Acidobacteriota bacterium | reverse complement strand
CACGATCTGTCCGTGACTGCTCGTCGCGGCAATCCTGATACGACCGCCTGGAGGAGTGAACTTCACTGCGTTCTCGCCAAGATTGAGCATGAGTTGACGTAGGCGAACGGCGCTGCCCCACATCGTTAGTCCCGGTGCTATTGAAGCTTCGCACGACACGCCATGCGCCTCGGCGAGCGCGCCGACGAGTTCTCCGGCTTCAGCAAACACGTCGCTGACGTTGACGGGATCCTCGCGCGAGACCGCCGAGTCGGCGTCGGCAAGCGCCAGATCGCGAAGATCCTGCAGGGTCGCCGAGAGCGCGTCAACTTCGTCGGATAGCGTGTTCAACGCCGCCTGTTTCTCTGGCGCCTGCGAACGGCGTGCTGATTCAATTGTGCCCTTCATGACCGTCAGCGGCGTCTGCAGCTGGTGGGACACATCCGCCGTGAATTCCTTCATCGTGGTAAACGACGTGCTGAGCCGATCGAGCAGTTGGTTGACCGATGACGTAAGCCGCTTGACCTCGATGTCCGGCGCGTGAGGGTCGACACGGCGCGACAGATTGGTGGCTTGAATCGACTCCAGGGCCGTGGCAATCGTGTCGATTGGGCGGAGGGCTCGTTTCGCAATGAGAAAACCGCCAAAACTGGTGAGGACGATCACGATTGGAATCAAGACCGCGGATGCCACCGTCACCGCCTCCAGCATCATGCCCACATCTCCGAGCGGTCGCCCGAGCTGAAGGTAGGTGCCGTCAGGCCGGGGCAGAGGAACGCAGGTGAATCTCACCGGGCCACGCGCGAGATGAACGGTAAAAAACTGCGGATATGTCACGCCGCTCGTGGCCGCGTGTGTCAATACTTCGTGGGCGCCGATATCGGGCTCCACCTTCGCCAGACGCTCCGACCGGAACAACATCCGCCCGTGCGAATCGCGCACCATGACGTAGGGCGCCACCGCACCTTGCTGTTCGAGCGCTTCGAGGGACGCAATCGGGTCCGCTGTCGCTGACACCGCGGCCACCACCCGGCGGGCATCCTCCTGCAAGTCACCGTCGTGATGCGAATACAAGGTGCGCGCCAGCCAGGCGTAGAGCAGGACAGCGAACAGACCCAGCGCCGATGCCACGACCACGACGTTCCAAAAAGTGGTGCGCGCTTTAAGTGACGCGATCATCAGCGCTCTCCGTCGAACGTAACACGTAACCGACACCCCTGACGGCGTGAATCATGCGCGGCTCGCCAGCATCCTCGAGCTTTCGCCTCAGATGGTTAATGAACACATCGATGATGTTGGTCATCCGGTCCCAGGTGAAGTTCCAGACTTTTTCGCCAATCATCGCTCGCGTCAGAACCTGATCGACATTCCTCATCAGGTAGTCGAGCAACTCAAATTCCTTTTGTGTGAGGTCGATCCGACGGGTGCCGCGGTGGACCGTTCTTGCAACTGGATCGAGTGCCAGGTCGCCCACCGTGACCGTCAGAGCACCTGTCGGCTGGCGACGACGCAATAGGGCGCGGACGCGCGCATCCAGTTCCGCGAAGTCAAACGGCTTGGTGAGGTAGTCGTCGGCACCGCTATCGAGTCCGCGAACGCGGTCCTCGATGATTCCACGCGCCGACAACATCAATATCGGTAGCGTCACGTTCCGCCGCCGCAGCTCACGGCAGATCGCGAAACCATCCAGGCCGGGCAGCACAACATCAAGAATGAGCAAGTCGAAGGTCTCCGCGAGGGCCACCTCCAGGCCCGTCGAGCCGTTGGCTTCCACGCGCGCCAGCAATCCGAGGTCGGTCAGGTGCTTTGAGAGGAGTGAGGCGAGTCTGGCTTCGTCTTCGACGATGAGCACGCGCGGCGATCGCACGGACTGGGTGCCGCCCCTGTCATCCACTTCTGGATCCTCCCGGAACAGCGGGGCGCGACAGATTAATTCTTGTTCATAATCCACCGGCCGCACGCTACCACGGCCCGCGCCGGGGTGGTGGTGCGAAGGCGCATTGTATATTTGACCGAGATGAAGTCGTTCGTGCGAGCAGCCCTTGTGCTGGTGATCGTCGGCGCCGTCCTCGCCGGCGTGATTGGATACTCGATTCTCAGCCGCGGGCTGAGTACGCGCACCGACCCAAGCGCAGCCGAAGTCATGATCGCCCGGACCATGCGACGGCTGGCCACCCCCGCCCACGTCAGATCGCAACCCAATCCGCTCCAGCCCACTGCCGAGGTTCTCGCGGACGGCCTTGGTCACTTCGCGGATCATTGCGCCAACTGCCACGCCAACGACGGGAGCGGTCAGACCGCCCTCGGCCAGAATCTGTTTCCTAAGGCGCCGGATATGCGTGCGCCCGAAACGCAGTCGTTGTCCGACGGCGAACTGTTTGCGATCATCGAGAACGGGATTCGTTTGACCGGTATGCCCGCGTGGGGCGACGGCACTGAAGCGAGTGCCGCGGGCAGTTGGGGGCTGGTGCATTTCATCCGGCGCTTGCCCAGCCTCACGCCCGACGAGCTGACCCGCATGGAAGCGCTCAATCCGAAAAGCCCGGACCAGTTCAGACAAGAAGAAGAGATGCGCCGGTTCCTCGCCGGTGAGTCGGACGCGGCGCCTGCCCCAGCGGCGACCACGCCGGCGAAGCCACATCATCAGTAGCAGGAGATCGATCGATGCCCACTGTTTGCCGCACCGCGTTGCTGATTGCTTTCATCGTGCTCCCGGTCGCCTTCGTCGGCGCCCACGATTTCTGGTTGGTACCCGACGTCTTCCGGATCGCCGCAAACGGCGAGGTCGTCGTCCGCGGGCAGACCAGCAGCGCGTTTCCCACCACCTTGTCTGCCGTCGCCCCCGATCGGGTGACGGAGGCGCGGATCGTCGGCGCCACGGATGACGAACGGATCATGGCGCTCTCGACGCGCGACAATTCGCTGGTGTTGCGCCATCGGCCGAAGACGACCGGTCAGAAGGTCGTGGCGGTGGCGGTCGGATGGCGCCACGTCAACGAGACCGCGGCCAGCTTTCGTAAGTACCTGGTCGGCGAAGGCGCGGAGGATGCGCTGAAGCACTACGACAAGACCGGTCAGCTACCAACCGCCGACATCGTGCGGCGCTACGCCAAGTACGGCAAGACCGTCGTGGAGGTCGGTGACGGCCCGCGGGCGTTTGGTCGCGTTATTGGCCAGCCACTGGAGTTTGTTCCGCTGGCGGACCCGAACGCAGCCGTCGTCGGGTCAGAGCTTCGCTTTCGACTGATGTTCCTGGGCAAGCCGCTGGCGGGAGTTCGGGTGCATGCAGGGATTGCACCGAGCGCGGGAAAGACAACGCCCGAGATTTCGCTGACCACGTCAAGTGACGGCGTCGTGAGCGTCCCAGTGGACGCCACAGGCCTGTGGAACGTGCGCACGATTCACGTCGTGCCCTCACCGTCGGGCGCCGACGCGAACTGGGATGTCCACTGGGCGACGTTGGTGTATTCGGTGAAGTAACTCGGCGGAAATGAGCCTGGCGGACTCGCGTGCTCGCGAATCCGCCAGCGATCGATGCATGAGCTACGGGATCTCGATGGTCTTGCGATCGGCGATCTTGAACGCGAACGTCACGGTGTGGACAGTGGCGTCGCCCTTCTTTTTGAACGTCAGCGTCGCTTCGTAGTCCCCGGCGGTGGTAAAGATGTGCTGGGTAGAGACCAGGCCGGGATCGCGCGCCGTCATTCTTCCGGTGAACGGGCCATGCGTCTTGCCGTCGCGCTTCACAGTCGCCTTGAGCTCTTCCAGGTCGGTGAACGGGGTCTTATCCTGCGCGGTAAAGCGCCAGCGCAGGAACTGCATTTCGCCAGTCAGTGCTGGTTCCGGTTCCGCGCCGAACAGGACGTTGAGCCCGGCGACTTCCTTGCGTTCGTGCGCGGACAGCGTGGCGCACATGGCGACCACGGCGAGAGCGAGAGTCAAACCGAGCGAGCGGGCAACGTTCATAACTTCCTCCTGAAACAATTCACTGCAAACCGTGGGAAGGGTAGCACTAGCGGATGGCCGGCCGGGCTGGGTCCCGCAATCGTTAACGACTTTTAATCAGCACCCCCTGTTGCCCGGCGTACCGTTGAGAGCAGGGTATGCAGCACTATTCGCGTCGCACGTTTGTCAAGGGTCTGGCCGTGGGCGGGACCGCCCTCGGTCTTGGCGGTTTGCAGGTGTCCCCCGGATATGCGCAGGCCGATGCCCGCAAGGCTCCGGGTGTCCTGACCGGCACCGAGTTCGACCTGCGCATTGCCGAAATGCCGATCAACATCACCGGTGCCCGCCGGACGGCGCTCGCCATCAACGGATCGGTGCCGGCGCCAACCCTGCGGTGGAAAGAAGGAGACACTGTCAAGCTGCGGGTCGCCAACGACCTGGACGAGGACACCTCCATTCACTGGCACGGTATTCTGCTGCCGGCCAACATGGACGGCGTCCCCGGCCTCAGCTTTCATGGCATCCGTCCACGCGGCGCCTATGACTATCAGTTCACTGTCAACCAGAACGGCACCTACTGGTATCACAGTCACTCGGGTTTTCAAGAGCAGGTGGGTGTCTACGGCGCCTTGGTGATCGAGGCCAGGGATCCTGAACCGTTCACTTATGACCGCGAACATGTCGTGCTGCTCAGCGATTGGACCGACGAAGATCCCAAGCGCGTGTTCGGCAAGCTGAAGAAGCAATCCGACTACTATAATTTCCACAAGCGCACGCTCGGCGACTTCATGCGCGACATCCGCGAGCAAGGCTTCAAGGCGGCGCTGGCCGATCGGCGCATGTGGGGCGACATGCGCATGAATCCCACCGACCTGGCCGATGTCTCCGGCCACACCTACACCTACCTGATGAACGGGATCACGCCGGCCGGCAACTGGACGGGGTTGTTCAAGCCCGGTGAGCGCCTGCGGCTGCGCTTCATTAACGGCTCGGCGATGTCGTACTTCGATGTGCGCATTCCCGGGTTGAAGATGACGGTGGTCGCCGCCGATGGCCAGTACGTGCAGCCGGTCGCGGTGGATGAATTCCGCATCGCGACCGCCGAGACCTATGACGTGATCGTCGAACCGGCCAGCGCCGAGGCATTCACGATTTTCGCGCAGGCGATGGATCGCACGGGGTTCGCCGCGGGTACGCTCGCGACGCGCGAGGGCCTTCAGGCCGTGGTCCCCTCACCGGACGCACGGCCTCTGCTGACGATGGCCGATATGGGGCACGGCGGTATGGGCCACGACATGAGCAGCATGGGGGCGACTGCCGCACCCGCTGATCCCCACGCCGGTCACGTCATGCCGGCTCCGGCTTTGCCACCCTCACCACCAGTCGATCCACACGCCGGTCACAACATGCCGGCACCACCGCCGACACCGGTTGACCCTCACGCGGGTCATGTCATGCCCGCCGCCGCCGCGCCGGTCGCCGGTGGGCACGACATGTCGACGATGGCCGGGATGCAGGCGCATCCAGGATCGGAAGACGGCAATGCGTTGGTGGACATGCAGACCATGTCGCCCATGTCGCGGCTCGACGATCCGGGAATTGGCCTGCGCGGTAACGGCCGGAGGGTCCTGACCTACGCCGACTTGAAGAGTACGTTCAGCGATCCGGATGGCCGCGAACCGTCGCGCACCATCGAGTTGCACTTGACCGGGCACATGGAGCGCTTCGCCTGGTCGTTTGACGGCATCAAGTTCGCCGACGCCGAGCCGCTTCGTCTCAAGTACGGCGAGCGACTGCGGATCGTGCTCGTCAACGACACGATGATGAGCCACCCGATCCATCTGCACGGCCTGTGGAGTGACCTCGAGAACGACGCCGGCGAGTTCCAGGTGCGCAAGCACACCATCGATATGCCGCCAGGCACCCGGCGCGCCTATCGGGTCCGAGCCGACGCGTTGGGCCGCTGGGCTTATCACTGCCACCTGCTGTTCCACATGGAGTCGGGCATGTTCCGCGAAGTAGTGGTGCAGGAATGAAGCGCTGCGCCCTGACTGCGGTTGTGGTGGCAATGCTGCTCGCGTCGGCATCGGCGGCGCTCGCGCAGACCGGCACGCCCGCACCGGTTGACCCGCACGCCGGCCACGTCATGGCGCCACCGGTCGCCAAGCCCGCCGACTCGCCAGCCCCTGACACCCAAGCGCCCGTGACTCCGATCCCGGCGCTCACTGAACAGGATCGCGCCGCGGCCTTTCCTCAGGGTCTTGACGGCCACGCCGTGCACGACGGCGCCGTCCATTACATGGTCCTGTTCGACCAACTGGAGTGGCAGTCCGACGGCCTGACCTCGGGATTGAGCTGGGACACCAAGACCTGGATCGGTACCGACCTGAACCGCGCCTGGCTGCGTTCAGAAGGCGCATCGGCCGACGGCAGGCTCGAAGATGCCGAGGCGCACGCCCTCTACGGGCGATCGTTTGCCCGGTGGTGGGATGTCGTCGTTGGTATGCGGCAGGATTTTCGTCCCGGCCCGTCGCAGACGTGGGCCGCCATCGGTATCCAGGGCCTGGCCCCTCAGTGGTTTGAAGTCGAGGCCACCCTCTATATCGGTGAGTCGGCCGCGACCCTGGCGCGATTCGAGGCGGAATACGAGGTGCTGCTGACCAACCGGCTGATGTTGCAGCCCCTCGTCGAAGTCAACCTGTTCGGCAAGGCGGTGCCGGAGCGGGGCATCGGCGCCGGGCTCAGCACGCTTGAAACCGGCCTCAGGCTGCGCTACGAGATCCGCCGCGAAGTGGCGCCGTACCTCGGCCTGGTGTGGCACCGGAAGTTTTTCGGAACAGCGGACCAGGCGCGGGCCACTGGCGATAGTGTTGGTGGATGGCGCGCGGCGATGGGTCTCCGATTGTGGTTTTAGGTTAGCTGAAGGCAAATCAACCAACCGATAGGGATACGGAGCAGAGATATGACGCGACGAAACATGACGACGGCAATGGCCGCTTTTATCGGCATCCTCCTGCTGGCAGGCGTCGCGATGGCGCACCCTGGGCACGACCATAAAATTATGGGCACGGTCACCATGGCGGCGGCCGACCATGTCATGGTCAAGAGCCCGGATGGCAAGGACGTCACCGCCACGATCAACAAGGCCACGAAGTTCATGCGCGCCAAGAAGGCCATGAAGGCGGCCGACATGAAGGTTGGGATGCGCGTGGTGATCACGGCCGTGACCGACGACGACGATGACAAGTCGATCGCAACGGTGATCGAGTTGGGTCCTGACGTGGCTACCAAGAAGTGACCTTGACCCACAGGGAGAATGCCCGATGAACACACACTTGCGCCCTGACCCTGGTTGCGGCGTTGCCGTCGTTCGCGGAGCGATCAGGGCTTCAATTCATCGAAGCTTCACCTGATCCAGGGCCAGGCGCAGACGCCGCTCGGCCTCTTGGGCGACCGCCTGCAGCGCGTCGTTCTTGACGAGGTCGAACATCAAGTCGGGTCTGGCGATCGACACGACGCTGCCGCCGCCTTCTTCCCATACGCAAACGTTACACGGGAGAAGTAGCCCGATGCCCAGTTCCGCTTCAAGCGCCTGGTGGGCCAGGTGCGGGTTGCACGCGCCCAGGATGACGTATTGGCGGAAGTCGAGGTCGAGCTTGGTCTTCAGCGTGGCCTTCACGTCGATTTCGGTCAGGACGCCAAAGCCCTGCTGCTTCAGCGCGTCCACGACGCGCGCCCGGGTATCTGCGAATGACACGTCGGGTAGGTGTGCGGTGTAGCCGTAGGTCGGGTCCGTCTCTGAGTCTGGCCGCATGATCCACTCCTTCATGATGCTGGTCTCCGGTGGCGTGCGCTCTGATGCTCGACGCATGCCGGCCACCGGTGCTGTTCATTCCAGCACAGCGAGATTCACATACGAGGGGGCATCATGACTGTTGAACGTTCGTTGCGGATGTTGGCGGGCGGCCCGTGGCGGCCGGCGTCCGCGGGTGACGGTCTCGAAATAGGAGGGTCATTCGTATGCTCGCGCTACTGGGTGTTTTGGGGGGCTGGATCGTCCTGCAGTTTTGGGTGTTACCGCGGCTGGGTGTACCCACCTGAGCGGTGCCCCACCCGCGCGTGTCGCGAGAGCCGGAACCAAGCCAGACCGACGGGCGTAAGGAATGAAGCTTCCCTTCACTCTCGATCGCCGCGATCTCCTTCGCCTCTTGAGCCTGTCCACCCTCGCCGGAGCCACCGGATGCGTCGGGCAGTCCGCCAGCGCGCGTCCGGCCGCGTTCTCGCGGCAGACCGCACCAGCCGCCGGGTTCGTACCCGACGTGGAGTTCATGCTGACCGCCGCTCCAGACGAAGTGGTGTTGCTCCCCGGCGCGCCCACGCGGGTGTGGCGCTTCACGGGCCGGCTGATCAAGGGGCCGGCCGACACGCTTCAGGCACTTCCTGGCTCATACCTGGGCCCAGTAATCCGCCTCCGCCGCGGCCAGCAGGTGCGCGTCCGTTTCGCCAACCAACTTGGCGAAGACTCGATCATCCACTGGCACGGCCTGGACGTGCCCGACAGCGCCGACGGCCATCCACGCCTGGCGATCAGTACTGGTCAGGAGTACGTGTGCGACTTCGCAGTCACCAATCGCGCGGGCACCTACTGGTACCACCCGCACCCGCACAGGCGGACGGGCGCGCAGGTGAACCAGGGCCTGGCGGGTCTGCTGCTGGTGAGCGACGCGGACGAAGATGCGCTGGGGCTGCCCTCGGGCGAGGCCGAGTTGCTGTGCGTGCTGCAGGATCGCCGCTTCGACGCGCGTAACCAGCTCGTCTACCAGGGCGGCGGCCAGATGGAGATGATGAACGGCTTCCTCGGCGACCGCATGCTGGTGAGTGGCCAGCCGCAGCCGACGCGAGAGGTCGACGCCGCGTGGCACCGCGTGCGCCTGTTGAACGCGTCGAACGCCCGCATCTACAAGCTGGCGTGGAGCCGCAACCTGCCCATGACAGTGATTGGCGGCGACGGCGGACTCCTGGAACGTCCGCTCTCGCAGCGCACGGTGACGCTGTCTCCCGGCCAGCGCGCCGACGTGCTGCTGGATCTCACGGGCCTCGCCACCGGCAGCGACGTGTACCTGGACAGCCTGGCCTTCCCCGAGGCCGATGCGGGCGGGGTGGGGATGATGGGGAACAGCGCACCCGTACCCAACGGCGCGCCGTTGCGGATGATGACCCTGCGCACGCGGGCACGCACGGGTCCGGCCTTCCAGGTCCCCAGCCGCCTGCCGACGTTTGATGGGTCGTGGTCGCCACGCCCCGACGCCAGGGTCCGGCGCGTTCCACTGCTCTTCCAACGAATGCAGTGGATGCTCGCCGGCCGCACGTTCTCGATGGACGAGGTGGCGGCGGACGAAACGGTGGCGGCCGGCTCCACCCATATCTGGGAATTCGTGAACCAGTCGAGCGGCATGGGCATGGGGATGGGGATGGAAACGGCCCACCCGATTCACATCCACGGCCGCCAGTTCCGCGTGCTCGACCG
>JANMUX010000378.1:0-5996 GCA_031392125.1 Acidobacteriota bacterium | reverse complement strand
CACCAACCAGTGCCACGACATCACCGTCTACTCAGAGATGGGGCTGGCCGCCGGCGCGTGTTCGGGGAACGGCATCCTGATGGACATCAGCGATCCGCAGAACCCGAAGCGGCTCGATTTCGTGTCCGACACGGGCTTCGCCTACTGGCACTCGGCCACCTTCAACAACGACGGCACCAAGGTGCTCTTCACCGACGAGTGGGGCGGCGGCGGCCGGCCTCGCTGCCGCGCGGTCGATCCGCTGACCTGGGGCGCCGACGCCATCTACGACATCGTCGACAAGAAGATGGTGTTCAAGGGTTACTACAAGATGCCGGCGGCGCAGACCGAACAGGAGAACTGCGTGGCCCATAACGGCTCGCTGATTCCGGTGCCCGGCCGCGACATCATGGTGCAGGCGTGGTACCAGGGCGGCCTGTCGGTGTTCGACTTCAGCGATTCGGCGAACGCGAAGGAGATCGCGTACTTCGATCGCGGCCCGATCAACGGCGAGGCAATGCTGTCGGGTGGCTACTGGTCGACCTACTGGTACAACGGCAATCTTTACGGCGCGGAGATGGCGCGCGGAATCGACGTGTTCCGGCTGAAGCCGAGCGAGCACCTGTCGCAGAACGAAATCGACGCCGCCACGCAGTTCCGGCTGCAGGAATTCAACTCGCAGAACCAGCCCAAGGTGACGTGGCCGGCTTCGTCGGCGGTCGCCAAGGCTTACATCGATCAGCTGAATCGCACCAAGGGCATCTCGGCCGCTCGTTCGAGCGCCGTGCTCAGCGGCCTGTCGAAGGTCGATTCGCTGCGCACCGGCAAGGAGCGCAACGCGGCTGAGACGCTGAGCGCCCTCGACGCCGTGGCATCACAGGTTGAAGGCGACGCAAAGGCGGCCACCGGACGAGACGCCATGCGCCTCAAGGCCCTGGCCGAAGTACTCAAGGGCCGCGCGCAGGCTCTCCGCTAGGCACTATCGAGGCAACCCTGCGAGGTTGCCGCCGACTTCGAGGGCCGCCCGCACACGGTGCGTGGCGGTCCTTTTTTTTGGCCATCAGTTTGCGCCAACGTCGCGTTGCTTTCTCCGGGACGCAACATCCGGTGAGTACAAAGGGCGTCACCGTGTATTCACCCTGGAGACAGCGACCAATGACCATGACACTCACTCGCGCGAAGCTGGCCACCGCAGGCGGCCTGCTAATGGCAGGCTCGGTTCTGATGGCCGACGGCCTTCGTTTCTCCGACTTCACGCCGCTTCCGGCTTCGGCGCCGCCCACGCTCGATGAGGCCGCTCCGATTACCTTCGGTAATGCCGAGTTCTCACAGCAGTCAATTGCCGACCGCGCAACGCAGCTGGCACTTGGCCGCCCCAACTCGGGCAGCTGGGACATGGTCACTGTGAACGAGACCGGTCCACATAAAGGCCGCTACCTGTTCACCGTGTTTGAAACCGGCCAGTCGGGCGTGCAACGGACCGATCTGGTCTCGGGCCAGACCGATACGGTCTGGCAGAGCCCAGCGCCGCTTGGCCACGTCGCCTTCGACGCCGTTTACTGGACGCCGTGGGGCACCATGATCACCGCCGAGGAGTCCTGGGAAACCGCCGCTGGCGGCGCGACCTCGCCCTACGGACGCCTGTTCGAGTTGCAGAACCCGCTCGACGCGCCGGGGATCATCAACCCTGTCACGCCGGCGAGCAATGCCAACGCCGACTTCGTCCACCAGAACGTGATTCCGCGAACGTCGCACGAGGGTATCCAGTTCGACAAGGCCGGCAACATGTACTTCATCGACGAGCTGAACGGCGGCAACGTCTATAAATACACGCCGGCCACCAAGTTCCACAGGGTCAAGCATGGCCGCGACTACTTCGAGGCCGGCCAGACGTTTGTGCTGCGGGTCGGCGATGGCGCCGTGCCCAATGCCACTGGCGCTTACACCTGGGTGCCGATCACCGACGCCGCCGGCGCTGGCCTGCCCGGCACGCTGACCATCACCGACAGTCGTGGCGTCACCTCGGTGGATGGGCGCAACACCACCAACCTGCCGGCATTCAAGGGCACCGACTACCAGCGCCCTGAGGACCTGCAGATCCAGACCGTAAACGGGCGCGAGTATCTCTACATGGCCACCACTACGACCAACGAGGTCTACCGCCTCAGCCTGAGCGCCAGCACCATCAGCCTCTTCGCCAACCGCAATACCATCAACCTGGCGACCGGCGCGCCGCTTGGTTCAGCGCTGACGAGTCCCGACAATCTCGCGATTGACCACGAAGGCAATATCTACATCGTCGAGGACCGTAACGGTGGCGTCGACGACGACATCTGGATGGCCAGGGATCGCAACAACGACGGCGACCTGAACGATGCGGGCGAAGGTCTCGCGCGCTGGGCCTCCAATGGGACGACCGGTTCGGAATTCACCGGCCTCTACTTCGATCCATTCGACAAGCGCCGGGCGTGGGTCAACATCCAGCATCCGGCGAGCGGCAACGATCGCACGATCGAGATCACCATTCCTCGTGGACGCGACGACGATGATGATGACGACGACGAGCGCGGCCGCGGCCGCGACCGCCGCTAACGAAGACCGAGCCTGGCACGGTGACCCCGTGCCAGGTTCTTATTCAGGCCGGCCAACGAGCACGCGGTTCAGGACCGCCGCCAACCTGACCCCGGCGAGCGCCAGCCGTTCGTCCACAGTCCCGATGTGCTTTCGGTAGTACGCGACGTCGATGTCGGTGTTGTTCTTCACAAGCGCGGCCTTGCCAAGTGCCCACGACTGCTCGGCCCAGTCTGTCGGCGTCCCGACTGGTTGCGAGAACCAACCCTTCTGTGCGATCAGTTTTTCCAGAACAGGCACGTAGGCCTTGTCGGGGAGATCGCGGTGCGCGATCAATCGGCTGTCCCACACCGAATGCAGGTTGCACGGCAGCGGCGGCCGTGACGGATCGTTCCCGTCCCTCGACGCGCTCGGGACGGCCCTGAGCGGCGTCGAAGGGCCGCAATTGCTGACGCCGAACACGCGCACTGTCACGTCGTTGCCGCCGCGCCCGACGCCCAGTGCGTGAAACGGCTGGTGCAAGTCGCCAATGAAGTGGACGAGGTATTTAAGCGCCGTCGCCCGAACGGCGCGATCCAGTTGCCGATCGGCGACCCGCCGCTCCATGTAGGTGATGCGATCGACAGCGCAATCGCGCCACTGATCGGCGCGGACGCCGGCCGCCACACCCGGCTGCCGCGGGCAATCTCGATCGCGATCGTATCCAGACGCGTTGGGCGGGATGTTCAGGTAGTGCCACGGCGCCGTCTGCTGCTGATCGGTGACCTGCTGATCGGCCCAACTTGCGACCTCGGCCAGGCTCTGGCCATCGAGCAGCCAGGCAACATTCTGCCTCGCGACCTGCGACAGGTGATTCGCGGCAATCAGTCCCACGAGACGATGTCCCTGCCCGCCCCACGCCTGCAACGACGCGCACGACCACACGACGGTCAGGACCAGAGCCACGGCGGCAACCTGCTTTTGCATGGTTCAGCGATTGTACAAGCGGGACTTGGCTGACGGCTAAAGATGAGTCGGCCGCAGTAGTTGGTTCCGATCTTGCAATGCACTTGGTTGGCGAAACGTTTTTTATATCCAAGGGGGACTTTTGTGAAACATGTGATGCGTGCAGCGTTAGTGACGCTGATTCTCGTCGGCGCGGCGAAGCCGGCATCTGCCGACTGGCTGCTGACGCCCTATGTGGGCGTGGTTTTTGGCGGGTCGGCGAATACTGTTGACCTTGACGAGGTGGCGGACCAGTTCGAGCAGCGCCTGAGCTTCGGCGCGGGCTTGACGTGGATGGGTGCCGGCAAGCTCGGCTTTGAAGTCGACTACCATCTTGCGCCGAACTTCTACCAGATCACAGAGGGCGGCGAAAACGTCGAAGCATTCGATCTCGACTCGAGCGTTCAGACGTTGATGGCCAACGTGATTCTCGGCGCACCGATCGGCGGCACGATGGGCAAGGGCTTCCGTCCCTATGCCGTTGGCGGTATCGGCTTGATGCGTTCGAGCCTCACCGGCGCTGACGACCTTTTCGACAACCTGAGCAACAACGAGCTCGGCGTCAACGTCGGCGGCGGCGCTCACGTGTTCTTCAGCGACAACGTCGGTATGCGCGGCGACGTGCGTTACTTCCGTGGTCTCCAGAAGGGCGACGACGGCAGCCAGGACCTCGACTTCGAAGACTTCGACTTCTGGCGCGCTTCGCTCGGTATTACCTTTCGTTTCGGGCAGTAAGTAATCGCCCGGGGCTGACGCCAAGCGCCGCCCAGGCCGCATGTGCCTGGGCGGCGTAACTACGTTTGCCCCGTTGTGACGTCGCGACCGTCGTCCCAAGACAATTGAAGACCTGGTGCCAGCACTGGCTTCTGCCGTGATAGCTTTTGGGTGGGAATCCTCCCGACAGTTTCGGTGGTATCAGATGATTTGGTTGTATGAACGCGGGCCCGACGTCCTGCGTATCGAGACTCGGTTCGATAACGCGTCGTCTGAGTTCGAACTGATTTGGCACCGGCCGGATGGCACCTCTGATTCGGAACGGTTCGCCACCGAGGCATTGTTCCGCGCGCGCCTCGAAAGTGTTGAGGCCGACCTCAAGTCAGAGCAGTGGAACATCAACGGTTCGCCGCAGATTGTATCGGATGGCTGGAAAGACGCGGCAATCCGCTCGTTGAAGATGAATTAGCTCACTGCGTCACTGGGAAAAATTGCGAGCTGGCGTTCGTATCAACGGCGGCGCGCTTATCCCAAGCTCCCATTCATTCGCGCACTGGTCACAGCGAAGACGGATCTTGAGCTGTTGATTGCTTACCTGCTCAGCGCGGAGTGGCCGTCCTGCTTGCGCGGCGCATTGCGGGCAGGCAATTGGGAAATTGCACTCGGTGACCTGTGGCTTCACAGCGACGCCGGCAGGATCCGGTTGCCGCGAAGGACGCGCTTTCGCGCGCCGCTCGATGATCACCTTCGGTAACATTTCAGTGCTGCTCCTGCTCGAGATGACGCTAATCTCTCCGGCCGTGCTTCCCATCGTCGTGTTCATGCTTGAAGGTCTTGGTCCCTGGCCCGTCGCCGCCCGGCTTGTGAGAGCCGACGGAGCCGCCCTTGGTCGCGCGCGTGTTCTGGCCCTGGCTGCCTGCGTTGCCGCCGGCTCCGTTGCCGGTCTTGCCTTCGGGTCCGCGCTGCTTCTTCCCGGAAACAGTCTTTTGATGGTCGTTATCGATAGTGCTGTTCTGCTTTGTGTCGCTGTTTGACTTCACTAAGACCTCCACGTCCGTGTAACGCAAGCCCTGTACCGATTAGTAGAGCCGCTCCCATAGATGAGGCGTCCGCGCGGCGGAATGGCCTTTGCACTGTACGGGACAGCGCCGCCAAGGGTGGCGGCGCGTGGCTCAGTTTTGGAAAAAAAGGATAGGGAAATGACAACTGGAAAATCTTTGCAGGCTGTATTCGCGGCCGCCCTCATTTCGACGTTTGCAGCAGGCTGCGCCAACACCATGCGCGGTGCCAAGGCGGATACTGAAAAGGCTGTCGAGAACACCGGTGGCGCTATCGAGACGATGGACGTCAAGGCGGCGCTGATCAAGGACGCCCGGGTTGACGCCGCCAACATCAATGTTGACACCAGCGCGAGCACCAAGACGGTCGTGCTCAAGGGTTCAGTGCCGACAGCTGAACAGCGAACCATCGCTGAAGCCATCGCGCGCGACCAGGCGAAGGGCTACACGATCAACAACCAGCTGACGGTCGTTCCGAAGTAACGCTCGCCGCGCCACAGGCCGCGACGAGAGTCGCGGTCTCACTTTCTGCGAGCCGAGATATAACCGGCGCCTCTGCCAGCCCATATCCGCTTCTGCAGCAGGTTCGTTGCCCGCGACTGGCCGATGTCGATTGAAGGCGCCGGACGGCGACGGAGAGCGGCTTGGAACGATGTGGTGAGCCCGCTCGGAATCGAACCGAAAACCAAC
>JANMUX010000292.1:0-4721 GCA_031392125.1 Acidobacteriota bacterium | reverse complement strand
CGATGGCCTGCCCAATCGCGAGATCGCCGGCCGCCTTGGCATCAGCGAGCACACGGTGAAGTTTCACCTCGCGTCGATCTTCGGCAAGCTCGCTGTGTCGACGCGCACCGAGGCGGTGCAACGAGGACTGCGCCTGGGGGTGATCGAAATCTGACCGCCGAAAAGACTTGACGGCTTGGGAACGGCGCGATACTCAAGGTAGCGCTTCACCCCCAAACTGAACCGAGGCTACGTGCTTCCACGAATCGCCGTCTATGCGCTTGGCCTGCTCGTCGTGGCCGGCGTCGGCTACAACATCTGGAGTTGGCGTGCCGGCGACGTGCCGTCCCACGCCTCCCCTGCGGCACCCCCATCCGCCGCGGTCCCGGCGGCCGCACCCGAGGCGGCGCTCGCGCCGGTCGCAGCGCCCGCGCCTCCTCTCACGACCACGTCGGTCACCCTGGCCCTCGAGGGCGGCACAATCGAGGCGCACTTGTCTCTTCAGGTGAACGAACAGCATGAGCCCAACCCGATCG
This sequence comes from Acidobacteriota bacterium, assembly GCA_031392125.1. Classification (GTDB taxonomy): domain Bacteria; phylum Acidobacteriota; class Vicinamibacteria; order Vicinamibacterales; family UBA2999; genus 12-FULL-67-14b. The sequence continues at coordinate 4,206 of JANMUX010000292.1, read as the reverse complement.
CGGTTGAGTTCGATGAGTCGGTGCCCGATATTTTCGTCTCGCTCAAGTCGAACCTGCCGGAACCAACGGCGATCGGCGTGGTGTGGCGGCGGCTGCCGAATGGCGCGATTCCGGCCCGCGATCTCGACGTGACAACGGTGCAGATACCCCAGGGCCAGCGGCGATCCGATCGCCTCCGCGCACCTCGCGAGGGCTTTCTGCCCGGCAACTACGAGCTGCAGATTTCAATCAACAACATTAACCCCATGGTCCTGCCGTTCCGCGTCACTTCAAAGTACACCGACGCCCGCGAGATCATCGGCGCCGAGGGCCTGCCGGGCATGAACGTCGCCCTGGCCGCCTTGGGCGGCCGCGTCGCCTCGTCCAACGCGGGCTTCAAGTCGCCCAACTGGGCGGTGGCCAACCTGATCGACGGCTTTCCGTTTCAAATCGGCGGCTCCGGCTGCACCAACTGCGGCTGGACGTCGGGCAACGACGAGGCGCCCTACGAGATCGTGCTGGAACTGGGCGGCGACCAGCCCGTGACCGTTGACGCGGTGGTGATCGATCCGTCGACCGAAGACACGACCACCGGTGGTGAATGGCCCCTGATTCCCAGGAACGTTGAGATCTCGCTCTCCGCGACCTCGGCGACCGACGGCTTCACCGTGGCCGGGGCGGCGCGGATCGTGCCGCGTGCGGTCGAACAGCTCATTCGCATTGCCCCGACGCCGGCCCGCTTTGTGAAGCTGCGCATTCTGTCGAATTGGGGTGGCAACACCACCCGGCTCGGTGAGGTGAAGGTGCTCGAGGCCGCCGGCGTTTCCGCCCTCGAGGCGTGGCCGCGCAACCTGGCGCTGCCCGCCCTTGGCGGGGTGATGGCCCGCTATTCGTCGCAGGACGGGGTGCAGACGGGCGTCCAACAGCTGATCGACGACGCCCTCGGGGATCCCTGGGTGTCGTCGGACCACAACCTGCCGCAAGACTTCGTGTTCGCCTTCAAGGATGACCAGGTCGCCAAGATCGATCGCGCGGTGCTGCGACCCCAGGGGCGCGCGCCGGAGAGCTGGCCAAAGAAGGTACTGGTGTCGGTCTCGAGCGACAGCCTCTTTATCTTCGACGACGTCGGCCTGTTCGACCTGCCGAAAGAAGCCCGCGACCACGAAATCCTTATCAAGCGGGACGCCCGGTTCGTGAGGGTGCGGGTACTGGAGAATCACGGCGCACGCAGTACGGCGCTGAACGAGATTCGGATCTTCGAGGACTCGGCCGCCGGCTACACGAGCGTATTGGCGCGCACCGCTCCGCTCGGCGCACGAGCGACCGCCGCGACGATCGCTTCCGCAACCGCCGACGCCGAGGAGCAGGAATCGAACGATCAGGTGACTACCGCCAATCGGATCGCGTTGGCAAAGACAGTCGGCGGCAAGGTTGAGCCGCTCGGTGAGCAGGATCACTTCGCGTTCGACGTCCCCAGTGGTGGCCGGCAGGTGTTGAGCGTGGCGCTGTCCGGCGCACCCTTCATCAAGACCTCGGTTTCGCTGCTCGGCGCCGGCGGCGCTGAGCTCAAACGGTTCGACCCCGCTCAGGCGCGCGGCGCCAGCGTCAACATCTCGTGGCTGGTCGAGCCCGGCGCCAGCACGCTCCGCGTCTCTGAACCACCCGCCAGCATCGTGCTGGTGTGGGACACCAGCGGCAGCATGAACGGCATGACCGACGCCTTGCGCGAGGCCGTGCTCGCTTACCTTGACCAGGTGCGGCCGACCGAGCAGCTGAACCTGATTCGTTTCTCGGACGAGGTCGAGGTGCTGCTGAAGGACTTCTCGAGCGACCGCAACATCCTGAAGAATGCCGCCCACCCCGATAAGTTCTATCCCGATGGCGGCACCCGGTTCTACGACGCGATCGAACAGGCGGTGGCGTTGCTGAAGCCTCGCATGGGCAACCGCGCCATCATCATGCTGAGCGACGGCGAAGACAGCCTAAGCAAGATGGAATCGCCCGCGTTCTGGACGCTGCTGCAGGAGGAACAGGTGCGGCTCTACACCATCGGGCTGGGCGTCGCCCTCAAGGGATTCGCGACCCGCGTTGGCTCGACCGGCCAACGCTTCATGGGTCACGCCTCGTACGTCACCAACGGTCGCACCTTCTTTGCGCGCGACACCAGCGAGCTGAAATCTCTCTACGATCGGATTGCCACCGAGCTGCGCGCGGTCTCCCGTTACACCATCACGCCGACGATCAGCGCCGCGCTGGGCTCGCTCTCAATCGCAGCCACCGGTGAACGCATGGCCGCCGTCTCGGCACCGGCCCGAGTGCAGCTGGTGCTCGACGCGTCAGGCTCGATGAACCGTCGCATCGGCAACAAGCGGATGATCGATTCGGCCAAGGAAGTGCTCGCTTCCCTGATCAAGGCAGTGCCGGACGAAGTGCAAATGGGATTGCGCGTCTATGGTCATCGGATCAAGGAGGGCCAGAAGGGCGCGTGCGAAGACTCGCAGCAGGTGCAGCCGATTGCCCCGCTCAATCGCGCGCGCCTGCTGGCACGCGTGCAGGCAATCAACGCCCTCGGCACGACGCCCATTGCCTACTCGCTGGCGCAAGTCGCGGGTGATCTCGGGAAGGCAGAGGGTCCGCAGATGGTCGTCCTGGTCACTGACGGCCGCGAGGAATGCGGCGGCGATCCGAAGGCCGCGGTGGCCAGGCTCAAGGCCCAGGGCTACAACGTGCGGGTCAACATTGTCGGTTTCGCGCTCACCGACAAGGGGGCGCAGCAACAGCTGGCCGAGGCCGCGGCCCTCACCGGCGGCAGCTACGTCAACGCGAAGGATGACACCGCGTTGAAGGAGGCGCTCGACGCGGCGATGCGGGTGCCGTTCGAGATCCGCGACAGCAGCGGCGCGGTGGTCGGCACCGGTCAGGTCGGCCAGGAGGCGCTGCGGCTTCCCGAAGGCCACTACACTGTCATCGTCCAAACGGCGGAACGGCCGCTCACGATTGCTGGCGTGCGGGTGGTCGCGGACCGGGAGAGCCGCGTGGAACTGAAGAAAGAGGGCCGCGACATCGGCATCAAGGTGAACCAACCATGAGCATCGTCTCGATCGTGTTGTCGGCCTGCGCCGTGGTCATGGCGTGGTTCAGGATCGGCCCCGACTGGCTACCGCTGGTCACCGTGTCGATCGCCGCACTATTGGCATTCGCGCAGACCGTGACCGCGTTGCAGGCGAAGAACTGGGCGCATTGGTCTCTGCGCGCGCTGGTGTTTTCGCTGGTGGTCCTAATCGCCTTGCCGACGATCGGGCGGGTTCGCCCCGCGCAGGTGCCCGCACCGGTCGCGGCCGACGCCGGACCGCTCGCGCTACCGCCTGCGGTCGGCGCCCCCGAAACTACGACCGCGGCTGTCGTCGTGATCTCGAACGACCCGCCGCCAGTGTCCAGTCTCGACGCGGCGGCCGTGAACGCGCGCACGGCGTCACTCGAGAAGCGGGTCTCGCGCACCCGGTTCAACCTCGAGGCTCGGATTGCCGCCCTTGGCGAGGGAGTCGACCCCGCGTTTGCGTACGTGCGTGATTCGATCGGCTTCGACAGCTACCCCGGTGTGCTGCGCGGCGAGCGCGGCACGTTCCTGGCTCGCGCCGGGAACTCGTGGGACCGCGCCTTGTTGTTGACGGCGATTCTCAGGGCCAAGGGCATCCGGACCCGCTTTGCCACCGCGCGCCTTGACGATCGCAGTGCCGATCAGCTCTTCGAACGACTCTTCGTGGCACCAACGACTGCCGCCGGTGATCCGTCAGTGACGGCGTCGCCCAACGCCAGCCGGGACACGGCATTCTCGGACCGTATCAAGGCCAGGGCGACGCGCGACCTGGCGCTCGTCCGCGCCGCCATGACCGGCGCCTGGCCGTCGGACGCCGGGATTAGTCGAGACAGCGTGATCGCCGAACTGCGCGAACACGCCTGGGTGCAGGCCGAGGTTGGCGCCGGGTGGCGGGACCTGGACCCCTCGCTGTCCGGCTCGCAGCCGGGTCAGCCCCTGATGCCGGCCGAGAGCACGTTCGACGAGATGCCCGAGGATCGCTTCCAGCACGTGACGATTCGGGTGATGGCCGAGACTCTCAGCGACGGTGATCTCTCGACGACGCCCCGGCTCGAGTGGTCAGCGCGGGCACCCGACGTGCTCGAGCGCAAGATCTTTTTGACTCATGTGCCGGCGGGCACCGGCGCCGG
>JANMUX010000207.1:0-13646 GCA_031392125.1 Acidobacteriota bacterium | reverse complement strand
GCTTCGACTCTGGCCGCGAGACCGGCGCGGCTGTACGCGGTCCGCACCAAATCCAAATCGCGCTCCCCGGTCTGGTGGGTGATCGCAAACTCGAGCCCGGTGGCTGCCAGCCGCGACGCTGCCTCCACCATGGCCACGTTGATCGCGTGCGCGCCCTGAGAACCGCCAAAGATCAGTACCCGTGCCGCTTCAAGCGGCTGGTTGGTGCGATCATTCGCCTCCTCGTTCTGCGCCGGGAAAAATTCCGGTCGCACGGGGTTGCCGGCCACAAATCCCGTGCGGGGGAAGTACGACAACGCATCTTCGAAATTCACCGCCGCCGCCCGCACGAAGCGGGCGAGCAGCCGGTTGGTCATGCCCGGCAGCGCGTTCTGCTCGAGCAACATCGTCGGATAGCCGCGCACCGCTGCCAGCGCCAGCACCGGTCCCGACGCAAATCCGCCGACCCCAACCACCACGTCGGGCCGACGTTTCGAGATGACGCGCCAGGCATCGAGCGCGGCCGCAGGCAATAAGAGCATGCCGCGCAGACGGTCGGCGGGGCGCATTCCCTTCAGGCCAGCGACACGAATCAGGTCCAGTTCGTAGCCTTCGCGCGGGACGACCCGCGCCTCGATCCCCGCGGCCGTGCCGACGAACGACACCTGTGCCGACGGGTTGCGGCGCTGCAGCTCGCGCGCCAGCGCGATTCCCGGGTACAAGTGCCCGCCCGTCCCCCCGCCCGCGATCAGAATGCGCACCGGTCACGCCGCTCCTGTCTCCATCTGCTGGTGCTGCGAGATATTGAGCAGCACGCCGACCGCCAGCAGGTTCATCAGCATCGATGAGCCGCCATTGCTGACGAGCGGCAGAGGAATGCCCTTGGTCGGCACCAGGCCGAGCACGACGCTGATATTGAAGAAGGCCTGCAGCACGAGCATCAGCGTGATGCCGAGCGCCAAGTAGGCGCCGAAGGCGTCTGGCGCGCGCATTGAAGTGCGCAGACCGCGCCAGCCGATCACGCAGAAGCACAGCACCACGACGGATGCGCCGATCAGCCCGGTCTCTTCGGAGATCACGGCAAAGATGAAATCAGTAAATGGCTCCGGCAGGTAGAACAGCTTCTGCACGCCCGCCATCAATCCCTTGCCGAACACGCCGCCGGTGCCGACGGCTATCAGTGACTGGATGATCTGGAAGCCGTCGCCGAGCGGATCTGCCCACGGGTCCATGAACGTAAGCAGCCGGCGGCGGCGATAGTCGGCCTGCATCAGGATGACGTAAAGCGCGGGCAAGGCCAGGAGCAGCGCGCCAAACAGGTAACGGTAGCTGAAGCCTGCCGCGAACACCATGGCGCCAATCACCGCAAGCAGTGACACCGAGGTGCCGAAATCCGGCTCCAGCATGATCAGCCCGACCAGCCCGCCGACAATCACGCCAATCGGCAGCAGCGAATAGCCCACCTCGTTGATGCGATGGCGCCGGCGCTCGAGCACGAGTGCGGTGAAGATGATGGCGGCCAGCTTGGCCAGCTCCGAGGGCTGAATTCCGAAGCCGCCGATCCCGATCCAGCGGCGCGCGTTGTTGATCGGCCGCGCGAACAGCACCGCGATCAAGAGTACGACCACGAGCCCCAGCAGCGCCCAGACCAGCTTGTCGTTCTTGTAGGTGCGTTAATCAATGCGCATCACGATCGACAACACGGCGACGCCGAGGCACGCCCACATCAACTGGCGGGTCACGAACAGATAAGGCTGCTGGTAGCGCTCGAGCGCCACCAGTGCGGATGCGCTGTACACCATGACCACGCTGGTGCAGAGCAGCACCAGCGTCGCCACGAACAGCCACTTGTCAGACGACAGCTTCCTTGCCATACTCACGCCCCTCTCCAAGGGGTCTAAAGTTCGACGTCTTCGACTCGATAATTGGGTTGCACGTCGAAGCAGTCAGTAGTCGCCAGTCGTTCAGGGAATTGAGACACCAGCCTCGCAGACCGGGGCAGCCTGCGCTCCCAGCGACCAGCTCTCAATTGCCTCCAACCGGCTGACGACTACTCACCGCTCCCACCTTGGCCCATCGCCGCGGCGGGCGTGCAGCGACCATCACGGCTCCGCTACGAGCCGTTGCACCTCCTCCTTGAACTGCAGTCCGCGGTCCACGTAATCCCGGAACATGTCGAAGCTCGAACAGGCGGGCGCCAGCAGCACCACGCCGTCGGGAACGGCCAGATCCCACGCCTGCCGCACAGCGGCTGCGAGGGTGTCGGCCTCCACTACCGGCAGCACATTCGCCAGCGCGGCGCGCACCAGCGGCCGCGCCTCGCCAATCGCAACCACCGCGCGCCCATGCGCGCGCAACGGCCCGGCCAGGTCGGCGAAGTCGCCGCCCTTGAACTTGCCGCCGACAATGGCCACCACCTTGTCGAAGCTCTCGATCGATCGCGCGGCGGCGTCGATGTTGGTGGCCTTGGAGTCGTTGACAAACCGGACGCCGCCACGGCGGCCCACCGGCTCCATCACGTGCTCGAGGCCCGTGAACCCGTCGAGCGCCCGAGCGAGCGACGCCTCGCCGGCGCCGGCGAGATGGCAGATCGCGGTTGCAGCGACGACGTTGCTCAACATGTGGCGGCCGGCCAATTGCACGGCCGCGAGCGGCAGCAACGGCAGGTCGCCTTCTGACGTGCGGTGCCAGACGAATCCCCGGCCCGCGTGAATCTCGGCCCGGGCGACGTTGTCGACGCCGTAACGCACAACCTGTGCGCGGGTCTGCTGCGACATCTCTAGTGCCTCGGGACTGTCAGCGTTCACCACCGCCCAGTCATCGGACTGCTGGTTGGCGAAGATCCGCGTCTTGGCGGCGGCGTAGGCCGCCTGATCGGGATGACGATCGAGGTGGTCGGGCGAAAAATTCAGCAGCGCGGCGATCCAGGGGCGGAAGGTGTCGGTCGCTTCGAGCTGGAAGCTGCTGGCTTCGATGACATGAACGGTGTCCACGGTCGATGCTTCGACTTGCGCGCTCACCGGGTAGCCGATGTTGCCGCCCACCATGACGCGCCGGCCGGCGGCGGCCAGCATGCGGCCGACCAGCGTGGTGGTGGTCGATTTGCCCTTGGTGCCGGTGATGGCGACAATCGGCCCCCGCAGCCATCGCGACGCCAGTTCGAGCTCGCCGATCACGGGAATGCCAAGCGCGCGAGCGCGCAGCACTTCGGGCAGATCCAGGGGGACGCCCGGGCTCATCACCACCAGGTTGGCGTTCTCGAACGAGCGCATGAGGTGACCGTCAAGCTCCAGTCGCACGCCGGCCGCACGTAGGCCGGCGGCCTCGGGAATGTCCGGCTTGCGATCGGTTAGCGTCACGTCCGCACCCCGGCCGGCGAGCAGCTGCGCGGCGGCGACACCGCTCCTCGCAGCGCCCACGACCAGCACCTGCAATCCGCTCACCGTGAAAGTCGGCATCGTCATCGCAGCTTCAAGGTCGTCAGGCTGAACAGGGCAAAGAGGATGGCGATGATCAGAAAGCGCGTGATCACCTTGGGCTCTTCCCATCCGCTCAACTCGAAATGGTGATGGAGCGGCGCCATCTTGAACACCCGCTTGCCGCGCAACTTGAATGACACCACCTGGATCACGACCGAGGCGGCCTCGATCACGAAGACGCCGCCGACGATCACCAGCAGCAATTCCTGCTTGATCAGAATGGCCACGGTGGCAATGGCGCCGCCAAGCGCGAGCGACCCGACATCGCCCATGAAGATTTCGGCGGGGTGCGCGTTGTACCAGAGAAAGCCGAGGCTGGCGCCGACCAGCGCGCCGCAGAAGATGGTGAGTTCGCCCGCGGGCGCAAAACGGACCAGCAGCAGGTATTCGGCGAACACCCGGTGCCCGGTGATGTAGGCCAGCGCGGTGAAGCACGCGGCCGCGACTGCGAAGGTGCTGATCGCCAGCCCGTCGAGGCCGTCGGTCAAGTTCACGGCGTTGCTCCACGCCACCAGCACGAATGCGGCAAAGGGCACGTAGAACCAGCCGAGATCGGGAATCAGCTGCTTGAAGAACGGAAAGATCAGCCGTGTGTTGTAGAGGTTGCGATCGGCGAGCCACATCAGGACGAGACCGACAATCAAGCCGACCAGCACCTGAAGCGCCATCTTGTAGCGCGGCGCGAGCCCACCCGATGAGCGCCGGGTGACCTTGAGGTAGTCGTCCAGGAAGCCGATCCCGCCAAAGGCCGCGGTCGTCAGCACGCAGATCCAGATGTAAATATTGGTGAGGTCGGCCCACAGCAGCGTCGGCACGAGCGCGGCCGCCAGGATCAGCAGCCCGCCCATGGTCGGTGTGCCCGCCTTGGCTTGATGCGACTCAGGACCCTCCTGCCGAATTACCTGCCCGATCTGGAACTCGCGCAGGCGCCGAATCAACCACGGCCCGAGCACGAGGCTCACGACGAGCGCGGTCATGCTCGCCGCCGCGGTTCGGAACGTGATGTAGCGCGCCACGTTGAAGACCGGGACCTGCGGGTAGAGCGAGATCAGGAGGTGGTACAGCATCAGCCGAACACCGTCATGAGTTGTTCGACCACGACATCGGTGCGGATGCCTCGCGAGCCCTTCACCAACACGACATCGCCGCTGGCCACCTGAGCGTGGATGCTGGCGGCCGCCGCGGCACTGCTATCGAAATGCGTCACCGTGTTCGCGGCCAGGCCGGCGGCCACGGCTGCCTCGCCCAAGGCGCGAGCGGGGGCGCCGCCAACCGTCAGTAGTCGTGACAGGCGGCTGGCGGCCGCTACACGTCCGCATTCCTGGTGCAGCGCCACGGACAGCTCGCCCAACTCGAGCATTTCGCCAATCACGGCGACCCGGCGAGTCGCCCACGTGCGCGACAGCACGTCCAGTGACAGCTTCAACGCCGACGGACTGGAGTTATACGAATCGTCGATCACCGTGACGCCCTTGGGGAGTCGCAACATCGCTCCGCGCTTGGCCGACGGTTTCAGGTGCGATGCCACTTCGACGATGCGATCGAGACCAACGTTCATCTCGAGCGCGACTGCGGCGCCAGCCAACACGTTCATTAGGTGGCCGCGGCCGAGCAGTGGCACGCGCAGATCGCGTTCGCCGGCGGGGGTGACCAGGCGGCTCTTGGTGCCGTCAAGACCGAGGTCTTCAACATCGACAGCGCGCACGTCGGCATGAGCCGACAAGCCGAAGCGAATCTGGCGGCCGGGGAACGCGCCAATCCGGGCCATCACGCGTGGGTCGTCGGCATTGGCCACCAGCAGAGTTCGTTCGTCGGCGCCTTCCAGGATCTCGGCCTTCGCATCGGCAATCCGATCTGCGGAACCGAAGTGACCGATGTGGGCTTCGCCGACGTTGGTCCACACGCGGACCTCCGGCGCTGCCACCTCGACCAGCACCCGGATTTCGCCCGCGTGATTCATGCCCAACTCCATCACCGCCACATCCGCCCCGTGCCTCAACTCCAGTAACGACAACGGCAACCCCAGGTGGTTGTTCAAGTTGCCGCGGTTCTTCACGACCCGCCGGCCCGTACCGCCCAGCAACTCCGCGATCACGTCCTTCGTGGTGGTCTTACCGGCGCTGCCGGTAATCGCCACCACGGTCGCGCCCGACTCGCGCCGCACGTACCGCGCGAGGTCCTGCAGTCCGCGGGTGGTGTCGGCCACCTCGATCGCAAACGACTCGCTGGCGTCGGGCATCACAGCCGGCCGATCGACCACGACACCAGCGGCGCGCCGCCGCGCCGCCGCGCCAACAAAATCGTGACCGTCGCGCGCCGCGACGATCGCGAAGAACAAGTCACCGGCTGCGAGCGTGCGACTGTCGATCGAAAACCCGGTCACGTAGTGCTCGCGGTCGCCAACCATCAGGCGCCCGCCCATCGCCGCCGCCAGCGTGCCGGCGGCCAGCGGAATCTCGGCCGCCACTAACTGCCCTTGGCGCCGGTCCGGCGCCGTTTCGACAGCGCAGCCCGCGCGACCTCGCCGTCATCGAACGGCAGCACGCGGTCGCCGACCTGCTGGTACTTCTCGTGGCCCTTGCCGACGATCAGCACGACGTCACCGGCTTCGGCCATCGCGATCGCGCGCTCAATCGCCTCGGCACGATCGACCATCGAGACGACCGTGGGCGTGCGCGGCGACGACTGGCTGCCGGCCGGAATGCCGCGTTCGATCTCCTCGATGATGCGTTTTGGATCCTCGGTGCGCGGATTGTCCGAAGTGATGACGACCACGTCGCTCAGGCGCGCCGCGACCATGCCCATCAGCGGGCGCTTGGAACGGTCGCGGTCACCGCCGCAGCCGAACACCGTGACCAGGCGCCGCGCGCTCAGGGGACGCGCGGTCTCCAGCAAGTTGCGCAGTGCGTCATCGGTGTGGGCATAGTCAACCACCGCCGTGACGTCATCGTCCGCAGTGGACACGACTTCGAAACGGCCTGGCACGCCAGCCAGGCCGGCAACCCCGCGTTCGATCGCGTCGATCGGCACATCGAGCGACACCGCGGTCGCCGCCGCCGCGAGAATGTTGTAAACGTTCGGCCGGCCAACCAGCTTCGACTGGATGTGAACGACGCCTCTTGGCGTGGTCACCTCGAAACGCAGACCGGTCAGCGTCATTTCGATCTGGCCCGGCCGGACGTCGGCGGGGGCGGCGATCGCGTAAGTGACCGGTCGGCCGCTGATCTCGACGAGAGAGGCGCCCCTGGGATCGTCCATGTTGATGACGCCGGGCGCATCTGGCGGCAGCATCTCGAACAGGCGTCGCTTGGCGGCGAAATACGCCTCCATGTCTGCATGAAAATCGAGGTGATCGCGGGTGAGGTTGCTGAACACCGCGGCCGCGAAACGCATGCCGTCCACACGCTTCAATGACAGCGCGTGCGACGACACTTCCATGACCGCGGACTTGTTACCCTGGACCAGCATGTCGCTCAGCAGCTGCTGCAGGTCCGGTGCTTCCGGCGTCGTCCGCGCCGCTTCGCGGTCTTCGCCGCCAATGCGGTACGCGACCGTGCCGAGCATGCCGGCACTCAGGCCGGCTTCATCCAGCATCGCGGTCAGCAAATACGCAGTAGTGGTCTTGCCGTTGGTGCCGGTGACACCAATCACCGGCATGCGACGGCTCGGATGATCGAAATAGCGCTCTGCCAACAGGGCAAGCGCCAGGCGCGCGTCGCGAACCACTATCCACGGCACGGTGACACCAGCCGGTGCGGGTGTTTCGGCAATCACTGCCTGTGCGCCGCGAGAGAGCGCTTGCTCGGCGAATGTCACGCCATCGGCCTTGAGGCCTTTGACGGCGACGAAAATCGCCGACGGCACGACCCGGCGTGAGTCGTAAGCTACGGCCGCGATCGGCCGAGCACTGTCCATCCCCGCAGGCAGTGGCTCGACCACCAGCTCCCGCAAGGCATCCAACACGTGGGCCAGAATCACCGCTGGTCTCCAGCGACTCCGGTCGGACGCGGTGGTGGCGGACGGCGATTGAGGACGAGCGTGCAGGCGCCACCGGGTTCGATCAGCGAACCAGCCGCGGGCGTCTGCTCGATGACCACGCCGGCACCCTGCATCCTGGCGCTCAGTCCCAGGCGCGCGAGTTCCCGAAGGGCGTCGCGGGCGCTCAAGCCGCGCAGGTCGGGCAGCCCTCCACCGTCGGTCATGTTGGCCGTCATGGTGACAATCGACGGCTCGAGCGCCGCAGCCGTGGTCGTCACGGGGCCGTCACTTCGGCGCGCAACCAGCACCGGAGGCGGCTGGTTGATGGTTGGCGTGACCCCCATCATCCGCAGGCTGGCGTCGGCGATGTGCTTGAAGATCGGCGCCGCGATCGCGCCGCCGGTGTCGCCACCAATGCGCGGCGAGTCGATCATCACGATCACGGTCATCACCGGGTTTCGCGACGGCACGAAGCCGACGAACGAGACATTCTGCTGCGACGGGGAGTAGCGGCCGTTCACCAGCTTGTCGGCGGTGCCGGTCTTGCCGGCGACCGTGAATCCGGCGAGCCGGGCGTTCTTCGCCGTGCCGGCGACCACGACTTCTTCCATGATCGTGGTCAGTGTCGCCGCCGTCTCCGGGAGAATTGCGCGCCGGACCGCCTTGGGCGGCACTGGCGTGCGCACGCCGTCCTTGACGGTGGCGCGGACGAGGTGGGGTTCGTAAAGCGTCCCGCCATTGGCGATCACGCTCGCGGCCGCCGCCATCTGCAGCGGCGTGACGCCCACCTGGTAGCCCATCGAGACCGACGCCAGCGCGCTGTCGTTCAACTTCGAGGGGTTCCACACGATGCCGGGGTTCTCACCGGGGAAATCGGGAGACGACGGCCGGCCGAAGCCGAAACGGCGGACGTAGAGTCCCATGCGCTCGGGTCCGAGCTTCAGGCCCACCTTGATCGCGCCAACGTTGCTGGACTTGACCATGACGTCGCTGAACGACAACGGCCCGTAGCGGTACATGTCGTTGATGATGCGGCTGCCAAAGCGGATCTGGCCCGCACTGACGTCGATCATTTCGCTCGGCGTCACAACCTTTTCTTCGATCGCAGCGGAGGCGGTGACCAGCTTGAACGTGGATCCGGGCTCGTAAAGATCCTGGACCGCGCGATTGCGCAGCGCGCTGTCCTGCGTGCCGGCGTAATGATTTGGATTGAAGGTCGGCCAGCTCGCCATGGCGAGAATCTCGCCGGTGTGCGGGTCCATCGCGACGGCGGTGCCGCCATCGGCGCGGGCGGCTTCGACGCCGGCCTTCAGCTCACGCTCGACGATGAATTGCAGGTGCTGGTCGATCGTCAGCTCGAGTGAGCCGCCGGTCGTTGGTGGACGGTCGAGACGGCTGAACGCGTGGCCGCGGGCGTCGGTCTGCACCAGCATGGTGCCCTCGCGGCCGCGAACCGTCTTGTCGTAGGTGGCCTCGATGCCGTGGAGGCCGGCGTTGTCGGTGCCGACGTAACCAAGCAGATGTGCCGCCAGCTCGCGGTTCGGGTAAAACCGCTTGCTTTCCTTCATGAAGCCGATGCCCTTGATCTCGAGGGCGGCGATCCGCTTGGCCTCGAGCGGCGTCGCGCGCCTCTCGACATACTGAAAAGCGGTGAGGCCTCCGCGCGGGCGCTTGCGAGTCAGCCGTTCGAGCAGCTGCTCCCGATCTTTCCTGGTGCAGTCATCGAGAGCGCCGCAGAGTTGCGCGGCCGTCCTGGTGGGGTCGACAATGTCGGTCGGGACTGCGTAAATCGTGTCGGCGTCCACGCTGTAGGCCAGCAGCCGGCCGCGGCGATCGACAATCTCGCCGCGCTTACCCGGCGTCTTCTGGGTCTCCGATTGCTGCCGCTCGGCCCGCACCGAAAGCTCCTCGTGCTGCACAACCTGCAATATGAACAGGCGTACCTCGATCGCGAGCACCCAACAGGCGAGCACGCCCGCCGCCACCATGAGGCGGCGCCTGAGGACCGGACGCCAATTGAGGTCAGGCTGGACGGCCACGATTGCTACCTTCTTACCTGCTGGCGACGACTGACTTGGCGGGCGCAGTTGGAGGCGTCACACGCTCCAGGACCACGGCCTCTTCTGCACCGGGGCTGACCATGCCGAGACGCTCGGTGGCCAGCTTTTCGATCCGCTGGGGCGCCCGTAGCGTTTCCATTTCGAGGCGGAGGTGACGGTTGATGTCGTTCTCAGCCGCGCGGTCCCGCTGCATCTGCTCGAGCTTGTAGCCGTGGCGCAACAGCTCGAAGTGCTGCCACGCCGAAAACAACAGCACCACGACCAGCAGCACGCCGGCGCCGAGCGACATCCACAGATCGCGCAGGCGGCGTTCATCGACCTCGCGCACGATCTGGTTATTGCGGAAGTCCTTGCGAATTTCGTATTCGAAGGTTCCTGCCTTATCCATCGCTTCCCCCCTTACCTGACTCGCACGGCGGCGCGAAGCTTGGCGCTTCGCGCCCGCGGGTTGACGGCTGCCTCGGCGTCGCCCGCAATCACCGGATGCTTGGTCAGCACCTTGATGACGGCGTCGTCGCCGCGCGCCAGGTCGCGCAACGTGTGTTTCACCACGCGGTCTTCGAGCGAGTGAAACGAAATCAGCGCGAGACGCCCCTCGGCCTGCAACCGCGAGGCTGCCCGGCCGATAAACAAGTCCAGCTCATCCAGCTCGCGGTTGACCCAGATGCGAAGCGCCTGGAAGGTGCGCGTCGCCGGGTCGATCCGTTGCCATCCGCGTGCGGCGACCCCTCGCCGCACGATGTCCGCCAACCGCCCGGTCGCCGTGATGGGCGACTGTTGCCGCGCCATGACGATCGCGCGGGCGACTTGCCGTGACCGGCGCTCCTCACCGAAGCGATAGATCACGTCGGCCAGTTCCGTTTCGTCGACCCGGTCAATCAGGTCGGCGGCCGTTTCTCCGCGGCTGCGGTCCATCCGCATGTCCAACGGCTCGTCGCGCTTGAAGCTGAAGCCGCGGCCGGCGGCGTCCAACTGCATCGACGAGACACCGAAGTCGGCGAGCAGGCCCGCCACTTCGCTCACCCCCTGCGCCTCCATCACCGCGGCCACCTCGCGATAGTCGGCGTGCACGAAGGTGACGCGGTCGCCAAAGGCCGCAAGTGCCTCCTTCGCGATCGCCAGCGCGTCGCTGTCGCGATCGATTCCGATGACCCGCTCGGCTCCGGCTTCGAGCAACATGCGGGAGTGCCCGCCGAGCCCGAGCGTGCAGTCGATAAAGGTGCCGCCGCGCTCAGGCTGGAGCAGCGATCGCACTTCGTCGAGCAAAACTGGAACGTGTGTTGCCCGTTCCACTAGATCCCGAAGTCAGACAAGGCACGCGCGTCGTCGTCGGTGAACGGCTCGGTGAGCAGCCGGGCGACGAAGCGTTCGTGATTCCAGACCTCGAGAAAATTCTGCTGGCCCAGCACGTCCA
Source organism: Acidobacteriota bacterium (assembly GCA_031392125.1). GTDB lineage: Bacteria > Acidobacteriota > Vicinamibacteria > Vicinamibacterales > UBA2999 > 12-FULL-67-14b. Next base: position 2,736 of record JANMUX010000207.1, on the reverse strand, counting down.
CTTCACCCGTCATGAGGGCGCTGTCGCGAAGCCGGGGTTGAATCAGGACGCGGCCCTGGGGGTCGAGTTCCGCGACCTGACCGTAAAAGTTCACGCGGTCGAGGTACTTCTGCCGAGCCGGGTGCGTGGAAGGCATCTGCGCAATGCGGCGCTCGACGTCGAGCCATACCGGCATCGGATAGATGCGTACAGACTGACCCGTCAGGCTCGTCACGAACAGTTCGGGGCCGTGATCCTTCTGAATCACGGCGCGAAAGCCGTTCGGGACCTTGAGCCGGCCCTTGTCATCAATTTTCGCCGGCGAGTTGCCCCGGAGCACGTCTAACTCTCCACTTCACTCCACAAAAATCCACTCGGATAGTAGACGGGGCTGGTGAGCTTGTCAACGCGCAAGTGCGTCAAATGATTAGCTGTCTATCGTTTACGCCTTTGTTTCGCCATCAACACGAAGGTGTGTCATTTTTTTGACTACCACCAGATGAGGCCAAGACGGGTTCGGAGCGCGTGCTACGATTGCCGCTTTCCAGCCGAAGATTTTTCTCCACCCGATGGCCTCGCCGAACACCGTCACGATCGTCGTTCCCGCATTCAACGAGTGCGAAAGCATCGGGGGCGTGGTCGCGAGCCTGCGCGCGGCTGCGCCCTGGCACGAGGTGCTGGTCATCGACGATGGATCGACTGATGGCACCGGGGCCGCGGCTGAGGCGGCGGGAGCTCGGGTGGTGAAGCACCCTTACAACAAAGGCAACGGCGCCGCTGTGAAATCAGCCATTCGAGCCGCGTCGAGCGAGTGGCTGGCGATTGTCGACGGTGATGGCCAGCACCGTGCCGACGACGTGGGCAGGTTGGTGGCACGGCTGGGCGAATATGACCTTGTGATCGGCGCGCGCTCGGCAGACAGCCAGGCCACCGCCGGTCGGCGAATTGGCAACGCCCTCCTCAACTGGCTGGCCAGTTATCTAACAGAGCGGCCGATTCCGGACCTCACGTCCGGCTTCCGCGCCGCGCGGCGTTCCTGCCTGCTCGAGTTCATCCACCTGTTGCCGAACGGCTTTTCCACGCCGACCACGACCACGCTGGCCTTCATCAAGGCCGGGTACAATGTAGCGTTCGAGCCAGTCGGAGCGTTGCCGCGGATCGGTACGTCGAAAATCCGGCTGGTCAGTGACGGCGCGAAGTTCCTGCTGATCCTGTTGAAGGTCATCACCATTTTCAGCCCGCTCCGAATCTTTGCCCCGCTCAGCGCCGCCGCCTTCACGCTCGGCGCCGGTTACGGCATGTGGAACTTCGCGTACCACGATCGCATTCCCAATGGCGCGGTGTTGTTGCTGATGTTCTCGGTGATTGTCTTGCTGGTCGGCCTGGTCTCGGAGCAGGTCGCCTCGCTGCGGTTCGAGGGGCGGCGATAGCGCATGAAGACGCTGATCCTGGTGCCAACCTACAATGAGCGGGAGAACCTGCCCATTCTGGTTGCCGACATCCTGACGATACCCGGCACCGAGGTGATGGTGCTCGACGATCAGTCGCCCGATGGCACCGGCGCGGTCGCCGACGCTCTGGCCGAGGCGTATCCCGGACGCGTGCGCGTGCTTCACCGCACCGGGCAGCGTGGCCTGGGCGTCTCGTACCTCGAGGGATTCCGGCATGCCATTGCCGGTGATGCCGACCTGGTCTGCCAGATGGACGCCGACCTGTCGCACGACCCGAAATACCTGCCGGCGATGATCGAACTCGCGACCGCGGGTGCCGACCTCGTGATCGGCTCGCGCTACCTGAATGGCATTAGCGTCGTCAACTGGCCGCTGCGCCGAATCATCCTCAGCTCGTTTGCGAACTTCTACATTCGCACGGTCACCGGCCTCGGCTTGCGCGACATCACGACGGGCTATCGCTGCTGGCGGCGCAGCTCGCTTGCCAGGCTGCCGCTCGACAAGATCGTCTCTGACGGCTACGCCTTCCTGCTCGACGTGACGTTCATGGCCGCCCATGCCGGCCTGCAGATTGTCGAGTCGCCAATCATCTTCGTGGAGCGCCGGCAGGGCGCCTCGAAGCTGTCGAGCGGCGTGCTGCTCGAGTCGCTGATCACGCCGTGGAAACTGGTCTTCCGCCACGGCCGCATCCGGTCGAGACGGTCCAAGGGTTCGAAGTAAAGTGGGGCACGTACCAAGTCTGAGCGTGTTCTTTCCCGCGTACAACGATGCCGGCACGATCGCCAGCCTCGTGATTAGCGCGGTGCGGGTCGCGAGCACCCTGACGCCCGACTACGAAGTGATCGTCATCAACGACGGCAGCCAGGACGACACGCCGCGTATTCTCGACGAACTCGCGCGCGTCTACCCTGATCACGTCCGCATCGTCCATCACCAGCAGAATCGCGGCTACGGCGGCGCGTTGCGCTCGGGGTTTGCGACCGCGTCGAAAGAATTTATCTTTTACACCGACGGCGACGCGCAGTACGATCCCGCCGAAATGGTGCTGCTGTGGCAGCAGATGAGGGACGATGTCGATTGGGTCAACGGCTGGAAGATCAGCCGTTCAGATCCGCTGCACCGCATCATCATCGGCCGCCTCTACCATCACACCGTCAAGCTGTTATTCGGGCTGAAGGTGCGCGACGTCGATTGCGACTTCCGGCTGATGCGGCGCCGCATTTTTGACGTGATACGCCTCGAGAAGGACAGCGGGGTGATTTGCCTCGAGATGATGAAGAAGTTCAAGGACGCTGGCTTTCGGGTG
>JANMUX010000228.1:0-4939 GCA_031392125.1 Acidobacteriota bacterium | reverse complement strand
GTTTGGCGATGGAGCCAGTGGTGCAGGCGCATCGCCGACCCACACGTACGCCGCGGCAGGGGACTTCACCGCGACGCTCACGGTGACCGACGGTCGTGGCGGCACCGCGACGGCGACCGCACTCGTGACGGTGACCGCGATTCCGCCGCCACCGAATCGAGCGCCGAGCGCGAATGCCGGCGGGCCGTACACGGTCATGGCTGGGCAAGCGCTGACGTTCAATGGCAGCGGCAGTGATCCCGATAGCGACCCGCTGACATTCAGCTGGGCATTCGGCGATGGCACCAGTGGCACCGGCGCATCGCCGAGCCACATCTATGCCGCGGCAGGCGCCTTCACCGCTACCCTCACTGTGACCGACGGGCGCGGCGGCACGGACTCGGCGGCGGTGTCAATTACAGTGGTCGCTCCGGCACCCAATCGCGCGCCAACCATCACGTCGACTCCAATCACCACTGGCGGTCACCAGCATTCGTATTCGTACCAGGCGTCGGCCAGCGACCCGGACGGCGATTCGGTGAACTTCTCACTCTCGGCGGCTCCGTCCGGCCTGGTCGTCGGCCGGACTACGGGTCTCCTGGCGTGGATACCGGGGGCCGGGCAGATCGGCGTGCATCCCGTCGTGCTCGTGGTCACCGATTCCCGCGGGGCGTCCTCCACGCAGTCCTTTGACATTACCGTGGTCGATGCGACGACTCCCGTGGTGAGTCTGTCGTTGCCATCACAGGTTCTGCCGGGCGCCACGGTGACCGCGACGGCCCTCGCCACAGACGATGTCGGTGTTGTGGCGGTGCGCTTCGAGGTGAATGGGGCGAACCCCATCGAACTGGAGACCGCACCGTTCGAGCGCGCGATCGTGGTGCCGGCCAATGCGCTTGTCGGTACTGAGTTTCACGTGCGCGCAGTGGCGAGAGACGCGGCCGGCAATTCGGGACTGGCCGATCGCATTTTCCGCGTGGCCGCGACGCCCGACATCCAGCCTCCCGTGCTGTCGCTGAACGTTGCTCCCCAGGCCTCGCCCGGCGCCACGGTGCGGCTTACCGTGACGGTCACCGACAACGTCGGCGTCAAGTCCGTCGTCTTCCGCGTGGGTGGAACACTGATCCGCACCGATTCGGAGGCCCCGTTCGAGGCGACGTTCACCGTGCCGGCCGACGCAGCGTTGGGTTCGACCATCGACGCCACGGCCCGCGCGTTTGATTTCAGCGACAATTTCACCGAGACGGCAGGCAGCTGGCAGGTTGTGGCCCTTCCGGACACGACGCCGCCCACGGTCCAGTTGCTGGTTGCGCCGACGATACTGGAGGGCGCGACCGCCACCATCTCGGCGACCGCCGCCGACAACGTCGGCGTCGCGAGCGTCAGCTTTTTTGTGAACGGCGTGAACGTGGGTGCAGCCGCCAGCGAGCCGTATCGCGCACTGTTCGTGCTCCCGGCCGCAATCGCCGGCGGCGCCGTGCTCAACGTCGAGGCCCGCGCGGTTGATTTTTCCGGCCTCACGGCCAGCAGTAATGGCTCCATCGAGGTGCTCTCAAATCCCAATCGCGCGCCCACGGCCAACGCCGGGGGCCCGTATGCCGGTGAGATCGGCGAACTGATTCGCTTCAGCGCGGGCACGTCCTCCGATCCCGATTCGACCGATCACCTCAGCTACGACTGGGATTTCGGCGACCAGACCACAGGCAGTGGACTGTCTCCCAGCCATGCCTATGCGACGGAAGGACCGTTTACCGTCACCGTAGTCGTGACAGATGGCCGCGGCGGCAGCGCGTCGAGCCAGGCGTTAGTGACGGTCGCGACGGCTACCGATCGCGATCCGCCCAGTATCACCATCAACGGACCCGCGAGCGTGCTTCCAGGCAGCCAGGTCACGATGACGGCGCAGGCGACCGACGATCGTGGCATCGCCGGCGTGGCGTTCGAAGTGAACGGCGGCGCTCCCACGGAGGCGCCAGGGCCACCCTATCAGCAGGTGGTCAACGTGCCGTCGGTTGCTTCACCGGGCGACCGCATCATCGTCAAGGCGACGGCACGCGACGCCGCGGGCAACCGCTCCACCGCGGAGCGAGCCCTCACCATCGGCTCGGTGCCAGACACCGAAAGCCCGGTTGTCGCGATCAACGCGCCGCCCACCGCCGTCGGGGGTACGACGATGCAGTTATCGGCCCGCGTGAGCGACAACGTCGGCGTGCAGTCGGTGTCGTTCACTGTAAACGGCGTGGTCGTTGCCACGCTGCCCGGGCCTCCGTTCGAGGTTGGGTATCCGGTGCCGGCAGATGCACCGGCCGGATCGTCTCTCGGTGTGCTCGTCCAAGCTACCGACTTCAACGGCAACCGTGGCGACGCGACCGGAGTGGTTTCGGTGGTGCCTCTCGCAGACAGCGACTTGACGGCGCCGTCGATCAGTCTCTCGGCCCCCCTGCAGGTGTTTGCCGGCCGGACCGTCGCACTCTCCGTGCAGGCGCAGGATAACGTCGGCATCGCCACCGTGCGGTTTTTCGTCAATGGCGTGAACGTCGTGACGTTCACCGGCCCGCCGTTCGCATTTACCTACCCTCTCGGGTTGTCGCAGCCGGGCGGCACGGTGCTCAACCTGCGTGCCGAGGTTGTCGACTTGTCAGGCTTGTCGGCGAGCGCGGCGGGCCAGACGCTGGTCGTCTCGTCGGCATCGGCGGGACAAGGCGTGCTCACGGGTGAGGTCTACGACGACAGGTCGGGCCTGCCGCTTGCTGGCGCGGCGGTGCTGCTAACGGGCACCGACACGACCGGCGAGACCTACTCGGCGTCGACCCTGAGCGACGCGCGCGGCCGCTGGGTGTTACGCGCCACCGAAGGGCAGGGCGTGGTGCAAATCGCCAGGCCAGGCTGGACTCGGGTCGATCGCCCGACGTCGATCGTGGTGAACCAGGCGCTCGAACTGCTCGACGCGAGGCTGACGCTGCTAGCAGCTCCCGCGACCAGTGTCTCAGCCGTGCTCGGCGGCAGCCTTACCTGGCCGGTTGGGCCCGGGCCTCCCGCGCAACTGATTGTGCCGCCGGGCGCACTGCCGACTGCGACTAACCTGTCGTTGACGCCGCTCACACAGCAGGGGCTCGCAGGCCTGCTGCCGGCGGGGTGGTCGCCGGTGGCGATGGTAGACATCGCGCCTGGTGATGTCACATTCGCGACGGGCGCCACGTTATCGCTGCCCAATGCGTTCTCGATCGCCGACGGCGTCACGCTGGTCGTCGCGCGATGGGACGACGAGGCGGGGGCCTGGCGCGCGGTCGGGTCGATCGTTTCGCCTGCGAGCGGTCCCCTGGTCGCCGAGATTCCGCGAACGGGTCAGTTCGTGTTCTTGAGGCCTGACTTGTCACCGCTGGCGCCGCCACTCGCATCGGCAGGCGACTTGGTCGAGGGCGTCACCCTGTCGCCTCTCGCGCTCAGCGCCTCTACGCTCATCGACCCGCAGCCGCGCGTGCTGTTCTATCGGCCGGGCGTGCGATCGGACGTCCATGGCACGATTACCTCGCCGGCGCCGGTTTCGAGCGGGCTCCCAATTGAAGCGCGGATCGTCGAGTCGTATTCATTCTTGAACGGGACGAACGTTCGTCCCGAGTCGTTCGTCGAAGATGTGATTTTTTACCAGGTCGGTGGGCCGGCCTCGGGATTGGGCGCGGTGTTCGGCGTCACGCCGTCGCAGACCTTCGATCCGCTGACGTTGCAGCAAGGCGTGATCACGGTCGAGTTGTTGGCGCCGCCTCCTGGCCCGCGCGTCGGTTCGACGCTTGGTCCCGACGGCGGGTCCGTCACCGCACCAAGCGGCGAGGCGCTGCAGGTGCCGCAAGGCGCCGTGGCCAGTTCGCTTCCGGTTTCAGTTCGCGGCTTGCCGCCGGCGAACGTCGGCGTGACGCTGCCGCCCGGCATCAGCGTAGTCGGCGCCGCGCTCGTTTCGTTCTCGGGTGCGCTGGATCGGCCGGCCACGTTGTCGGCGCCTAAGCCCGCCGCACTGGCCGGCACCACGCGGCTGCTGCTCGTTCGGCCGCAAGAGATTGGCGGCGAGACCAAGCTGGTGCTGGTCGGCCGAGGCGTCATTGTCGGCGATCAGATCCGGTCCGACACCACGCTTAACGGCGCTGATGTGTTCGAAGGCATCCGCGTCGGCGGGCGGTATTTCTTCGTCAGTGCAGCAAGCGCGTTCGGCTTTGCCCGCGGCCAGGTCGTGGGGCCGGCGGGTAGTCCGTTCGCGGCCGCGCTCGTATCGGCAGCTGGTTTCCCTGTGGTGTCGCTGTCGGGATCGAATGGCGCCTACATCGCGGCGTCGCTGCTCGGTCCCGTTACGCTGACGGCGTTGGACGTGGCGAATGCCGACTCGGGCCAGGCGTCGGGCGAACTCGGCAGCGCCGGCGGGGTCTTACCGCTCGACTTGCAGATCACCGCGTCGGTGCCGCGAGTCACGGCCGTGGTGCCGGCCGACGGCGCGGCCAATGTCGCGCTGTCTGACCCCATCGTGATCCGGTTCTCCAAGGCGATTGCGGCAGCCTCGGTGAACGGACAAAACGCCGGTAACGTGCGGCTGGTCCGGCCCGATGGCACGCCCGTCAGTGCCTCGGTCAGCCTGACCGGCAGCAACAGCGTGGTCACGCTGCGGCCGGCCAGCGCGCTGAACTCCAACACGGTTTACTCAGTGGTTGTTGCCACCGGCGTGACCGACCTCGCCGGCAGAAACCTTGCGACCGAGGTCACGGCTCACTTCACCAGTCTTGATACCCAGCCGCCGCCGATGCCGGCGGCCGGCAGCATCAACGCGGCGATTCCCGGTGCCGATGGGTTCACCACCCTTACGGCCACCCAAGGGACCGCAGCGACTCACGACACGGTCACGGTGGTGAACGTGACGAGGCGCACGACGTCTCCAGTGTTGCTCGATCCCAATGGCGGCTTCGTCTTGCGCGTGGCC
>JANMUX010000208.1:0-16366 GCA_031392125.1 Acidobacteriota bacterium | reverse complement strand
CATGCCTATAGAATAGTCTGCGTGTCCACCGTTGTAATTCTCGGCGCTGGCGAAATCGGCGGGGCGCTAGCGCGCCAGTTAGCCGCCGCCGACCTGGTGTCGCGCATCGTCCTGGTAGACGAGTTGGGCACGATTGCAGCCGGCAAGGCACTAGACGTCGCGCAGTCGGGGCCGGTCGATCGGTATCACACAGCGATGTCGGGCACGAGCGATGTCGCCGCGGTGGTCGGGGCCGCGATAATCGTAATCGCGGATCGCGCCGGTCAGGCGGGCGAGTGGCGAGACGAGGCCGGTCTGGCACTCGTGAAACGGGTTGCCGGACTGAACCAGGTCGCGCCACTGCTGTGCGCCGGTTCGGCACAGGACAGCTTGATCGGGAAGGGCGTGAACGAGGCCGGGTTCGCGCGCGCGCGGTTGTTCGGGACCGGCGCCGAGGCGCTGCGATCAGCCGTCACGGCCCTCACCGCGCTCGAGGCCCACGCGTCGCCGTCAGACATTTCGTTGGCGGTGTTGGGTCGGCCCCCGCACCAGGTGATCGTGCCGTGGGACCAAGGCGCGATCGGCGGACGGCCCGTTCCGCAGGTCTTGTCAGCGGCGCAGTTGGCGCGCCTTGATGCGCGTATCGACAGGCTGTGGCCGCCGGGGCCCTATGCGCTAGCGGCAGCGGCGACGCGGATGATTCGCACTGCCCTCACCCGGGGCCCGCGACTGCACATGGCCACTGTCGCCGTGTCGCGCGAAGAAGGCACGCTCGGGGGGACGGCGATCATGCCAGTGCTGCTGCAGCCGTCGGGCATCGCGTCAATCGTGACGCCGGCCTTGTCATCACGCGACCAGGTGCGCTACCAGACCTCGCTGTCGGGTTGACCCCGGCCCTCCCGTGGTCAAACGCGACTAGAAGGCCTCGACCGGGCGGTGCATCGACAGGCCGCCGGCGAAGTCGGACAGGCGATTGCGAAGCAGCAGGCGTCCGCGATGCAATCGCGACTTCAACGTCTGGTCCTTCACCCGCAACCGCAAGCTCGCTTCTTCCGTGGTCAAGCCCTTGAGGTCGCGAAGAATCACCGGCGCGCGATAGATTGCCGGCAGGTCGTCGACAGCCTCGAACAGCCGCTCGCGCATCTGTTGGCGCAGCATTGTCTCGTCTGCCAGGTTCGACCAGTCGGCCGGCTCGTGCACCCGGGGCGCCGATTCGCCCTGGTTTGCCGTGCCAACGGGCAGTTCGGAAATTTCGGCCATCCGCGCCGCGCGGGTGTGACGCAGGCGAGACATGGCAGTGTTGAAGGTGATGCGGTAGATCCACGACGACAGCGCCGAGTCGCCTCGGAACGCGTCAATCTTGCGGAAGACCTTCAGAAGTACGTCCTGGACGACTTCTTCAGCATCTTCGCGGTTCTTCACGTACCGGAAGGCCAACTGGAAAATCTTGGCTCCATAGACCGATGACAGCTCTGCCAGAGCGCTCTCGTCTTGTAAGCGCAGCCGTTCGACGAGGTTGATTTCAGTTTGATCTCGCATGTTGGGCAATAGAACCCCACCGAGCGAGCGGTTATTCCCTCGCAGGAACTTTGGCGGTCGATTTCGCAAAAACGGCCGAAAAATGGTGGATACACCGATCCTCGACCTCGGCCATCGGGACCTGGCGGTCAAGCTGAGAGGCTAGCGAGGTCACGGCCTTGTCGGCGATCCCGCACGGGACGATCAGGTTGAAGAAGTCGAGGTCGGTGGTGACATTGAAGGCAAAGCCGTGGCTTGTGACCCAGCGCGAAATGCGAACGCCGATGGCGCCGATCTTGGCATCGCCGACCCACGCCCCGCTCATGCCCTTCACGCGGTCGGCCGTCAGCCCGTAGTCGGCGCACACGCCGATCATTACCGCCTCGAGATCGCGAACGTACATGTGCACGTCGCGCCGGTCGGGGTTCAAATCGATGATCGGATAGCCTACGAGTTGCCCGGGGCCATGGTAGGTCACGTCGCCGCCGCGTCCCGTCTCCACCACCTCGACGCCTCGCGCAGCCAGGACTTCCGGCGTGGCGAGAATGTGCTGGCGGCCATCTTTCTTCACGCCGATGGTCAGTACGTGCGGATGCTGCAGCAACAACAGCGTGTCGGGAATGCGGCCGGCCTTGCGGTCCTCGACCAGCGCGCGCTGCAACTCGAGCGCGTCCGCATAAGGGACCACGCCCAGCCTGCGCACATCGAACATCAGGCGTGCGACGGATCGAAGGTTTCGAGACCCTTCTTGACGTCGGCCATGAACTGGTCGGCCACCGCGCCATCAACCAGGCGGTGGTCGTAGCCCAGTGTGAGGAAGCCCATCAGCCGGATGGCAATCGCATCGTCAATCACCACCGGGCGCTTCTCGATGGCGCCGACGCCGAGAATGGCGACCTGCGGCTGGTTGATGATGGGTAACCCGAACTGCGCGCCGAAATTACCCGGGTTGGTGATGGTGAACGTGCCGCCATGCACTTCTTCAGGATTCAGCTTCTTGGTGCGAGCACGTTCGGCAATGTCCTGGATGGCCTTTGAGAGGCCAAGCGTGTTCTTCTCGCCGGCTGCCTTGACGACCGGCACGATCAGCCCGTTGTCGAGCGCCACGGCAATGCCAAGGTTGATGTCGTTACGGTAGATGATGTTGTCGCCGTCAATCGAGGCGTTAATCACCCTGTGCGTGCGCAAGCAGTCGACCACCACCTTGGCAATGAACGACGTGAAGGTGAGCCTTGCGCCCGAGCGCTCGTAGTCGTCCTTCTTCGCCTTGCGGATCTGATCGACGCGCGAGTAATTCACTTCGAACACCGAGTAGACGTGCGCCGACGTGCGCTTGCTGACCACCATGTGCTCGGCGATCTTCTTGCGCATCACCGACATTGGAACGACTTGATCACCGACGCCCGGGGTAACTGGCTGGGGCGTCAAACGGGCCAGTGTTCCATCCTGAGCGAGCGAACCGCCCGCGGGGCGGGCGGCTTGCGAGTCGAAGGACGGACTTTCGATAAAGCCGAGAATGTCCTGCTTGGTGACCCGCCCGCCGATGCCAGAACCCTGGATGCGGCCAATGTCGACGTTGTGTTCTTTTGCGATCTTGCGAACCAGCGGCGAGGATTTCTGTCTCTCGTTCGACTCCTCGCTCGCGACTTCGACCGGAGCGGCCGCGACCGGAGGAGGATTGGTGGTTGAAGGCGAGGCCGGGGCCGAAACCGCGGGGCCCGGCGTTCCAGTCGCATCAGCCTTTTCAGACGGCTTGGTCTCGGCGGGAGCAGACGCAGCAGGCGCTGCCGCGGACACCTTCTCGCCGGCCGCGCCGATCGTCGCCACCACGCTATTGACCGGGACTGTCTCGCCTTCTTTCACCGCAATGTCCATCAGCACGCCGGCGGCGGGCGATGGGATCTCGGCATCCACCTTGTCGGTCGAGATCTCGAACAGCGGCTCGTCGCGGTCCACCGAGTCGCCGACCTTTTTGATCCAGCGGACGATGGTGCCTTCGGCGATCGACTCGCCCATCTGGGGCATTACTACGGGTGTTGACATAGGTACTTTCGCTATCGGTCTTGAAGTCTTGATGGTCTTGGGGTCTTGAACCGTCAAGACCTCAGGACCTCAGGTCCTCAAGACCTCACAAATGAATCGCAGCGCCATGCGCAGCGTGTGCGGCTTCGCCAACGGCCTCCGACATGGTCGGGTGCGCGTGAATGGTCCTGATCAGCTCTTCGACGGTCACTTCCATCCGCAGCGCCACGACCGCCTCGGCCACCAGCTCGGTCGCGCGTGGACCGATGATGTGCACGCCCAGGATCTCGTCGTACTTGGCCTCGGCGACGATCTTCACGAAGCCGTCGGTCTCGCCCGCCATGCGGGCGCGGGCCAGGGCGCGGAACGGGAAAGTGCCGACGCGGACCTCGTGACCCTGTTCCTTGGCCTGCGTCTCGGTCAGGCCCACGCTGCCGATCTCGGGGTCGCTATAAGTGCAACGCGGCACGTGATCGTAGTTGATTGGCTGCACGGCGTGGCCGGCGATTCGCTCCGCGAGCAGAATGCCTTCCATCGATGACACGTGCGCGAGCTGGTAGTGCGGGCCGCCCATCGTGATCACGTCGCCGATGGCGGAAATGCCGGGGACGCTGGTCTTGAACAGGGAGTCGACAACCACGTAGCCGCGATCCATCTTGATGCCAATCGCGTCGGCGCCGAGGCCTTCGGTGACTGGGCCACGGCCGGTGGCGACCAGCAGCAGGTCGTAGCTCAGCTGCTGTGACTTCCCAGCGGTCTCCACTTCAATCTCCACGCCCTTCGCGCCGGCCTTGGCGGAAGTGACCTTCGAACCGGTCAACACCTTGATGCCGCGCTTCTTGAACGTGCGCTCGAGCTCGGCCGATACCGCTTCATCCTCGCCCGGCACCAGCCGCGGCAGCAGTTCGATGACCGTGACTTCACTGCCGTAGCTCTTGAAAATCGACGCGAACTCGACGCCAACGGCGCCGCTGCCCATGATCGCAATCGACTTGGGCACGTACGGCAGGTGGATGGCTTCGTCGCTGAAGATAATCGTTTTGCGGTCGACCTCGATGCCGGGCACACTGCGCGGCGTCGAGCCGGTAGCGACGATGATTTCTTTGCCGGCGGTCAGCGACTGCTTGGTTCCATCGTGCAGCGTGACTTCAACGCCCTGCGTGCCGGTGAGCCGCGCGCTACCCTTGATCCAGTCGATCTTGTTTTTCTTGAAGAGCATTTCGATGCCGCCGGTAAGGCCCGACACCATCTTGTCCTTGCGGGCGTGAACCGCGACCATGTCGATGCCGACATTGGCGCCGTCGATGCCGGTCAGGCCCCACTCTTTGGCGGCTTGCGCGACCTTGAGCGCGTGCGCGTGCTCGAGCAAGGCCTTGGTGGGAATGCAGCCCCAGATCAAACAGGTGCCGCCAAGCGCCTTCTGCTTTTCGACCACCGCGACCTTGAGCCCCAGCTGCGCGGCGCGAATGGCCGCCACGTAACCGCCCGTTCCCGCCCCAACTACCACTACGTCGTACTGATTTGCCATAAGACCCTTGCCCACCGTAGCCGTCACGGCGAAGGTGGGAACCCCTCAATGTCGCTCGGAATTGAACGGAAGGTCAAGGACGCTTTAGCTGGGCGAGCGGCACGAAGGTTTCCTTCGGTTTGGGCGCAGCCGACACCGCCGGATCCACCTTGCCCTTGAGCTCGCCGTGGTCAAACTTCAGCTGCCAGTACATCTCGGTCATCTGCGCGAGCTGGCGGGCGGTTCGCCTCGAATGCGCGAACGCAATCACGGCCACCGCCAACGCCATCACCGCCACAATCCACAGGCTTGTCATAGGGGTCAGACCCCTTCGGTGAAAGCGGCGGGGTCAGTCCCCGTTATACTCCACCCGATGTCGGCGCGCCGAAAAACCGTGCTCGTGATCGACGCCAACGATGAGGCACGCGAACGCCTGTCGCAGACGCTGCGCCGCGATTACCGGGTGGTTCGCGCCTCGTCGGCCGAGGCCGGCCTGGCGTTAATGGACCGCGAAGAAGTGGACGTGCTGGTCGCTGACATGCAGCTGCCGGCGCTGGGCGGCCTCGACCTGCTCCAGGTGGTGCGAGAGAACTTCCCATTGGTCGAGGTGATCATGACCTCGGCCGGGCCCGACGTCGACGCCGCGGTCAGCGCCATCAAGCTCGGCGCGTACCACTTCCTGACCAAGGATGCCGACCCCGACGTGTTCCGCGCGCTGGTCCGTCACGCCGGCGAACGCCAGGACCTCAATCGCCACGTGCTGACCCTGCAGGACGCAGCGGGCGACGCCGACGCGCGCGACTTCATCACCGGCCCGAGCACCGCGCTCAAGGGCGTGCTCGAGACCGTGCACAAAGTGGCGAAGCTGTCGGCCACGGTGCTGGTGCTCGGCGAGAGCGGCACCGGTAAAGAGCTGCTGGCGCGCCTGCTCCACCGCGAGTCGATCAACGCCGCGGCGCCGTTCGTCGCGGTGAACCTGGCGGCCATTCCACGCGAACTGGTCGAGAGCACGTTGTTCGGGCACGAGAAGGGCTCGTTTACCGGCGCCATTCAGCAGCGCATTGGCAAGTTTGAACTCGCCAACGGCGGGACGCTGTTCCTGGATGAAATCGGCGACCTCAAGTCCGACTTGCAGGCCAAGTTGCTGCGAGCGATCCAGGAGGGTGAAGTCGAGCGGGTGGGCGGGACGCGGCCAGTGCGCACCGCGTTCCGGCTGATTGCCGCCACCCACGTCGACCTGGAACGTGCCGTCAAGGACGGGACGTTTCGCGAAGACCTGTTCTATCGCATCAACGTGATTCCGGTGCGGCTGCCGCCGCTGCGCGAGCGCATTGAAGACCTGCCGGTGCTGGTTGATTTCTTCATCCGCCGCTACAGCGCGCGGTTCCATAAGCCGGTGCGCGGAATCGCGGAATCAACGCTGCGCATGCTGTCTCACTACTGGTGGCCGGGCAACATCCGCGAGCTGGAGAACCTGGTCGAGCGCCTGGTCGCGGTGTCGGATCACGAATGGATCACCGACGAAGATCTACCCTTCGAGTTTCACGTCGTCGAACTCGATCGCACCAAGTCGGACACCAGCCTGCTCGACCGCGCCCTGACCACCTTCGAGCGCAACTTCCTGGTGCGGGCGCTCGAGCGCAACGCGTGGAACGTCACGCAGACGGCACGCTACCTGGGCGTGCCGCTGAGCACGTTGAAATTCAAGATTGAACGGCTGGAGATTCGGGAGCTGGCGAGGAAGATCAAGAAATAGATCCCCGCCAGTCCTGTTGGGTGCGCTACTTGGTCTTCTTCGGCAGGATCGCGTCCTTCAGTTGCTTGACGATCCTGGCCTTGACTACCGTCTTCGGGGCAATCTCGATCGGCTGGCCGGTGGCCGGGTTGCGCCCGGTGCGCGCCTTGCGGTGCTGCACCACGAGCTTCACCATGCCAGGGATCACGAACTCTCCGGTCCGCTTCAATTCCTTCTCGCACAGGATTGCCAGTTCATCGAAGAACTCGCGCGACTGTGTCCGCTTAACGTCGAACCGTTCAGCGAAGTGCGAAAAGAGCTCCGACTTGCCCATCCTCCGGGCTTCGTCCATCGTGTCCCCCAGGGTCAGTGTTAAGCGGCGTGTATGCTAACCCCGAGTTTCGGGGCTGTCAATCACCGCTAGTTCTTCACGAAGCCGACGATGGTGGCCCCTGGCCACCGACTGCATCTTTTTGCCGTAGACTGATCGTCATGCCTACCGCGTCGACGCTTGAGACATTTCCCAACCCGCGACCCGAACGCGAATTCGAAATCGCGATCGACTGTCCCGAGTTTACGTCGATGTGCCCGAAGACCGGTCTCCCCGACTTCGGCGTGATCCACATCCGCTACGTGCCTGCTGCCAATTGCCTCGAGCTCAAGTCCCTCAAATACTATCTGCTGGAGTTCCGGAACAAGGGAATTTTCTACGAAGCGGCCACCAACCAGATTCTGGACGATCTGGTGGCAGCTTGCGGCCCGGTTCGGATGACTGTCGTGGGGGACTTCACGGCGCGCGGCGGCATTACCACCAAGGTCACGGCCCAGTACGGGAAGCCGTAACGTCGGTTGCCGGTGCCCGGACGTCGGCAGGCTAGAGCTGGTGCCGGGCCTCGACCCCGGACTCTTCATCTTCGTCCTGGTCGCCGGCCTCGTGCAGGGCGCGACCGGCGTACCCGACGCACAGTGAGCGGGCGATCGCCTCGAGCTGGTGATGCAGCTCCGCTGACGCGCGCAGCGTCGACACGGGCACTCCCGAATTCACGGCTGAAGCCACGGTGCGATAGTCGCTGTTGACGCTGTAGGAGATGGTGAGGCCGAGCACCCGTTCGATTTGCGCGGTCGAGAGCACGCCGAACTCGGACGCGCGGTTCAGCACGATCTTCAACCGCTCACCGCCCACGCCGGTCAGCTTCACGGCATCAACCAGACGCTGCAGGTTGCGCAGGCATGGCACATCGGGGTTGGCGACCAGCATCACCGTTTCCGACAGTTGCAGCGCCATGGCGCCACACGTGCTCAGCGTGCTGCCGACGTCGACAATCACGAAGTCGTAGAGCGAGTTCAGGCAGCGCAGCAGCTGCTCAATGCCGTCGACGTCGCGCGACGCCGGCCGGCCAAAATCATCTCCGGCCGCCAGCACGTGCAGGCCGCACTCGTGGTGGACCACAAACTTGGAGACTGCGCCTGGATCAAGCCAAGACAGGTTATCGATGGCTTGCAGGACGGTGTGGCGCGGCCGCAGGCCGAGAAACAGCGAGACGTCGCCCGGCCCGGCCTTCAGGTCGACAATCACGGTGGGTTTGCTGGTGAGGCGGCGAATATCTGCGGCGCCGTTTACGGCGAGCGTCGTGGTACCGGTGCCGCCCTTGGTACCGAGATAGCTGACGATCATGCCAAGGCTAGAGGCAACCCGTGTGCCAGTGCGTGTCTGGCGAGCCTTCCTATGAGAAAGTGCGCAGGGCGTTGGCGGCACCGCTCGCGGGTCTTGCACAAATGTAAGTGCGTCAACACGAATGGTGACCGGCCACGACCTGGCCGCGCGGTGCCCGGATTCGGGACGAGGCGTTAACTGACGGGAACCGCTCGGGTTGGCGGGTCTGACGGCTGCGCTGCGGCTTCGGCATGTAGCTTGCTCTGAGGATGGCGCAACCCTGAAACAAGGACTATGGCCATGAACAATACGCAGACATTCTCGCGTCCCGCCAAGGATGAATGGGGCGTCTACGACCCGGAGCAGGCTGGCCTCGCGGCTTTGTTCGCCCGCATCGATGCGCGCGTGAAGCCGGTGGCGAATGACAGCCCGATGGCCACCCCGAATCTTGCCGCCAACGAGCGGCCGTCGCTGCGCGACGCGAAGTAACCGACCGCTCTTCCTCACGTCCCTCTAGGGTGCCGTCACCACGGCACCCCTTTTTTCGTTGGTCTCGGTCCCGTCGGGCCGCCTGTGCGGAGGCGATATGATCGCGCGTCATGCGCGCCCGATCGATCTGCCTGCTGCTGGTTGCCGCTGTTTCCATCTCGCTCGGCGCGCAAACGCCAGCCGCCATTCCAACCCCCGAAGCGGCGTTCGGGTTTCGCATGGGCGCCGATCGCGAACTGGCCGACTGGCCGGGCCTGCAGCGATACTTCGAGACCGTCGCGGCCGCATCGGATCGCGTCGAGCTCGTCGATGCCGGGCCGTCAACTGACGGCCGGCGTCTGATCGCTGCCATCGTCTCGGCGCCAGAGAACATCGCCCGCCTCGAACAGATTCGCGCCAACGCGCTGCGACTGGCCGACCCGCGCACCCTGGACGAACCAGCGGCCCTGGCGCTGGCCCATCGCCAGCCGGTGATTGTCGCGCTCGGCATGAGCATTCACGCCACCGAGATTGGCGCGACACAAGCGGCGCCGGAACTGCTGCACACGCTTGCGACCTCGCAGGATCCGGAGGTGTTGCGATCGCTCAGCGACGTGGTGCTAATCCTGTTTCCCTCGCTCAATCCCGACGGTCACGTAATCACCGTGGACTGGTACCGCAAGTGGAAGGGCACGGAGTTCGAGGGTATCGGCATGCCGTGGCTCTACCACCGCTACGTCGGCCACGATATTAATCGCGACGCCTTCATGATGAACATGGCCGAGAACCGCTCGCTGTCGGCGTTTTTCTACCAGCGCTGGCATCCGCAGGTGTTCCTGACCATGCACCAGATGGGGCCGCGCGGGGCGCGCTTCTTCGTGCCGCCCAACCTCGACCCGATTGATCGCAACTACGACCCCCTGATGTGGCGACAGGCCGGCTTGCTGGGCCACGCCATGGCGCTCGCGCTCGAGGAGGATGGCCACCAGGGCGTGCTGCAGAACGCGCTGTACGACTACTACTGGCCCGGCTACGAAGACTCGGCGCCACTCGGCCACAACACCGTCACGCTGCTCACCGAAGCCGCGAGCGTCCGCGTGGCGTCACCGATCACAGTGGCCGCCGATCAACTGACAAGCGGCCGGGGATTTCCTGACCACTCACCCTCGACGACGTTCCCGAACCCGTGGCCCGGCGGCGACTGGCGCCTGCGAGACATCGTCAACTACGAGTTGTCCGCTGCCCGAGGCCTGCTCGGCGCGGCCGCGCGTTATCGAGAAGAACTGGTGCGCAACTTCTACCGCATGGGCAAGCGGCAAGTCGAACTGGGCCTCAAGGGCGGCCCGTTCGCCTTCATCATTCCGCCGGGACAGTTCGACCCGCAGGCGACGCGCAAGCTCGAACAACTGTTGATCGAGGGCGCGGTCGAAGTGCGGCGGACGGTTGAGCCATTCCGGATCGCCGAGACGGTCTATCCCGAGGGCACCGACATCATCCTGATGGCGCAGCCATTCCGCGCCTATGCGAAGACGCTGCTCGAGACGCAGCAATATCCGCTACGCCGGCTCTCGCCCGGTGCCCAGGTGGACCGCCCGTACGACGTCGCCGGCTGGACGCTGCCACTGCAAATGAACGTGAAGGTCGATCGCATCGATCAGTTCTTCGAGCCGCCGCCGAGCACGCGCCTCGACCGCGCCTCAATCGCACCCGCCCGCGTGTGGGGTGAAACACGAAAGCCAACGTTCTACATCATCGACGGGCGCGGCAACGGGGCCAGCCTGGCCATCAACCGGCTGCATCAGGCGGGCGCGCGCGTCTCGTGGCTCTCGTCGGCGATCGACATCCAGGGTCACACCTACCAGCGGGGCGCGCTGGTCGTGGCCGAAGGCAAGGGGGTGCGAGACGCCGTGTTCGCCGTCGCGCGCGATCTCGGGTTACGCGCCACCGGTTTGACGGGACGCTTGCCAGAAGATGCGAGGCCGCTCGGGCGCGCGCGGATCGCCCTCTACAAGCCGTGGATCGAAAGCATCGACGAAGGATGGACCCGCTGGCTGCTCGAGCAGTACGAATTCCCGTTCGAGAACATCTCCGATGCGGATATCAGGCGCGGCGGGCTGCGGGCGCGCTTCGACGCGATCGTAATCCCCGACCACGGCGCGGAGCGCCTGCTGGCTGGACACCCGGCCGGGACCATGCCGCCAGAATACGTGGGCGGTCTTGCTGCTGAAGGCGCCGAGATGCTTCGGCAGTTTGTGGTCGCAGGCGGCACGCTCGTCACCCTCGATTCGGCCAGCGAGCTAGCGGTCGACTTACTCAACGCTCCAGTGAGGGACGTCACGCGAGGCTTGCCGGCCAGCGAGTTCTTCTGCCCGGGTTCGGTAATCAAGCTCGAACTCGAGGCCGATCCGCTGACTTACGGCGTGCCACGCGAGACCGCGGGCTTCTGCGCGTTCAACAGCGCGTTCGACGTGGTGCCGGCTGCATCGGCAGCAGTGGCCGGCACCGCCGCGTCAACCGCGCGCATCGTCGGACGCTACGCCAGTAGCGGCGTGTTGTTGAGCGGCTGGCTCGAAGGCGAGGGGGTCATCGCCGGCAAGGGCGCGCTGGTGGAGGTCACATCGGGCCAGGGCCGCGCCGTCTTGTTCGGGTTCAGGCCACAACACCGCGGGCAGTCGCACGCGACCTTCCGGTTGTTCTTCAACGCACTCCACACTTCCCGATAGAGCAAGATTTGCGATCCGCGATAGCGAGGGTCGTGGAAGAAACTGCCGCGCGCTCGGGCGCCACCTAACTGAACTCGCAGTATTCCTGCGATCCGCTTCGGGCTGGTCGTTTGCAGTATTCACGGCATGCGACCAGGCGAAGTCGTCACCGTTCGCGATGAGGTTTGGACGGTGGGGCGCACCGAGCCCTTCGGACACTGCACCCTGCTGACGCTCGAGGGCCGCGGACCGGGTAACAACGGTCGTCTCTTCCACGCCGTTGCGCCGTTCGAGCGAATCGGCGCCTCCCAGGTGCACCACCCACGGCGGCGCAAACGACGGGCTGTGCTGCGCGGAGCGCTCGGCGTTATCGCGCAAGAACGGCCGGCGCTCGGATTATGGACCGCGGCTGGCGCCAACCTCGATCTGCTCGGGTATCAAATGGAACCGGCGCTGGCGGTGCTTCGCGGTGCGACGCGGGTGCTGCTGGCCGACGGCGTGGGCCTGGGCAAGACCATCCAGGCCGGGCTGATCCTGGCCGAACTGCGCGTGAGGGCCCTCGCCGACCGAACGCTGATCCTGTGCCCCGCTGGACTGCGCGAAACCTGGGCGAGCGAGCTGCGGGAGCGCTTTGGCATCACCGCCGCTGTGCTCGATCAAGCCTCAATTGCCGCGACCGTGCAGGGGCTGCCGGCCGACGTCAATCCGTGGGCGGCCCATCCGGTGATCGTC
Source organism: Acidobacteriota bacterium (assembly GCA_031392125.1). Lineage (GTDB taxonomy): Bacteria > Acidobacteriota > Vicinamibacteria > Vicinamibacterales > UBA2999 > 12-FULL-67-14b. The sequence continues at coordinate 4,049 of JANMUX010000208.1, read as the reverse complement.
GCGTCAATTGATCTGGTCAAGCGTCCAGAGGTTCTGGCCGCGGTCGAGGCGGTCGCCTTCGACCTGGTGATCGCCGACGAAGCGCACCACCTCACTCCTACCAGTGAACGCGGCCACGCGGTCAATCGCCTGGCGCTGCGAGCACCATGGCTGGTGCTGGTGTCGGCGACGCCCCATTCCGGCGATCAGGCCGCGTTCACTTACATGACGGCCACCGGTGCGCTTGGCGATCCCCTGGTCGTTTTTCGCCGCGGACGCGGCGACATTGGCCTGCCTGACAATCGGCGCGCGCGCCTAATGAGCGTGGTTCCCAATCATGACGAGGCGCGCATGCTGCGCGCGACGGACAACTACGCCAGGGAGATCTGGCAGTCACTGGGCCGTTCGGATCCCGCGGTGCAGCTTGTTGCGGTCACGTTGGCTCGCCGCGCAGCCTCGAGCGCAACCGCCCTGGCGCAGACGCTGGCGCGACGCCGGACGCTACTGGCAGAGGCGCAGGCACCGGTGCCGCCGCCGGCCCTGTTGCCGTGGGACGATCTCGATGACGACGACGGCGACGAGGACGACGAGAGTCTCGGCCGCCCTGGGATGGCCAACCAGCAGGACGAGCGTGGCCGGCTCGACGAGTTGATCGAATTGGCGCAGCTTGCGTCGGTGCGCTCATCGAAACTGTTCCGGCTGCACCGCTTCCTCGCTCGGGTCGGTGAGCCGGCCGTCGTCTTTACCGAGTACCGCGACACGCTGCACGCAGCGGCCGAGGCGCTCGCATCGCGCTTTCGGCTCGGCTCGATCCATGGCGGCGTACCGGCAGCGATGCGGCAAGAGGTGGTGCGGCGGTTCGACAGTGGCGACCTCGACGTGCTGCTCGCGACCGACACGGCGGGCGAAGGTCTCAATCTTCATCGCCGGTGCCGGCTGGTCGTCAACCTCGAACTGCCGTGGAACCCTCTGCGTCTCGAGCAACGGCTAGGGCGCGTCGACCGGCTGGGGCAGCGGCGGCGCGTTCATGCCGTGCATCTGCTCCACCGCGGAACCGTGGAAGACCGCGTGTGGCGGCATCTCGAGCGGCGCCGCCTGCGAGCCAGCGACGCGTTGGCCGACCACTGCGCGCTCACCGCAACCGACGTCGCCCGCGCGGTCTTCGACGCCGTGGCGTTGCCGAGCGCAGTCGGCAGCACGCTGACTTCAGCGCGAATAGAGGCCGCCACAACCGAACGCAACCGCATCGTCGAACTCCGCCGCCTGCTTCCCTATGCAACCGAGACTTTCGAGCGGCCGGTGTTTGCACTGCCGCGACGCCATGGCTCGGGTGCCGCGATCGCCATCTTCGAGCGTACGCACCTTGCAGCTCACGGAGGACTTGTCGAGCGCCGAGTGAATGCGATCGTGGTGCGCCTACGGAGAATGGGCGCAGGCGGTGCCTGGCGCGAGCTCGCCAGCCACCTTTCGAATACCGGACTAGCGACCGGCGCCTGTTCGTTGCTTCCGCCATCGCGAGACTCGGTGCTGACTCGAATCGCCGCGGCGAGAAGCCTGCTCGCCTCAGCGCCGGCGATGCACCAGGCGTCCTTGTTCGATCAACGTAGTGAGCGGGCCGCGGGCACACGGCGTGAGACTCGCGCGCGGTTGGACGCTGCGCTGGCGCGACGGGCCAGTTCACTGACGCTGGCCGAGGCAGCCCCCGCCTGCACGCGACTGGTTGCACTGTGGCCGCTTCCGTTCGAGCCGTGATCCCAGGCATTGGCGGACGACTCGTTTCGCACGCTTATCTCGAGCAGCTCGTGTTGCCCGCGCTCACTCCGGGCGCGGCGGAGGCATTCGAGAAGCAGGCGGCAAAATGGTGGCGGCTGGTGTCACGGTCGATCGGGCCGTCGGCAAGCGCGCGGCAGGTGTTCGACGTGGCGACAGCCCCGTTGCTGGAGGCGTTGGGTTACGGCGTCCCAGGGGTCCGGCCAAGCGGCGACCTGCTGATCGGCCTTTCAAGGAGCAGCGGCAACCGAGCCGCATTGACGATCACACTGCCGTGGGCGGCCGCCGTGGATGGCGCGTGGAGCGAGGCGGTGCGCAGCGGCGGTATTGCCGACGTCGAGTGGGCGCTCATCTTTAGCGGTCGAGCACTGCAGATCGTCGATTGCAGCCGCCCGTGGGCCAGGCACGCGCTTCAGGTCGATGTCGCTGCGCTGCTCGCGCATTCACAAGGGGCACACCTGTTGTGGATGCTGGCGGGCGCGCACGCCACGCTCGACGCGGGCGGTCCCCATTCGCTGCGGGCACGCGTGGAAGCGTCAAGCCTGCACGCCGCGCGCGTATGTCACTCGCTTGGTGACGGGGTGCTGGCGTCGCTGCCAGGACTGACAGCGGCCCTGACCCCTGGAACCGCGGGTGTGGAGCGTGGCGGGCAACCGTACGCCCAGGCACTGACCGTCGTGTATCGCGTGCTGTTCCTGCTGTTTGCTGAAGCGCGCGGGCTCGTGCCCGTCTGGCATCCGGTCTATCGGGAGGCCTATACGATTGATGCGCTGTGCAAGCGCTCGGCCGCCGGCGGCGCGCCGCGCGGCTTGTGGGCGGGATTGCAGGCCATTGCGCGAATGGCCCACGCCGGCTGCAAGGCGGGCGACCTTGACGTCACGGCGTTCAATGGCCGGCTGTTCTCACCGCGCCATGCCCCACTCGTCGAACGTCGCCGAGTACCCGAGAGCGTGGTGCAGGGGCTGGTGCTGGCGATGGCGACCACCGCGTCTCCGTCGGGCAGGCGAAGGATTGCGTATCACGACCTGGGCGTCGAGCAACTCGGCGCGGTGTACGAGCGTGTGCTCGAACATGAACCGGTCGCAGCGGGTGCGGGCGTGGTGTTGCGGCGCACGTCAACGGAACGCAAGGCCACCGGCAGCTTCTACACGCCGCGATCGATCACGGAATTCCTCGTTCGCCGCACACTGTCGCCGCTGGTCGCAGGCAGGACGTCTGATCAGATCCTCGAGTTGCGCGTGCTCGATCCCGCCATGGGCAGCGGCGCGTTTCTCGTGGCGGCCTGCCAGTTCCTCGCCGATCAATGCGAACAGGCGTTGATCGAAGAGGGCCGATGGTCTCCCGGCGACGTCAGGCCTTCGGACCGCGGCGCGCTCAAACGCCAGGTCGCCGAACGGTGTCTGTACGGCGTCGATCTCAATCCCACGGCCGTACAGCTGGCGCGCCTGTCGATGTGGCTCACCACGCTGGCGGCGGACCGGCCGCTCACGTTTCTCGATCACCATCTCGCCGCCGGCAACAGCCTGCTGGGCGCGAGCATCACGGATCTCCCCCCGCCGCCGGCGCCGGCGCGCCGGGTCCGGACCACCACCTCGCTGCCGCTCTTCGACGATCAGCTCGCCGAGATCGTCGCGCACCGAGTGATGCCGGCCCGGCTCCAGCTCGCGCTCACGCCGTCGGATTCCCTCGAGGCCGTGAAAGGCAAGGAACGAACGTTGGCGGCGCTCTCGGCTGCGGATGGCCCGATGGCCGGGTGGTGGCTCGCGGCCGACTTGTGGTGCGCCACGCGGTTATGGCCGGGCGCACCACTGGCGGCGGGCCTCGTCTCTGAATGGATGGCCGCCGCGACGGGATCACCGACCACGCTGCCGGCGGCGCAACTTCGCGAGTCGATGCGGGCCGCGCGCGCAGTGGCGCAGGGCCACGGGGCCTTTCACTGGGAGCTGGCCTTTCCGGAAGTGTTCTTCGACGGCAACGGACGGCTCAAACCCGACGGCGGCTTTGACGCCGTGCTTGGCAACCCGCCGTGGGACATGGTGCGCGCCGACACGGGATCTTCCGCGGATCGCGCGGAAGCGAAGGCCAGCACCACGGCGGCATTGCGGTTCTATCGAGCGTCACGCGCCTATTCACTGCAGGGCAACGGGCACGCCAACCGCTATCAATTGTTCCTGGAGCGCACGTTGTGGCTGACGAAACCGGCCGGACGTGTCGGGCTGATCCTGCCCTCCGGGATTGCCACCGATCGTGGCAGCGCGGGGCTGCGCAAACATCTGCTCGATCGCACCGCGATCGACACC
>JANMUX010000188.1:0-9430 GCA_031392125.1 Acidobacteriota bacterium | reverse complement strand
CAAGAAGCCGGTGCACTGGTGCACGCACTGCCGCACGGCACTGGCCGAAGCTGAGGTCGAATACGAGCCGCACACCTCGCCATCGATCTACGTCGAATTTCCGATGACCGACCTGAGTGCGCAGGAATTCTGGAAAGGCCGCCTGCGGGACGGCAATTCCGCTGCGGCCGCCGACCTCATGAACCGCCGGCCGGTGTCGGTGCTGATCTGGACGACCACTCCGTGGACCATCCCGTCGAACCTCGGCATCGCGTTCCACCCCGACTTCGAGTACGGCGCGTACGACGTTGACGGCAAGGTCGTGATCATCGCGAAGGGCCTCGCGGAAACCGTGAGCCAGAAAACCGGCCGCGCCTTCACGACGCCGCTCGCCACGTTCGAGGGCCGGACGCTGGAGCGGCTGGTGTTCCGGCACCCGCTCTACGCGCGCGACTCGCTGGGCGTGCTCGGCGACTACGTCACGCTCGAAGCCGGCACCGGCGCGGTGCACACGGCTCCGGGACACGGCGCCGACGACTATCACACCGGCGTGAAATACGGCCTCGAGATCTACGCCCCGCTCGATCCGGGCGGCCACTACAACGAGTCAGTCGAGCTGTTTGCCGGCTTGAAGGTATGGGACGCCAATCCCAAGGTCGAAGCTGCGCTCAAGGAGCGCGGCTTGCTGTGGTCGCGCGAAGACTTTGAGCACTCGTATCCTCACTGCTGGCGCTGCCATAACCCCGTGATCTTCCTGGCCACGGCGCAGTGGTTCATCGCGATGGACGCCAAGCATTTCCGCGAGCGGGCCTTGAAGGCGATCAACGACACGCGCTGGATTCCGTCGTGGGGCCAGGCGCGCATCGAGGGCATGATCGCGAACCGCCCCGACTGGTGCATCTCGCGCCAGCGCGTGTGGGGCGTGCCGATCCCGGCGATGGATTGCGTCAAGTGCGGACACGCGGTGCTGACCAAGGCACTGGTTGACAAGGCCGCCTCGGTGTTCGACGTTTACGGCGCCGACGCGTGGTACGAGCGTCCGCTCGAAGAGTTCGTGCCTGAAGGCATGGCATGCAGCGAGTGCGGTGGCACCACGTTCGAACGCGAGAGCAACATTCTCGACGTGTGGTTCGACTCGGGTTCCAGCCACGAGGCGGTGCTGCCGTTCCGGGCCGACCACCACTGGCCGGCCGACCTTTACCTGGAAGGCAGCGACCAACATCGTGGTTGGTTCCACAGCTCGCTGCTGGTCGGCATTGGCACGCGCGGCCGGGCGCCGTTCAGCCAGGTGCTGACCCACGGTTTCGTGATGGACGACCAGGGCCGCAAGATGTCGAAGTCGCTTGGCAACACCGTGGCGCCGCAGGACATCATCAAGCAGAGCGGCTCGGAGATCCTGCGGCTGTGGGCGTCGATGGTTGACTACCGCGAAGACATCAGGGTGGGCAAGGAAGTGCTCGCCCGCACGGTGGAAGCGTATCGGAAAATCCGCAACGTCATCCGCGTGCTGGTCGCCAACCTCTACGACTTCGATCCCAAGACCGACAGCGTGCCGAAGGAGCGGATGCTCGAGATCGACCGCTGGGCGCTGGCCAAGTATGCCGACGCTGCCGAGCGCATCGTCAAGGCTTACGACGACTACGACTACCCGGGAATCTTCCAGGCGGCCAGCCAGTTGATCACCGTGGACTTGAGCGCGTTCTACATCGACGTGACCAAGGACCGGATGTACACGTTCGGCGCCAAGTCGGAAGCCCGCCGCTCGGGCCAGACCGCGATGTATCTCATCGTCGATGGCCTGGCGCGGCTGCTCGCGCCCATTCTGTCGGTGACGATGGACGAGTTGTGGCGGATGCTGCCGGGCGAGCGCGAAGCGTCGGTGCACATGGCGCTGTTCCCGGCAGGCCTGGAGCAGTGGAAGGACACCACGCTGATCGAGCGCTGGGCCACGCTCGCCGCCGTGCGCGACCAGGTCAACCTGCAGCTTGAAGAGAAGCGCAAGGACAAGACGATCGCCGCCAACTTATCGGCGCAGGTCACGCTGGCCGTCGGCGGCGACGCTGCTGTAGCGTTGAACCCGTATGCCGATTTTCTGCCGACGCTATTCGGCGTGTCGGCGGTCGGGCTGAGCGCCGCGCCCGTAGAAGCGGGTCTTCACACTCGCCTTGAAGTCGTGGTCGAACGGTCCGAGGGCACCAAGTGCGAGCGCTGCTGGCGCTATGTTCCTGGAGTCAGCCAGGACGAGGGCCGGACCGGCCTCTGTCCGCGCTGCGTTGACGCTCTTGATGAGCCGGTGAGCCTGTAACGTGCTGGCTGCCCGACGGCTGGAGTTCTACGTCGCCCTCACCGTGGTGATCCTCGACCAGGTCACCAAGGCACTGATTCGCCCGGCACTTGCGCTGCACGAAAGCGTGGTGGTCATCCCCGGGTTCGTCGACTTCACGCGGGTGCACAATACCGGCGCGGCATTCGGCATGCTGAACTCGGTGGAGTTTCCATTCAAGACGGTGGTGCTCTCACTGGTGGCGCTCATCGCCCTGGGCGGCGTCGCATGGTACGCTGCCTCCGTGCCGCTCGGCGACCGGCTGGCCCGCGTCGGCATTGCCGGCGTCCTCGGTGGCGCAATCGGCAACCTGATCGACCGTGCCAAGGACGGCTACGTGCTGGATTTCGTTGACGCCTACTGGAACGGCTGGCACTTCTGGGCCTTTAACGTTGCCGACGCGGCTATCACGTTCGGCGTAATTTTCATGATTCTCGACATTGTTGGAGTGGGACGACGTGCATCCGATCCTGTTTAACGCTGGCCCCATCACCATCTACTCCTACGGCGTGCTGCTGGCCGCTGCCTACCTGATCGGTCTGTGGATGGCTGTCAGGCGCGCCAGGGCGGCCGGCATCGACGGCAACCGGATCATGGACATGCTGATCTGGGTGATCATCGCCGCCCTGGTCGGCGCCAAGGCTCTGCTGTTCATCGTCGACTTCGAGCACTTCACCAGCAGCTGGGCCGAGTTCACCACGCTGCTTCGCTCCGGCGGCGTCTTTTACGGCGGCCTGATCGCAGCCATCCTGGTGTGCATTTATCAGCTGCGCAAGCATCGGCTTGCGCTCTGGCCATCAGCCGACCTGTTCGCGCCCGGCATTGCACTCGGCTACATGGTGGGCCGCCTGGGCTGCCTGCTGGCTGGCTGCTGCTACGGCAAGCCGACCGATGTCGCGTGGGCGATTACCTTCACGGATCCAGCGGCCAACTTCAATGTCGGCACGCCGCTCAACGTCGCGCTGCACCCGACGCAGTTGTACGAGTCGGGCGCCGGCCTGGTCATTTTCCTCGTGCTGATGTTCCTCGAGCGGCGACCGGGTTCGTTCGCGGGCCGGACGTTCTGGAGTTTCGCGTTCCTGTACTCCGTGCTTCGTTTCATCATCGAGTTCTACCGCGGCGATGACCGCGGCCTTGTGCTCGACATGCTGTCAACCTCGCAGTTCATCTCGGTCGTGCTTGGCCCGATCAGCCTGATCATGCTGTGGTACTTGAGCCGCGCCAACCGCCCGGTCGTGCCAGAAACCGTGGACGCGTCGCACGCCCCCCGCAAGCCCCGGTTCACATGAGCCAGGGCAAGGGACCAGGAACGCGCGACCGCAGCAAGCCTCGCAAGACCGGAGCCGACAAGAAGGCCGCTGCCGGCGCCGCGCGCGCGCTGACCACGGCCGCCGCGCCCGCGTCACAGCAAATCGTGTTCACGGCGGACGAAGACAACCGCGGCGATCGCCTGGATCGCTTTCTCGCCGGCGAGATTCCCGACTACTCGCGCTCGCAAATCCAGCGGCTAATCGAAAGCGGCCACATCCGGCATTCGCGCTACGAAGTGGCCAAGTCCAACTCTGATATTCGCGAAGGCGACGTGATTACGGTCGCGCTCCCCGAACCGACCGCGGCGTCAGCGCAGGCCGAAGATCTTCCCCTCGAGATCCTGTACGACGACCGCGACATCGTGGTCGTCAACAAGCCGGCCGGCATGGTCGTGCACCCGGCCGCGGGCAATCCCTCGGGCACGCTGGTCAACGCGCTGCTGCACCACATCAAGGACCTGAGCGGCATTGGCGGCGAGCTGCGCCCCGGCATCGTGCATCGCCTCGACAAGGGCACCTCGGGCGTCATGGTGGTGGCCAAGAATGACGACGCGCACCGCGAGTTGACGCGCCAGTTTCACGATCGCGAAGTCGAGAAGGAATACGTGGCGCTGGCCTGGGGACTGGTCCAGCAGCGCAAGCGCATCAACGCCCGGATCGGCCGCGACCCCAAGAACCGCATCAAGATGTCGACCCGCGCCAGCCGCTCGCGCGATGCGATCACGCGGGTCACCTGGGCCCGGGACCTGGAAGGCGTGACGTTGTTGCGGGTCGCCATTCACACCGGGCGCACGCATCAGATCCGCGTCCACCTGAGCGCCATCGGCCATCCCATTGTCGGCGACTCGCTTTACGGCGGCGTTCACCGGCGCGTGCCGCATCCGTTGAAGGCCGTGACCCGGCTCGCCCGCCCGTTCCTGCACGCCGAGCGCCTTGTGATCACGCACCCGCGAACGCTCGAGCGCATGGAGTTCACGGCGCCGATTCCGGCCGACCTCGAAGCGATCGCCTACGAGCTGGCGCCGCCGGAGATTCGCGAAACGGTGTTCGCACGCGTGTCGATCGCGGAAGAAACGCACCACGACCTGGACGACGAGGATGAGGGCGACGAGTAGCTCGTCGTTCCACTAGCGCGAGGAGCGTCAGATGGCGGGCAGGCTGGGAGTCGGGTTTATCGGCAGCGGGTTCATCACCCGCTTTCACATTCGCTCGTGGGAAGCCGTCCGCGACGCAGACATCCGTGGCGTCTACAGTCCGACGCGCAGCAATGCCGAGGAGGCCGCGGCGCTCGCGCGCTCCCTGCGGGTCGGCGATGCCCGCGCCTTCGACTCGATTGAGGCGATGGTGGCCGACGAGTCGATCGACTGCATCTGGATCTGCGGTCCTAATTTTTCGCGCGTCGAAAACATGGAGCGCATCGTCGCCGCCATCAAGAACGGGGCCCGGCTGCGGGCGATTGCCTGCGAGAAACCGCTCGGCCGTAACGCCGCGGAAGCCCGCCGCATGGTGGAGCTGGTGGAACAGGCCGGCGTGCTCCACGGGTACCTGGAGAACCAGCTGTTCCAACCCAGCCTCGAGCGCGGCAAGCAGATCATCTGGGCACGGGGTGCCGCAGCGTCCGGACGCCCCTTCCTGGCGCGCGCCGCCGAGGAGCACGGCGGGCCTCACATGCCGTGGTTCTGGCAGGGCGATCTGCAAGGTGGCGGCGTGCTGAACGACATGATGTGCCACAGCCTTGAAGTGGGCCGCTACCTGCTCACCAAGCCTGGCGCTCCGCGCGACAGCATCACGCCGGTGAAAATCTCGGCCCAGATCGCCACGCTCAAGTGGTCGCGTCCTGAATACTCGAAGCTATTAAGCAGCACCATGACCGACAAGGTCGATTACCAGCGCACGCCCGCTGAAGACTTCGCGCGCGCGAGCGTGACCTACGTGGATGACACCGGCACGCCGTTGATTGTCGAGGCGACCACCTCGTGGAGCTTCGTCGGCGCTGGCTTGAAGTTGTCCATGGAGCTGCTGGGACCGGAGTACTCGATGTCGGTCAACACGCTCGACGGCGGCACCAAGGTGTTTTTCTCGCGCCGGCTGCAGGAGCAACAGGCCGGCGAGGACCTGATCGAGAAACAGAACGCCGAACAGGGCCTGATGCCGATCGTCGGCAACGAGGCGGCCGAGTACGGCTACGAAAACGAAAACCGCGCGTTCACGCGCTGGTTTCTCGACGGCGTCCAGCCAGAGTTGAACTTCCACGCCGGGCGCGACGTCACCGAACTGCTGATGACGTGCTACATGAGCGCCGAGGAAGAACGGGTAATCGCCTGGAAGCCCGACAACCTGCAGAGCTTCGTGCCGTTGCCGGCGCGCCGGTAGAAAGCTTGACTCCACGCCAAGCAGCGTCATAATCGGCGCCATGTTCCGCTTGATTCTCGTCTGCACCCTGACGTTTGCCCTCACTGCGCCCGACCAGGCGCCCGTGCTCACGGCCGAAGAGAAGGCCGGCGGTTGGAAGCTGATGTTCAACGGCTCTTCGCTGGAGGGCTGGCGCGGCTACAAGACCGAGACGCCGCCGACCGGCTGGGGCGCGAAAGCCGGTGAGCTCACCCGCGAGGGCGCAGGCGGCGACTTGATGACCGTCGAGCAGTACGGCGACTTCGAGATGCGCTTCGACTGGAAGGTCACCGCCAAGGGCAATAGCGGCGTGATCTACCGAATCGCCACCACCGAGCAATACCCGTGGCAAACCGGTCCCGAGTTCCAGGTCCTTCACAACGCCGGCCACGCCGACGGCAAGAACCCACTCACCTCGGCCGGCTCGAACTACGCGGTCAATCCGCCTGTAAAAGACCTCACCCGGCCGGTGGGCGAATGGAACGAAGCACGCCTGGTTGCTCGCGGCACCCACGTCGAGCACTGGTTGAACGGCGTCAAGGTGGTGGAATACGAGATTGGCAGCGCCGACTGGGACGCGCGCGTGAAGGCCAGCAAGTTTGCCAAGCTCGCCAACTACGGCCGCATGCCGCGCGGCCACATCGCGCTGCAGGATCATGGCGACGTGGTGTCCTACCGCAACCTCAAGATTCGTCCGCTATAACGACCAGCCGCGCCGATACTCGCGCTTCAACAGGTCATTCGCCTCGCGCGAGTTCGTGATCTTCATGTTGGCAGCGTCGTACTGGATCTTCTCGCCGGCCTTGAGCGCAACCACTCCGAGCAGCATGACTTCCGTCAGCTTGGCCGCGTACTCGAACGGCGTGGTCGCCGTGCCGATCCCCTTGCACGCGTTCGCCCAGTTCATCTCGTGACTCACGGTGATCCGCTCGAGTGTCTGCGGCGGATCGCCGACGGACTGGTGCAGCGAATCGGGCAGGAGCCGTGACCTCAGGCCATAGGTGTTGTGGATCACCTTGCCCTTGGTGCCGACCATGATCGCGCCGCCTTCGGCATTGAGCTTCTCGCCCGGCGCAAATTCGGGCGGCGTCGGCGGAAACATGCCGCCGTCGTACCAGGTCAACTTGACCGGCGGCTTCGCGCCGCGCGCCGGGAACTCGTAGAAGGTCTTGCTGGCGATCGGGTAACACGCCTTGTCGAACGGCGTGGACACGGTTTCGACGCTGGTCGGGTAGCCGAGATCGAGCGCCCAATACGAGAAGTCGATCAGGTGCGCGCCCATGTCGCCAATCGCGCCGCCCCCCCAATCGGTCCAACCGCGCCAGTTAAACGGGTGATACAGCGGGTGGTAGTCGCAGGCCGGCGCGGGGCCGAGGAACAGGTCCCACGACAACTCGTCCGGCACCGAGTAGATGCCCATGGCGTTGGCGAGCCGCGCCATCACGCCGTTCATGTTCCAGCGCAGGTTCTCGGACACTCGCCGCGGCTCCGGGCGCGGAATGCCTTGCGGCCAGTACGAAAGCGGACGATTGGTCCACACGTGCACCTCGCTCACGTCGCCGATCGCGCCAGACTGCACCCACTCCACGGCCTTCCGGCCGTCGTCCCACGAGTGGCCCTGGTTGCCCATCTGCGTGACGGCCTTCGGCGTCTGCCGCGCCTTGCGCGCCAGTCTGCGCGCCTCGTCCACCGACCAGCAGAGCGGCTTCTGTACGAACACGTGTTTCTCGAGATCGAGCGCCGCCATGGCGATGGCCGCATGCGTGTGATCGGGCGTGGCGACAATGACCGCGTCGATGTCTTTCTGCTGCTCGAACATCAGGCGATAGTCGGTGTAGCGCTTGTGCTTCGGGAGATCCTGCGTGATGACCTGTTGAAGGGCCGCGACACGGATTTCGCTGTTGCGGCGTGCCTCGGGGGTCAGCTCGAGCTTGAGCAACCGGTCCTGTTCACGTTTGAGATCGGCCTCGGCCGACGCCCATGCTCTTCCCGCGTAGCCCCAATCGACGTCGCAGAGCGCGACGATGTTGTTGCCGACGGCGCAGTTGAGCAGGTTGATCCGGCCCTGGCCGCCGACGCCAATGCCCGCAATGTTGAGACGATCGCTGGGCGCGGTGAAGCCGCGGCCCAGGACGTGGCGGGGCACGATGGTCACGGCGGCGGTGGTGGCCGCCACCGTCGTGACGAAGTCGCGTCTCGAAATCATGGGTTCCTTTCGTTGCCGGTTGGCGCGGATGCTACTACACTACGCGCGGTTGAACGCGATGCAGATTATTCGAAACCGCACGGTTTACGACGTTGTCATCATTGGGTCGGGCGCCGGGGGCGGCATGGCCGCCAAGGTGCTGACCGAGGCGGGCGCCAGTGTCCTGATGCTGGAAGCCGGCGTCATGTGGGACGCCCGCACCGACGCCAAGATGATGGCGTGGCCGTACTCGTCGCCGCGCCGGGGCGCCGCCATCCCGGAACGCCAGTTCGGCGAGTTCGACGCCGGTCTCGGCGGGTGGACGCTCGCGGGCGAGCCGTACACTTCGGCGGCCGGCGACCAGTTCGACTGGTTCCGCACCCGCATGCTTGGCGGACGGACCAATCACTGGGGACGCATCTCGCTCCGGTTCGGTCCCGACGACTTCCGCCGCAAGAGCATTGACGGCCTGGGCGACGACTGGCCCATCAGCTACGAAGAGTTGAAGCCGTATTACGACAACGTCGACCGCCTGGTCGGCATCTTTGGCTCGATGGAAGGCCTGCCCAACCACCCCGACGGCGTCTTCCAGCCGGCTCCGCGGCCACGCTGCTACGAGCTGCTGATCAAGCGCGCCGCCGACAAGCTGAATATCACCTGCATCGCCAACCGCCTCTCGATTCTCACGCAACCGCTGAACGACCGGCCGGCCTGTCATTACTGCGGCCAGTGCGGACGCGGGTGCTCGTCGCACGCGAACTTCTCTTCGCCCTCAGTGCTGCTGCCTCCGGCTCTGGCCACCGGCCGTCTCACCATCACCGCCAACGCGATGGCGCGCGAGGTGACCGTGGACGATTCGGGTCTGGCGAGCGGCGTCAGCTACATCGACAAGACCACCGGCCGTGAGAATCACGTGCGCGGACGAATCGTGGTGCTGGCTGCCAGCGCGTGCGAATCGGCGCGACTGTTGCTCAACTCGAAGTCATCGCGATTCCCGGACGGCCTCGCCAACTCGAGCGGCGTGGTCGGCAAGTACCTCACCGACACAACCGGCACCGGCGTCTCGGGACACATCCCCGCCATGATGAACAACGTGCCGCATAACGAAGACGGCGCAAGTGGCGCGCACCTTTACATGCCGTGGTGGCTCGACAACACCAAGCTCGACTTCCCGCGCGGATATCACATCGAACTGGGCGGCGGCCGACGGATGCCGGGCTTCGGGGTGATGGGCGCCATTCA
>JANMUX010000093.1:0-28287 GCA_031392125.1 Acidobacteriota bacterium | reverse complement strand
CGGCTGGTGGGAATCACCAGCCGCCCGTTCGTATTTAGAACTGCAGGCGGACGCCGACGCGCGCGGTGCGCGGGGCGAGCACGGCAGTGGGACGAAGGAACGCCGTTCCAGTGGCGACCGTTCGGGTCTCGACGGCGTTGGTGTTGGTGATGTTGAAGAGGTCGAACATGCCGCGCACGCGCACGCTGCCACCCAGGCTGAAGGTACGCTCGGCGCGGACGTCGAACACGGTGATGTTGTCGTGACGGCGTGACGCCAGCGGCTCCGCGTTGATGGTGCCGCTGTAGATGGCACCGGCCGCCGTGGCAAACGCCGAGCCCACCGAGATGGTGCGCGCGAAATTGGCGCCAGCCTGGTGGCGAACGAGCGGCGAAATCCGAATCTTCAGCGGGGCCTCGTACGTGCCCGACACTTTGAAGTCCCAGCGCGACGTGTCTTCATCAAACACGCCGTTCGGATCGTTCGGGAAGGCGCCCGGGAAGTCGTGAGCCCAGGTATAGCTGCCGCCCGCCTGGGCCGACCAGCGATCGCTCATCCGCTTGACCAGCGAAGCTTCCACAGTCTTGTAACGCGAGAAGCGGGGCGTGTTCTGCACCACGTTGGTCAGCGGGAAGCTCGCGGCCGTCGCCGACGGCACGCCGAACAGCGTCAGCGTGCGTTCGTCCCCCGAGTTGGCAACGCCATCGACGCCGTTGTCGACGAATGAGAACGGGACGGTGTAGGCCGAAATCGGCCGGCCGGGCACGTACTGCGCGATCAGGTCGTCTTCGGACTTGTAGACAAAGCCAGCGCGCGCGCCCAGGCTGGCGGCGAGCTGGCGTTCGAGGTAAATCGAAACGTCGTGCGAGAACGGCTGCGTGATCTCCGGATCGAACTGGATCGCGCCCGACAGGGTGGTGTTGGTCAGTGCGCCCTGCTCGCCGAGCTGGAACCGTCGGTCGCCGTTCACGTCGTTCCAGTTATAGGTCACGCTCTTGTTGTTCTGGTTCGGGTTCGCATCAGCACTGACCGCCGGGCCGGGATTGTGCCAGAACAGGCCGTAGCTCGCCTTGACAACGGTCTTGCCGTCTCCGGCCAGGTCGTAAATCATGCCGATGCGCGGGCCGAACGAGTTCCAGGTGTAGTAGGACCGCTCGGCAAAGGTCTGGTCAGGGACGCTGATCGGGCCAATGGCAAACGCCCGCTGCACCTGCTCGGGGCTCCAACCGCGGTAGCGGTCCCAACGGGCGCCGATGTTCAGCGTCACGCGACCGAGTGACCAGGTGTCGTTGATGAACGCATCCTGCTGGTCAAGCTTGTTCATCACCAGCAGGTCGCCATCGTCGCTGGCCTTGAGCCCGCTGACCGAGAGTGCGGTCGGGACGCCGAACACCACCGAGCTCGACACGCCGTTCGAGTAGATGTGCTCGATGTTGCCGCCGACGTTCTGCTGGCGGCCGCCCCACTGCGACTCCAGGTACATTTCGCCGCCGAACTTGAAGGTGTGGCTGCCGCGCGAAGTATCAAGGAAGTAAGTGGCGGCGCCGGTGAGTTGTTTGCGATCGCGATCGTTCTGGCTCTGGGCGTGCGCGCCGGTCAGGGTCAAGCGGCCGCTGTCGCGCCAGAAGTAAGCTTCGTCGCTGTTGGCCGTGCGCGCGTCGTAATAGCCGAAGTCGCCATAACGCGCTTCGAGATAGAGCTTGTCGCTGACCGTGCCGTTCCACTCGCCCTTCCACACCCAGCTGGGCGACTCCTGGCGCGATGTCGGGCCGGCGCTGTCGTAGGTATAAGTGGCCAGCGGCAGCCGGTTCGGCTGTACCTTCATGTTCCACTGGTAATAACCAATGAGCTTGTTGCGCTGATTGATCTGATAGGTGGTCTTGATCGACGGGTTGGTGTTCCAGGTTTCGAAGTCACTGTCAAAAGTAAACAGCGGCTGCTCGACTGCGTTGAACTGCCGGCGCCACGCGGTGTGAAACCAAATCTTGTCCTTCTTGATCGGACCGCCAAAGTTCACGTTCGTGTCGTAATACCTCTGCACTTCGTTGCTGCCGCGACGCAGCCCGGTGGCCAGTTGGTCGGCAGACAGATTCGACGTCTGGAACGAGTTGTTGTAGAAGTCCTGGTAGAGCTCGCCGGCGAACTTGTTGCTGCCGGATTTGCCGAGGAACTGCGACTGCACGCCCGGGGTTGCAGCTTCGGCGCCCTGGCCGGCCACGCCGAGGAACACTTCCTCGAACGAGCCGTAATCGAAGTAGAAGCCGGCGCCGCCGGTGCCTTCGGTGGTGTTGATGCCTTCCACCGAGACGCGCACCTGGCCGGTCAGGCCATAGGCGGTGTAGCCGGTCTGCGTGCCGGCGCGATTGCCGCCGACGTCGATGCGGTTCATCACGACGCCCGGGGTTGCGGCGAGCAGCGCCCACATGTCACGGCCGTTCGGAATGGAGTCGAGCTGCTCGAGCTTGAAGTTCTGCTGTACGCGGGTCGCGGTGGTGTCGATGACCGGCGAGGCGCCCGAGACGGTGACCGTCTCCTGCAGTGTCGCCAGCGCGAGATCGGCATTCACGTTGGCCGTGAATCCCAGCGAAATCTGGATTCCCTCGCGCCTGACGGTGCTGAACCCCGACAGCTCGAACGTCAGCGAGTAGACACCAGGAGGCACGGCGGGAAATCGATAGGTGCCGTTCTCGTTGGTGACCTGGGTCTGCGCGCCAATCATCGACGGGCTGACGGCGGTCACCGTCACGCCGGGCAGCACCGCGCCGCTGCCATCGGCCGCGCGGCCCTGGATGGTGCCGGTGCTGCTGGCGCCGCCACCCTGGGCAGCCGTGGTACAGGGGAGCAACAAGCTGAGGGCCAGTACGGCCATCAGGCTTCGAACAAGCTTTTTAGTCATGTGGGGACAACCTCCGAGGCATGCAAACAACTGATACAGAACAGACAAGAGACAAGCGTTAGATATTACCGGCTTCTCGGCCGTTGTAAACAAGGAGCGACAAGACGCTGGGACGGGCAACGGCCCGCCCCAACCCGAACTAAGCGCCTGGAATAGTGACCGGGTCGCCCTTTTTGTGAAACACGATCGCCAGTATCTTCGTGGTCTGCGTCGTGCTCGCGTTGCCCGACACGGCGTGCACCTGGCCCGGGGCGTCGAACGACTCGAAGAACATCTGCCCTGCCGCCAGCACGGTCGGCGCATCGTTATTCACCGCGAACTTATACTGGCCTTCCAGCACATAGCCGATCACGAATCCCGGGTGGCGATGCTGCCCCGACGCTTCACCGGGAGGATAGGTCACCTCGCTGGCGCTGATCTGCCAGCCATCGAGGTTCACGGCGGGGGTGGCCTTCTGTGCGAGCGGCTTGCTGCTGGGCGCCGCCCCAGCTTCACGGGTGGCAATCATGGAAGCAGCCAGACCCATCAGGCTGGCGGTGATGAATTCGCGGCGGTCGTTCATGGTCCTTGTTCCTCCGGCGGCACGAGGCCGCCACCTGGCGCTTCTCGACGACGGTCACCGTCATGTTGACGGCTGCTTCTGTGATGCGAGTGAATACTACCGTGGCACCGGGGTGAACTGGTACTGCCGGGCCAGGGCTTCGACGGTCGACTGAATCACCAACTCCCCGGCTCGGCGCACCGCCGGCGTCACCGCCAGACCGGTACCGGGCACGGCGCCATCGGCCAGGGTGAACGCCATTTCGCGCCGTTGGATGGCGTCAACCACATACAGACGGGTGGCGCCGTCCATCAGCGCGCCGTAAACGCTGCCGTAGCTGGCGGCAATCATCCGATCGCGCGCCGGTGCCCGGGCCGCGCCGGCCGTCGCCGCCAGCGATTCACCGAAGTAGGGTTGCGGCGCCACCGGCTCGTGGCCAAGCAGGCGATACAGCGTCGGCGCGAGGTCGGTTGTGTAAGCGGGACGAGCCAGGTCCCACGAATATCGGTCACGCAGTGCGGGCGGCACGTGGACAATCAACGGCACGCGCGCGATCTCGGGATACAGGGTGTAGGCGTGGCCCATGCGGCCCTATTCACCGAGCGAGTCGCCGTGATCGGAGGTCACGATCACGATGCTGTTGTCGTATAGTCCGCGCGCCTTGAGGTCGTCGACGAACGCGCCGAAGCACGCGTCGAACCGCCGTACCCGCGAGGCGACCGGCGCATAGAATCCGCCATAGCGCTGATCGTCCACTGAGTTGACACCCTCGCGAGTGACCACCGAGACGTGAATGTCCTGCGGCAACGAGTACGCAAACACCGGGGCGCCACCCAGCGGGCGGTCGCGCAAGCGGCCGCGAATCTCGTCAAGCGTACGGCACATGCGGAAATCGCGGACCGGCACGCGCTGGTCAAGCGGGTCGAGCGCGGGCGTCGCCGGCAGGATGACCTCGAGGATGTTGTCCATGCTGATCCACTGGGCGTACTGCTCGTGCGTGAGCAACCGCGCGAGTGCGTTCATGGGCGCAAACGGCACGACGTACTGCTTGTGCAATAGCGGCCCGCCTAACCAGATGGAAGGCACCGACAGTCCGGTCGCGCCGTACTGCGTGAAGGCGCGCGAGAACACGAGGCTGTCGCTGGCAAAGGCAGCGATGGCCGGCGTGAAGGTCACCGCCGGGTTATAGGGCGACAGGTAATCCCGGCGCAGGCTGTCGACCACGAACATGAAGATGTGAGGACGTTCGGCGGCGGGCGCCCCGCTCAACGGCGACCACTCGATCTGCACCGGCGATACTGCCAGCGCGCTTGGGATGTTCGTGTGGGAGGGCAGCAGATCGTAGAGTGCCAACGACCCGCCGGCGGGCGGGGCAAGAATCTCGGCCGTCCATCGCCCGCCGGCCGTTGTTGCCGGCGCGTTTGCCGCCCATTGCATGCGCTCGGCGCCGGCGGCCAGCGCCAACGCGAGCAGCGCGAACCCGAGGAACACTGCGGGTTCGCCGTCGCCGGGCAGACGGACGACCCGTTTCGCGCCGCCTAGCGCCAACACTGCGACGATCAGGATACCCAGCCGGGCGCCCACCGCATTCCAATCGGCCGACTGCGTGAGCCGCGTCATCGCAAAAGCGAACACCGCAATGACAGCCAACCACGCGACGAAGCCGGGCAGGCGGCCGGCCCAGCGAGGCGCCAGGCTGCCAAGCACGCTGGCCACACCATCATCCGGCTGCTCGAGACCCTGTGCGCCACGCACGGTGAGAGCCAGGGCGATGGCGACTCCACACACATACCCGGCGACGGCGGCCTGCCAGCCACCGATCGAAATCGAGGCAAGGACGACGCGAACGATAAACCAGCCGAGCAGGGCTCCGAGCGCAATCACGGTGCCGTATGCTTCGGCGACCACTGGCCGCGCCATCAGGCTGCCTGCGGCGCGAATCAACGTCAACACGAGGAACACCGACATGCCGGCGAGCAGCGGCCCTTTCGTCACGAGCCACGCAGCGTTGATACTCGCCGAGGGGTTGCCCACCAACCCGAGCCCGCCATCAATCGCCGCAACTGTCACTGCCGCGACCACGCAGGCACAGAAGTCGGCCGCCGTGTTCAAGTGCGCTTCACCGACGATTGCGCGGGCATCGGGTTGCTCGGCGATCGCCATCGGCACCAGAACGCCAACCGCGGCGAGCGCGCAGGTCACGGCCACGGTGCCGGGGACCAGCGCCGTCAGCGCATAGCCACTCCACGCTGCGGCAATTGCCCCGGCCCACAGGACGGTCGTCAACCACGTCGAGAAATGCGGCCGCCTCGACGGCGTGCCGCGAGGCACGAACCAGGTGATGCCGGCGAGGGTCGCTACCGGCGGCCAGTAGCGCGCGAACCACGCCAACGGCGGTAGTAGTTCTGGCTGCAAGAACTGCTGATAGATGAAGTCTTGTGACGCGAGCAGCGCGTAGAGCGCGGTGCACACCCAGAAGGTGACGCCGACCGCGTAGCTCGCGCCGCGAACCGCATTCATGGCGTCCGCTCCGTGCGCGTCAGCCAGACCGCGACTTCGTCGCGCCGGTTGGGAGCGAGCGCCAGGAAACGCTCAAAGCTCGCGCGCGCTTCGCGGATCTGGCCGTCGTCAAACTGCCGGACACCGAGCAGCAGGTGCAAATCAGGATAGGCCTCATCCACCTCGAGTCCCCGCTCGAACGCCTGGCGCGCCTCCGCCTTGCGGTTGGCCTTCAGCAGACTTTGCCCGAGGTAAACCAGGAAATCTGGATTGACGGGTAGGAGTGCCGCGCACTGCTCGAACGCGGCAAGCGCCAGGTCGTCGCGATTGGCCCTGCCATGCGCTTGGGCCACCATCGGACAGGCGTCGATCGGCGTCGGCGATGTGGTCATCACCGCCTGCCATTCGCGCACTTCATCCACTGGTCGCTCGAGCTCCCGGAAGATCAGGGCCAGCCGCTCGTGATACATCGCCTGGCTGGGCCACTGCTGGACAATGCGCTCGGTTGGCGGCAGGGCTTCGGCGAAGCGTCCGGCGCTGAACAAACTCAGGCTGGCCTGGATGTCTTGCTGTAGTTGCGTTTCGGCGGCGTCCTGCGCCGGGGCGGAGGGGCTTGCGAATAGCGTCCAGTAGTAAACGGCGAGCACCAGGGCGGCTCCGGCCAGTCGCGCCAGGGCAGTCTGCATCAGAAGCGAATCGTCAGTCCGGCGCCGAAGGTGGTCTGCCAGAGCGCCTCGCGCAGCGCGCGCTCCTGCCGGCTGGTGCTGCCGCTGACCGACAACCGCAGGCGTTGGGTCACGTCAACGTCGGCCTGGCCGCGAACGGTGTCGGCATCGACGCGAATCAGGTCGCCGCTGCCGCGGGGTTCCTCGCGGCTGAAGCCGTGGCTATAGCCGATACCGATGAAGCTGGTGCCGGCGGCGCCGAAGTAGCGACGTCCGTTAGCGTGGTACGACCACGCATCGCCGAGTTGCTCGTCGGGCACGAGAAAGGCCTTGCCGGTGAACATCCAGTTGCCGGCGTACTTCGTGAGCGTGGCGAGATAGATGTGTGTGGTTTCGGCAAACGCCAGCCGGCGATAGCCGCCTGACACCTCGAAGCCACGACCGATCGACTGGTAGAGATCGACCGACACCCGATGTTCGGGATAGAGAATTTTGTCGGCACCGATGCCGACGCCGACGAAGGCATAGGTGCCGGCGCGAAAAGTTGGGTAGAACTCGACATCCACTTGCTGATCGGTGAGCCCGAAGCGGTCGGCCTGGCTGCCGCGGACAATCAGCGACCCGACCGGCGTCTCGCGGCCAATCGTCAACGACGACTCCTGCCAGGGCTGGCGTTCGTCATTGAAGGTGTCGCGGGTGAATCCAACGCCGAGGGACCAGGGCCGGGTGCGGGCATCGAGGCGCTGCTGCACGTGGCGCGCCTGCGTATTTCCCGGATCCCGGCTCAACACGGCCCGCACCAGTTCGCGCGCCTCGCTCAGGTGCCCTGACCACCATTCCACGTTCAGCAGCGCGACGCGCGCATCCAGATAATCGGGCGACTGCGCCAACACATCCATGAGGGCCTTGCGCGCGTCGTCATAACGGCCTTCCCACGAGAGAATCAGGCCATAGACGAGGCGCGCATCGACGTCGCGAGGCGATGCCGCGAGATGAGTTTCGAGCAGCGTAATGCCCGCCGGCCGGTTGCCCGCTGACGCAGCCGCCCGCGCCCGTGCGATGACATCGTCTTGTGCCGACGCCGACACCGAATTGAGAGCGAGAATGAGGAGGGATATCCCGAGCGATCTCACGCGCAAATGATAGCAGTTCCCTTTCTACCACCGGGTGACCTTGGTATGCTTTCCCAATACGCCCCGCGTCCGTCGACGACAAATGGACCACTTTCCTTCCGCGACGCCAGAGGATCAGGAGGCCGATCAGGCCCTCCGTGATGCTCGCACGCGTTTTGTCGCGGGCTTCACCCAGCGGCTATCGGCCATGAGCTCGCTGCTCGAGAGTGCCGAGCACGGAGCCGACGGCGAGCTGTCGCGCCTACGAGACGCCGCCCATAAGCTGGCGGGGCTTGGCGGCATACTCGGCTTTCCCACCGTCAGCGAACAGGCCTCGCTGCTTGAGCAGACCCTGCTTGCGCCCGTGCTCGATGCGGCCGCGGGGCGCGCGGGACTGACGCGAATGGGCAGCGGATTCGCGCACGACCTCGCGGGTGCGGCACCGTCATGGGCGCAGGACGCTGGCCGCGCCACGCATGCGGCGCGGATCCTGCTGGTTGAAGACGACCAGGAACAACGGCGGGTCGCGGCGTCAGGCTTGCGGGCTGCAGGTTATCGCGTGGTGACGGCCGAATCGGGACTCGAAGCCATGGAGACCGCGCGCCTCGAACATCCCGATCTGATTCTGCTCGACGTCGACCTGCCCGGCTTGGACGGCATGGCGGTGTGCCGCCAGATCAAGCTCGAGCCGGCGCTCGCCTCGGTGCCAGTCATCTTCTGCACGGCGCGCAGCGGCTTGATGGACCGCATGGCCGGCCTCACGCTCGGTGCCGACGATTACATCACCAAGCCGTTTGCGCCGACCGAGTTGTTGATGCGCATCAAGCGCCTGGTGTCGCGCGCAGTCCCGCAGCCGGCGGCGGCGCCTGCGGTGTTGGGCCTGCTGGCATACGACCTGTTTGCCACTGCAGCACGGGCTGCGCTGTCGCGAGGGCCGGCGGCGCTGCTGCTAGTGCGGGTGGCGCCGCACGACCTGGAGCCACTGGCCGCGCGCTGCATCGACGATTTGCGCCGGCGCGACATCCTGGGTCGCTTCAGCGATACCCACCTCGTATTGCTGGCGCCGGAATTGTCGGCGGCCGCCGCGCGCGCCACCCTCCAGGCGATTGTCGACCGGCCACCGAAGATCGAGGACGCGACCATGGGCGGGGCCGACGGCGCCGCGGTGCCGGCCGGGGTCGACGCGCTCGAGGCACTGCTGGCGCATGCCGACCTGGCCCTCGCCGCCGATCGCGTGGCGCGCAGCGGTGAGCCCGGCCGTACCACCGTGCTGCTGGCCGAAGACGATCCCGACGTGCTGCACATTATCGATGCGCGCCTGCGCGCCGCTGGCTACCGCACTGTGCTGGCTCTCGATGGGCAGCAAACACTGGATGCCCTCGACCGCGAACGACCGGCCGTGATCCTGCTCGACCTCATGATGCCGAAGCTGACCGGCTTCGACGTCCTGACGCGCCTGCGCGAGCGCACCGGCCACCGGCCGCGAACGATCGTGGTGTCGGCGCGCGGCCGCGATGAAGACGTCGCGCGCGCGTTCGAGTTAGGTGCCGACGATTACGTGACCAAGCCCTTCAACCCTGAAGAGCTCATGGCGCGGATTACGCGGCTGACCAGGTAGCCCGCGTGCTCCTTAGCTTCGCCGAGGCGTTTCGCAACGCGCTGCTGCCCTTCATCATGGGCGGGAGCGCGGTGCTGCTGCTGCTGCTCGCGCTGCTCGTCAGCCAGCGCCTGGTTCGCGCCGCGGTCGAGGCCCGGCGTCGATCGCTCGTTGCCCGTTACGCCCCGATCATCGCATCGGCGCTCGATGGCGACGCGGCGGCCACCGCCGCGGCGGCCGCGATCATCCCGGTTCGACATCGCGCACTCGCAGCCTCGTTGGTGCTGGCGCCCCTCCATGTGGTGCGTGGTGGCCACAACACCCGCGCGGCCGCCCTAGCAGAGCGGTTGCAGCTCACGCACGGCTGGCACACCGATCTGCGGTCGCGCCGGTGGTGGCACCGCTCGGAGGCTGCCCTCGCCCTTGGCTTGCTTCGTGACCAGGCAGCCGTGCCCGTGCTGATTGGCCTGCTGGACGATGAGCATGACCAGGTGCGGGCGGCGGCGATCGACGCGCTCGGTCAGATTGGCGATCCCTCGGCGATTGCCCCGCTGCTGGCGCGGATGAACGACCCCGTGCGTCACGAACGCGCGCGCCTGGTGCAATCCCTGCGCGCGTTTGGCGAAGGAGCAACCTCGGCCCTGCTCGAACACGGCGCGGCGCACCCCGGCGACCGGGCGCTGGTGGCCACCATCTTGTCGTTTGTCGGCGGCGCGGCAGCGCGCGCACCACTGCTGCAATGGGCCGGCGCCGACGACCCCGAGACTCGCGCCGCAGCCTGGCGGGCACTCGCGTCAGTCGGCCTCGACGAGCGCGCCTTTTATCACGCGCTCAAAGGCCTGGGCGACGACCATGCGGCCGTGCGCGCCGCCGCCGCGCGAGCCCTTGCCCGTACCGGGCGCCGCGACGCCTCGCCACACCTGGCCGGGCACCTGGACGATGAGTGGGAAGTGGCGGCGCAGTCGGCGCGCGCGTTAATCAAGCTCGGAGACGATGGGCGCGCGGCGCTGGCGGCACGCGTGCAACAAGGACCGGGGCTCGGCCACGACCTGGCGCAGCAGGTGCTGTGGGAAGGGGGGCATCGCTGATGCGCGCCTGGATTTCGCAGGGTTTAATGGTCTTCGACCTGGGCGTGCTGGCCTATTTCCTGGTCATCAACTCTCTTTATCTCGTGTTCTCGGCGGTCGCCTTCTTCGCCCTGGTTCAGCACCGCCGGCGCTGGACCTCGCGCGCGCTCGAAGTCGTCATGCGGTCGCCGGCGACACCCGCCATTTCGGTAATTGCGCCGGCCTATAACGAGGAAGCCACGATCGAGCAAAGCCTGCGGTCGCTGCTGCTGCTGAACTACCCGCAGTTCGAAGTAGTGGTCGTCAATGACGGCTCTAAAGACAAGACCATCGAGAAAATGGTGGCGGCATTCGGCCTGATGCGTGCGCCGGTGGCTTACCAGCAGCCGCTTGAAACCAAAGGGGTGCAGGCGCTCTACCGCTCGCTCGACAATCCCGACCTGGTGGTCATCGACAAGGCGAACGGAGGCAAGGCCGACGCGATCAACGCCGGCATCAACGCGGCGCGCTACCCGTTGGTGTGCGTGATTGATGCCGATTCGATTCTCGAACCCGAGGCGCTGATGCGCGCCTCGCTGCCGTTCGTGGAGAATCCGAACACGCTCGCCACCGGCGGCATCATTCGCATCGTCAACGGCTGTACGGTCGAGGCGGGCCAGGTCACCACGATCGACATGCCCACCAGCTGGCTGGCGCGCTTCCAGGTGGTCGAGTACCTGCGAGCCTTCTTGAGCGGCCGCGTGTTCATGTCGGCCGCCAATGCCCTGCTGATCATCTCGGGCGCCTTCGGCCTGTTCCGCCGCGACGCCGTGATCGAGGTCGGCGGCTTCCGCCACGACACGATCGGCGAAGACATGGAAATTGTCGCGCGGCTGCATCGCCGTTGGCGCGATACCAATCGGCCGTATCGCGTGGTCTTTCAACCCGATCCGGTGTGCTGGACCGAGGCGCCGGAAACTCGAAAGATTCTCGCGAGCCAGCGGAACCGATGGCAGCGCGGCACTTGCCAGGTGCTGAGCTATCACATGGCCATGATGGGCAATCCGAAGTACGGCAGCGTCGGCTGGTTCGCCATGCCCTACTTCCTGATTTTCGAGGCCGCCGGCCCTTTGATCGAGGTGTCGGGCTACGTGGTCACGCTGCTGGCGGTCATGTTCGGCCTGCTCGATGTCGTCTTTGCGGAGTTGCTGTTCCTGGCCGCGGTCGTGTTCGGCGCGATGATTTCGATCACCTCGGTGCTGCTCGAGGAGATGTCGTTCCGGCGCTATCCCAAGGTTCGGCACCTGTTGTTGCTGGCGGCGCTCGGGGTAATCGAAAACTTCGGCTACCGGCAGCTCACCACCTACTGGCGGTTGACGGGCGTGATCGACTTTCTTCGCAAGAAGCAAGGGTGGGGCGTGATGACGCGCAAGGGCTTCGCGAAGCCCTAGATCGCCAGGTCGAACCAGAAGCGCGCGCCGCCACCGGGCGCGTCGGTCACCGCGAGCACCCCGTCGTGCTGCTTGATGATCGCGTGTGAGATGGCGAGGCCGAGGCCGGTGCCACCCTTCCGGTGGGCGGCCGAGCCCTCCACCTGCTTGAACGGCTCGAAAATCGCCTCGCGAAAAGCGGCCGGCACGCCGGGACCCCGGTCGTCGACCGTCACGCGCACCCGGCCCGACTGCACGGAAACGCCGACGGTGACGGTGGTTCCTTTCGGTGAGAATCGCACCGCGTTCGCCAGCAAGTTGATGACCACCTGCATCAGGCGCTCGCCATCGGCATGCAACCGCACGTCGGTGGCGGCGATCGCCAGCGTCACGCCGGCGGCCACCGCAATCGGCCGTACGGTTTCGGCCGCCCGCTGCAGTGCCTGTGACAGGTCGCAGTTGCCCTTTTCGACCGACAGCTGGCCGCTGCCGACGCGTTCAAGGTCCAGCAGATCGTTCACCAGCGCCAGCAGGCGATTGGCACTTCGATGCGCGGCGGCGAGCAGCTCGCGCGAATCGTCATCGAGGTTGACGTCGGCATCTCGCACGAGGGCCAACGCCCCGCGAATCGAGGTCAGGGGCGTGCGCAGCTCGTGGCTGACGTTGGCGACGAAGGCCTGCTTGGAGCGCTCCGCCTCTTTCAACATCACCATGGCGCGCCGCAGCTCGAGCTGGGTCATCAACTGTCGACTGAGAGTTTGCAGCGAGCTGAGCTGCTCGGGCGTGAGCTCTCGGGGCACGCGGTCGATGACGCAGAGAGTGCCCAGACCGTGGCCGGTGTCGGTGACGAGCGGAGCGCCGGCGTAGAACCGGATGTGCGGTGTGCCGGTGACGAGCGGATTGCCCTCGAAGCGACGGTCGTGACTGGCATCGGGAACGACCATCAACTGATTGTCAACGATGGCGTGGGCGCAGAATGCCTGCTCGCGCGGCGTTTCAGAAGGATCGAGACCGATCTTCGACTTGAACCACTGGCGGTCCTGGCCGATCAACGAGATCAGTGCGATCGGGACCCCGCATATCCTGGCGGCCAGCGTCGTGAAGTCGTCGTAGACCTGCTCTGGTGCGGTATCGAGAATGTCGTAGCTGTCGAGAGCAGTCAGGCGGCCGGCTTCATCGGCGGGGAGCGGAGGGGCAATCACCGTAAGCATTGTAGCAGGGCACTCCGGGCGAGGTGCCCTGCCCAACCGTCAAGACATGCGTTCGTGCGTCGCGAACGTGATGCCGGTCGCCATTCGTCGCGTTAGAACATGCCGACGATCGCCGGTAAGTATCGACCTGCTATTCGTGCGGCTTGGCCATGCGCGCCGGTATCACCCACTGGTCGAATTGCGCGGCGGTCAGCTCGCCCGATGCGATCGCCGCCTCGCGCAAAGCCAGGCCGCCGCGCTGGGCGGCGAGGGCAATGGCGGCCGAGCGCTCGTAGCCGATGTGCGGCACCAGGGCGGTCACGAGCATCAGCGACTGGCCGAGGTGCTCGCCAATTCGCGCTTCGTCGGCTTCGAGCCCACGCGCGCAGAACCTGTCGAACGAGGTTGCCGCGTCGGCCAGCAGTGCAATCGACTCGAGCACGTTGTGCAGCATCACCGGCTTGTAGACGTTCAGCTGAAGGTGCCCCTGCGAGTTGGCAAACGCCACCGCCGCGTCGTTGCCATGCACATGAACGGCGACCATGGTGAGGGCCTCGCACTGGGTTGGGTTGATCTTGCCGGGCATGATCGACGAGCCCGGCTCGTTCTCGGGCAGGCGCAACTCGCCGAGGCCGGCGCGCGGGCCCGAGGCGTAGAGGCGAACGTCGTTGGCCATCTTCATCAGCGCGCTGGCCAGTCCGCGCAGCGACGCACTAGTGGCAGCGAGCGCATCGTGTCCCGATAGCGCGGCTACGTGGTTGCGCGTTTCGTGAAAGGGTTGGCCGGTGGCTTCGGCGAGATGCCGTGACGCGGTGGCGCCAAACCGCGGGTGGGCGTTAAGCCCGGTACCCACGGCGGTCGCCCCGAGGGCGAGCGCGTGAAGACCGGGCAATGTGGCGATGACGCCACTCAAGGTGTCGTCAATCTGCGCCACCCATCCGCGCACGACGGCCCCGAGCGAGATCGGAACCGCGTCCTGCAAGTGCGTGCGGCCGACCATTACGATGCGGTCAAACGTTGCGGCTTTTCCGTTCAAAGTCTCCCGCAGGGTGGTAATCGCCGGCGCCAACCGATGCACGATCTGTTCGGTGGTGGCGACATGCATGACGACCGGGAAGCCGTCATTTGACGATTGCCCGCGGTTCACGTGATCGTTAGGATGAATCGGCGCCTGGGATCCGAGAGGCGAGCCCGCGAGCTGATTCGCGCGGTTCGCAATCACCTCGTTGGCATTCATGTTCGACTGCGTGCCCGACCCGGTCTGGAACACGACGAGCGGAAACTCCAGGTCGAGCGAGCCGGCAATGACTTCATCTGCGGCGCGTCCGATCAGCGCGGCACGCTCAGCCGACAACTCGCCCAACTCGGCGTTGGCGAGCGCGGCGGCTTTCTTCAGCAAGCCGAGTGCGCGAATCACCGGTCGCGTCCACGTAAGACGGTCAACCCCAATCGCAAAATGGTGGCGCGACCGTTCGGTCTGCGCGCCCCACAAGCGATCGGCGGGGACCTCCACCGGTCCCAGGGAATCGTGCTCGGTGCGGGTCATGACAGAACCATAGCAGGCGCCGGCATGCCCGGCAGCTTTAGAATCCCGGCGTCAATCCGAACTGCCAGACCCAGCCGCGACGGGAACGATCGAACGGCCGCACGTAATCGATCTCGGCAATGGCGTAGCCCAGCACATTGGCGCGCAACGCGACGCCGGCGCTGCGCACGAAGTCGCGTTCACCGCCCGAGAACGACGGCTGGTTGTCCGACGTCCATGCCACGCCCGCGTCGCCGAAGAATGCCAGTTCGAGTGGGAACGGACCATAGAACGACTTGCGGCTGAAGAGGCCGAGCAGCGGAAAACGGATCTCGGCGCCCACCACGGCCAGGCGACTGCCCAGCAGGCGATCGAACGCGGCGCAGGCGGACAGATCAGTCTCGACGCATTCATCGGCGTCGAACGAGCCGACGTCGTAACCGCGCACCAGGCTCTGGTAGCCGAGATAAAGCGGCTGCAGCCGGGAGTCTTCGGCGTCGGCGCCGTAGCGACCGTAGTGCAGGCCGCGGACGGCGATGGTGAACGGCCGCACCGGCATGAAGTAGCGGCGGTAGTCGGCCAACACTCCGGAATAGTTGACCGTGCCGGCCAGCTGCGTGAACTCGACGCGATAGCGCTGCCCAACCAGCGGACTGGTGGCGCCAAACACCGACGAGTCGTAGACCAGCGCGGCGCTGGCCTCGCCAAGGTTCAGCGCGTCGGGCCGCGGCAGTTCCTCGATCTGCTCGTTCAGCAGGTCGCCGGTGAAGGGCGAGAACACCTGCCGTTCGATCTGCGAGTCGAAACTGATGCGCCGCCCCCCGGCCGCGAACTCGAGGCGTTGCACCTTGCTGAAGGGGTACTGCGCGATGCCGCTCACGGCCTGGTTGATCTCAGTGACGCGCAAGGTTTCCTGCAGGATCGCGTTCTGGCCATTAATGGTGGTCGTGCCCTGGCCGAAGCCGCCAGTGGTGTAGGGGATCTGTTCGGCGACCAGTCCCCAGTTCCAGCGCGACTTTCGGTTGATGTAGGCGACCTGCCCGCCCGTCTCTTCGAAGCGGCTGGTCACCTGCAGCGTGGCGCCGAGTGTGTGTTCGCCAAGCATGTCGCTGAACAGGAACGAGATGCCACCGGCGGCGAACGCGCCGAATTGATCCACGCCGACGCCGCCAGTCGGCTGGCCGATCGCGTCAAGCATCAACTTCGAGCGGTAGTCGTCGGCCGGCTGCGTGGCTGGCGGCTGCAGTCCGCCGGTGGCGCTTTGCAGTGCCTCGGCTACTTCATCCGCACGGCGCCCGCTCGGCGGCAGCACGGCGTTGTTGCCAGGCTCAGAGGCCAGCGCGCCAATGGTCGCCGGTCGCGAGGTATCGCTGGCATAGATGTTGTACTGGTCGTTCTCGAAGACCGTGAAGACCAGCGCGGACGCCGCCGAAGCCACCGACATTGCGGGCGTCAGCGGCGTGATGCCGGCAATGCCGGACCGCACGTTGGTGACCCGAACCGCCGCGCCAGTGGCGGACACGCGATAGACATTGGGAATGCCGTCGGGGGTCGCGACAAAGTAGAGCGTGCCGTCGGCAGCAAACTCAGGATTGGTGTTGCGGCCCTGCGGGAATCCCGCGAAGGCCCGCACCTCCCGGCCGTTCACGACCATGGCGCCGATGCGGTAGTTCCCGAACGCCAGGGTGTCGAGCGACGACGAGAAGCGATCGGTGACCCAGACCAGTTCGCGGCCGTTGGGCGACCACTCGGGATCGAGGTCAGCGAAAGGGTCGTTGGTCAGCTGTTGCAGCGTGCTGCTGTCGAGGTCGAACAAGAACAAATCCAGTACGCCCCCCTTCAACGCCGAAAAGGCGATCTGCTTGCCGTCGGGCGACCACGCCGGATTGTAGATCTCACCCAGCTCGGCGAACTTCTGCTCGCGCAGGCGCTTGCCGCTGTCGGCGTCGACCATCGTCAGCACCGGCTGGCCGGCGCTGAGGGCGGCGAACACAAACCGCCGGTTGTCGGGCGCCCAGTCGCCCGCCGAGCTCAGGAACTGCAGGCTGTCGAAATGCGGATCGCCGGTCGTCGCGACCAGCTTGCGGCCAATCTTGCCGGTCGCCACATCGGCCACGTACATGTCGATGGAGAACAGTGACCGCTCGGACAGGAAGACCACGCGACGGCCATCGGGGCTGAGCGACGGCGACAAGTTCAGGTCGCCGCCGCCGGTGTCGCGGCTGACGATCGCGCGGCCAAAGGCGTCGGGCTTACTGGTGGTCTCGAACGTGGCGGCAAACGCTTGACGCGTTGCCTCGTGCCACTCGGTGGTCAGGGTTTCCTTGTCGATGCCCAGCACCAGGCTGATCGCGGCGTCGATGTTGCCCTCGGGACCGGTCGCGCGCAACATCTCGCCTACCACCCGGTCGCCCCAGCGCCCGGCGACATACGCCCAGAACGCGTGCCCGTATCGATATGGAAAGAAATCGGGATCGGCCAGCCGATCCACGCTCGGCATGGCGTTGCGGAACGACGCCTCGCGCACCCACATGGCGGTGTTCGCGTCAACCGGTCCAATCGACAGATATTCCGCCATACCTTCGATAAACCACAGCGGCAACGCCTGCAGCCCCGGGCCTGTCGGCCGTCCCTGCAGGTCGGTCTGCGCAGCGAGGTCGTACTGGAAAGCGTGGACCAGTTCGTGGCCCAGCACGTGGTCGGTTTCGGCAAGTCCACCCGCGAACGGCAGAATCACGCGACGCTTGCCGCTCTCTGTGACGCCGCCGGTGCCCTCGCCAATCTCGCCAGACAGGATATTGGTCTGCTGAAAATGTGGATGCGCGGCATACAGGATGAGTGGTTGGCGACCGTTCAGCTGGTGATTGAGCAGCTTGGACAACCGCGCGTACCAGCGTTCGGCCATCTGCGCCGCCAGCCGGACCGCCGCTTCTTCCTCCGGATAGAAGTAGATGTCGAAGTGCTCTGTTGTCAGCACCTTGAAGTCGAATTTCTCGTATTGAACTTTATTGCGCCCGAAATACTGCGCTGAGGTCGTGGAGCTGGCCAGGAGGCAAAAAAGCGTCACAAGGGCGGCGGCATATCGGGCGTGCATAAGGTCCTCGGCGGCTCAATTGCAAGATGCAGGCCCTTGAGCACGCAACTTGCAATGGTTGGGACGGAGGATTCCACGACATGAACTTACGAGACAAATACAACCACGCCATCCAGATCGCCAAGGGCTTCCGCATGGCCGGCGCTGCCGAAGAGCGCGACGGCAAGCTCTACTTCAAGGGCCAGGTCCAGAGCCAGGACGAGGTCAACAAGATCTGGGATGCCATCAAGACCGTCCCCGACTGGCGCAACGACGTGGTCGCCGATGTCACCATCGACCCCAATGCCAAGCCAGCTGCGGCCGGCGCAGGCACGTACACGGTGAAGGCCGGCGACACGTTGAGCAAGATCGCCAAGCAAGAGTTGGGCGACGCCAACGCTTACATGAAAATTTTCGACGCCAACAAATCGATCTTGACCGACCCCGACAAGATCAAGCCGGGCCAGGTTTTGACTATTCCAAAGGCCTGATCTCGTGCCGGAAGTGAGCCAGCAGCTCATTTGGCTCTTCGTGCTCGCTGCTCCAGTCGCATGTATTGCCTGGACGGTGACGCACGAAGAGCTCTTCGCGGAGCTCCGCGACTACTGCGTCGGCAGGAGCCAGAGCTGTGCGACCCTGTACGCGCGAAAGTTTTTCTACCTGTTCACCTGCGAGTACTGCTTCAGCCACTACATTGCGGCGGCCGTCGTGTGGCTCAGCGGTTTCGGCCTGCTGATACCGGGCTGGCGGGGAGCCATCATCGGGTGGTTCACGCTCGTGTGGGTGGCCAACGTGTATATGAGCCTGTTCGGGCGCTTGCGACTCGACATCAAGCGCGAGCGGGTCGAGATTAAGGCGGAAGAACACGCGGTGGCAACGAAGGCCGACGCCAAGTAACTGACAGACGCCTGAGCCCGGTGTTCCTCGGCCCGTCGGGGTGCATGACACGGTTGGCAGCAACGCCGTGCCCGCGGCGCGTTACGGCTGGGCGGTGAGGGCTTCGCGCACCGTCGCCATCAACTGCGCGTCGGCGGGAAATCCCCTGTAATCCTTGCTAGCGACCTTGCGCTCATTCACCCACACGCTGAGCTCGCCGCGGCCACCAACCTCGAGGGTCGCGTCGAGGCCGAACTCCTGCTTGATGAGCGCCGCCACACGGGAGGCGCGCGGCAGGTAGTTTCAAGCCTCGCAGTAGCGAATGCGAATTAAGTCCATGCCCCATCTTGGCACCTTTGGCACCCTTGGCACCCTAACCGCTTGATACAATGCTGAGATGGCCGCACTGATTGAAGCGATCGAGATCAAGCGCAAGGCGTACTTCGAATACGAGAACGCCCCCTATCACTGCCTGGACGTGGAAGTCTCGAAGCCGACGGCGCGCGGCGGCCAGACGCTGGTACGGCTGAAGATGCGCAACCTGATTACTCGCGCGGTCTTCGACAAGACCTTCAAGGCCGGTGACCGGTTTGCTGAACCCGACCTGGTAATGTCGTCAGCGACTTTCTCATATGCCGACGCCGACGGCTTCCACTTCATGGACCAGGAGTCGTTCGAGACACTCACGCTCGGCAGCGACATTCTCGGCGAAGATCGCGGCCTGCTGGTCGACAACGTCGAAGTGCAGATTCATCGCTACAACGGCCAACCGATCGGCATTGTCTTTCCGCCGCACGTGGAGCTGAAGGTGACGTCGACCGAAATGGGCGTGCGCGGCAACACCGCGAGCGGCAGCGTGACCAAGCCGGCGGTGCTCGAGACCGGCATGGAGATTCAGGTGCCGCTATTCATCAAGGAAGGTGAGCGCGTGAAGGTGCACACCGAAACGCGCGAGTTCGCCGGCCGGGCGTAACTACAGCCGGAGCAACAGGCCCACGGTCAGCCGCGAGTAGCTGATGCGCCGGCCTACCCGGGCCAGCGACCCATCGTCGCCCGTGAAGCTGCGCACGTGGCGCAGGTCGAAGCGAATGCCGACATTGTTGGTCAGCAGCAAGGCCTGCGCGCCGACGCCGATCTTGAACGCCGGCACCGTGCGCCGGACCTGGAAAATCTGCAGGATGTCGGCGGCCTGGGCGTTGATCAGCCCGGCGCCCAGTGCCACGTAGGGCCGCAGGCCGCCCCGGGTGACGCGATCCGGAAGGGCGACGATGACACCGCCAGACAGGTCGATCACGTAGCTCCCGGGCTTGACCAACGGCTGGCTGGAATCGTTTTCGAAGTAGCTGGGCAGATAGCCGAAGTCAGCCTCGTAACCCAGAACGCCGGCGCCGAGCATGACGACCGAGCCGCCCAACGTGACGGTCTTCTTCCCCGCCGCCAGTTCCAGATCGACGATCGAGGTGCCGCCGCCAAACTTCAGCCCCAGGTACGGCGCGGCGAACAGTTCCTGAGCCTGCGCCGGCGTGGCCACGCAAAAAAATACCAGGCACAAGAACGTCGCGCGACGGTAGGCAGACGGCGGCATCTGGCGGCAGTCGGCAGTTTAGATGAAGAGGCGCAGGAAGATCTTCACAAACGGTGAGTTGGCGATGTCGCCTTGTTCCAGGTTGTACCCGGCGGCCAGGCCCCCGCTGTTGGCCAGCAGCACCAGGGTCAGCCGCTTCGACGGCATCTTGAGGATCAAGGCTGATGCGGCATCGGGAATGTGACCAAAGGTCCACACCAGCTGCTCTCGCGACGAGGTCTGGACGAACCAGCCCAACCCAGTTGGCAGGTTCGCCACGCCATCGAACGTGAACGGCGTCCACATCTTGGTCAGCGTGCTGCGGCTGAGGGGCACGCCGTTGTCGTCATCCAGTTCCCATTCGAACCGGGCCAGATCGCGCGCCGTCGACACCATGCCACCCGCTGCGTCGAGTCCGTACGACGGGTATTCAGATAACACAGCCGTGCCGTTACGATCGATCCGGTACGGCTTGGCGAGCCTCGTCAACTGGCTCCGGTAATGAGTGATGCGGGCCGCGTCAAACAAGTCGCGCGCCGCCTGTCCGTTGGGTTGGCCAAGGTCGAGGCCGGGGACCGACGAGGTCATCGCCAGTTTCTGCAGAATCTCTTCGGCCATGGCGACGCGGTACGGCTGCCCGGTGCATTTCTCGACCACCGGCGTGAGGGCCGTGTAACGAGCGGCGTCGTAATTGAAGCGGCCCTGGGAGGCGTGCGCCATGACGTGACGAACCGAGGCATCCTCGGGAAACGTCGGCACGAACGTGCGAATGCCGGTATCGACCTCCAGCAAGTGCCGGTCAGTACACACCCCGAGCAAGACGGCAGTCATGGCCTGCGTCACGCCGCCGATCGGATAGAGGGTGTCGGGGGCGGCTGCGACCTTGTTCTCGACGTCGGCGTGGCCGTAGCCCTTTTCCCATTCGATCCGGTTGTTGCGGACGATCACGGCCGACATGCCGGGCATGCCGATCTGCGCGGCCAGCGGTTCGAGGTATCGCTCGAAGATCTGGTAGGGCAATTCCTGTGCAGATCCGGTGGGTGCCAGCAAAGTGCTGGCGCCAACGGCTGCGATCAGCGAAAATAGACGGAGTTTCATCAGGAATTGGAACTGACCCAGATCATATCAGTCCCAATTGGCCTATTCCTGTGTTAAAGTCTGCCCAATCTTCGATTTAGCTCAATGAACCCAGCTCGTCCTTACTACGTCCGAAATTTCACGAGAGCACTTTGCCTGCTCAGCTTACTGGTGGTATCGGCAGCCCCCGCGGCAGCCCAAGCCCCAGAAACCCTGCGCGTGCGCCCGCTGATTCGCGACGGACAGGTACTGGTCACCTTCGCCCTCGACGGTGGACTGACGGACGAAATGAAGGCCGTGGTGCAGAGCGGACTGCGCACTGTATTCACGTATACCGTTGAACTGAAGCTCAAGGTGCCGGCGTGGGTCGATCGGACCGTGGCATCCGTGGTCGTGTCCACCAGCGTTGATTTCGACAACTTGACTCGTCGTCACACCATTTCGCAGTCCCTTGATGGCCGCGTGGAAGAATCGTTCGTCGTGGAAGATCCCGCCCAGGTGGCGCAGATGGTCACCCACTTCGATCGCCTCCCGCTGTTCGACACCAAGGTGCTCGAGGCCAACCGCGAATACTACGTCCTGGTTCGCGCCGATGCGCGCCCGCGCAGCACCGCTTCCCTGTGGCCCTTCTCGGGCACGGCCAGCGGCTCGGCCAAGTTCACTTTCATCAAGTAAGTCGTCCGCCGCTGACGGGCGGCCTGGTGATCTCGATCGCGTGACCGCAAGTCGCGAAGTCCCAAGATCGCCCAGTTCACGAAATCCATGGCGCGTCTGGTCTACTCAACCGACAAGAACCTCACCTGCCCGAAGTGTGGCTGGCCGGTCGGCAACTGCCAGTGCAGTAAGAACAAGGCCAGCGGCGAGCAAGCGGTGCCGCCACGCGTCGTCGCGAAGCTGCGGCTCGAGAAAGCTGGACGCGGGGGCAAGTCCGTGACCGTCGTCTACGATCTGCCGCGCAACGCCGAATTTCTCAAGCAGCTGTGTGGCGAGCTTAAACGCGCCTGCGGCACGGGTGGCGCGGTTCGCGACGACACCGTCGAGATCCAGGGCGACCTGCGAGAGCGGGTGCGAGTAGTGCTCGCGAAGAAGGGCTATGTCATCAAGGGCTAACCAGGCCGGATGTCCTGAATTAGACAGCATCGCTGGCCTGATTCCTGCATCCTCCAGAGCTGGAGGATTTCGCATGCTGATCTCAAGAAAAGTCGTCACGCTCTTCCTACTTCCGGTACTTCTCAGCTCAACCCAGGCGTTTGCTCAACAGACCCGCGTGGTCGATGCCGTGGCATTGAACCAGGCGCTGACGCAGAAGGCCGAAGCCGAAACCGCCCAGCGCGACTTGATCCGCCGAGTGCTCGATCGCTCCGATGCACGCGAGGTCGCTGCGCGCTTCGGTCTCAGTGTCCAGCAGGCGAATTCCGCAGTTGCGACGTTGAACACGGCCGACTTGAACGCGCTCGCGCAGCACGCCGGCGCAGTTGAAGCCAGCGCCCTCGCTGGTGGCGCCAGCACGCTGGTGATCTCGACGACCACCTTGCTGCTGGTCTTGATCATCGTGATCCTGCTGGCGAACTAGGCACGATAACGTCTGACATGGCCCGAGCCGCTGCAGCTGTCGTGTTGGCGGCCGCCATCCTGCTAACCGAGGCGGTGGCCGTGGCCGCCACCTCAGAGCAGATCGGGAGCCAGCGCTTACTCGATGTGCCGTACCTGCCGCAGACCGAGGACCTCTGCGGCGGTGCGGCCATCGCCATGGTGCTTCGGTACTGGGGCGACCCACAGGTTCATGCTGAAGACTTCGCACCGCTCGTCGACCGCACCGCGGCCGGCATCCGCACCGATGTGTTGACCGCGGCCGTGAGCCAACGCGGGTGGCACGCTTACCCTCAAGGCACCGGCGCAAGCGGCGAATGGATTCGCGCCCAGGTTGACCAGGGACGACCCGTAGTCGCCTTGATCCAGGTGGCGCCCAATCGCTATCACTACATCGTCATCGTGGGATGGACCGCGGCGCAGGTGATCGCGCACGATCCGGCAAACGCGCCGTTCACGGTCATGGCGATGGCCGACTTCAATCGTGCGTGGGAAGCGGCCGGACGTTGGGCGCTGCTGGTCCTCCCCGGCGAAAATCTGGGGCCATGGTCGCGGCCGTTGAGTGAACCCCGGCCGACGACAGCTACCGGGGCCTGCGGCCCCTTGATTCAGAACATGGTGGACCTGGCGCGTTCAGGCAGCACGGGCGCGGCGGAGACAGGCCTGCTCACCGCCACGCAACTATGCCCGGGCGCTCCCGCGGCGTGGCGCGAGCTCGCCGGGCTGCGGTTCCTGCAATCGCGATGGGCCGAAGCGGCTTCGTTCGCGCAACAGGCAGCGGTGCTGGAGCCGGGCGATCTCGCAGGATGGGACCTGCTCGCGACCAGCCGCTTCCTGAACGACGAGCCCGGTCTTGCCTTGCGGGCGTGGAACCAGATGGAGCGTCCGACGGTGGACCTGGTGAAGGTGCAAGGTGTCCGGCGTACTCGGCATCCCGTGGTCGCCGCGCTGATGAATCTGCCGCCTGAGCTGCTCCTCACGCCGGGACGACTGAGTCGAGCTGCGAGGCGACTTGATGAACTGCCAAGCGCCGCGGCAACGCGCGTGCAATTTCGTCCGCTCGCGGGCGGCCGCGTCGAGATCGAGGCCGCCGTGGTCGAGCGCCCGACCGTGCCGCGGGGCGTGACACCAATCGTCGCGGCGGCGGCGCGCGCGGTCTTGCAGAATGAGATTCGCGTGGAGGCTGCCGCACCAACCAGAAGCGGCGAGTTGCTCACTGCCGCGTGGCGATGGTCGGCAGACCGCCCACGCCTCGCCGTGTCCTTGGCCGTGCCGGCCGTGTCCTGGTTGCCCGGAATCACGTCGGTGGAAGGGTCGTGGGAACAGCAGACCTACCTCGCACCCACGACGCTGCGGACCGAGCGTCGACACGCGGGGTTGCGGGTGGCCGATTGGGCATCGGGCCGGGTGCGTTGGAGCACCGGTGTCGGGTTCGACCGCTGGGCCGACGACAGCCACATGTCAACCGACGGGGTCCTCGACCTCCGGCTCCTTGAGGATCGCGTGTCACTGGCCATCGAGGTTGGCGCCTGGATGCCAATGGGTAGCGGCCAGCGGTTTACGGCAGGCGGCGGGGCCTCGGCGTGGCGGTCAACCGCGGATCGCGCGAAACCGCAATGGTCGGCCGTGGCCGGGTATGCGATCGCCTCGGCCCAGGCCCCGCTCGATCTTTGGCCGGGTGCCGGCACGGGACACTCCCGCGAGCCGTTGTTGCGCGCCCATCCGCTGCTCGAGGACGGAGTGGTTACCGGAGACATTTTTGGCCGCCGGCTCGTCCACGGGACACTCGAGTATCGGCATCCTCTGCCGATGCTGGTAGCGGGCACCCTTCAGCTCGCTATCTTCGCCGACACCGCTCGGGCATGGCACCGTCTCGGTTCGGCCGCGGCCGCCGCCACCCATACCGACGTTGGCGTCGGCCTGCGCGTGGCTCTTCCTGGCAAGGGCGGTACGCTCCGCGTTGATCTGGCGCGCGGGATGCGCGATAAACAGATGGTCGTGTCGGCTGGTTGGTTGGCACCGTGGCCCGGCCGAATGAGATAACGTGCGGGACAGGATCAACCCATGATGAACAACGAGCCCGTGATTGCCGTCGAGCCGCCCACCCTGACCGTCAAGACCTTCGGCATCACCGATCGCGGTGCGGTACGCGAGACCAACGAAGATCAGTTCGTGATCACCGAACTGAGCAAGGCCATGCGGGTGTGGCAAACCAGCTTGCCCGAACCGAAGGTGCAGGTGGCCGAGGAACGCGCTCACTTGTTTCTGGTCGCCGATGGTATGGGGGGCCATAACGCGGGCGAGCGCGCGAGCGCCATCGCCGTGGCCGCCATCGAGCACTTTACGCTCAATACTTTTCGATGGTTCTTCAATGCCGATGACGGCGGCGCGCAGAAGGTACTCGAACAGTTCCAGACCGCAGTCAAGGGAGCCGATTCGCGAATCCTGGAAGAGGCTGCCGAGCATCCAGAGCTCAAGGGCATGGGCACCACAGTGACCATGGCCTTCCATCTCAACACCCAGGTCTGCCTGGTTCACGCTGGTGACAGCCGGGCGTACCTGCATCGCCGAGGCGAACTACATCAGCTGACACAAGACCACACGCTGGTCGCGGAGTTGGTGCGCACGGGGTCGGTCCGCGAGGACGAAGTCGCCGCTCATCCCCTGCGACATGTCATTACCAACGTGGTCGGCGGCCCGCAGGCCGGCGTCAAGGTGCAAGCGCGTGCGTTTGCGGTGGGCGCGGGCGATCGTTTACTGCTCTGTTCGGATGGGCTGACCGAAATGGTGACGCCGGATGAGATTTTGGCGACCTTGGGTGAGGAGCCCGAACCGGAATCGGCAGCCCGGCGCCTGTTGGCCCAGGCACTCGCGGCCGGAGGCCTCGACAACATCACGGTGCTGATCGTGCGATTCGATCAGGGCGCCTAGCTGGAGCCTACCTTCGGCTCGCGGATCTCCCTGAGGGTCCGGCGCAACTCCTCGACGATCGCCATTTGATCCAGCGTGGTCTTCATTGTCTCGGCCGTGGTCCTGACCGACTCCATCGCCGCGTCACGTGCGATCTCGGCCTGGAGACGCGCCCCTTCCCCTGCGGCACGAGCGGTCTCTGCCGTTTCGCGCTGTTGCTCCTGGGCCTGCCTGATCAGTTCCAGTGCGTCGCGACGCTGGTCGCGCATCTCGCGCTCCTGCTCGGCCAACTGCCGGGCCCCCTCGGCATGGCTGCGGGCGGCTTCAGCCTTCAAGGCGTTGTCGTTGTGCACAAACACTCTCCTCTTACCGGCGACTTACTAAATTAGAGTCTATCGATTTGACGGGTAGCGCCGCTGTGTCAAACGGCACAGGGCTGCGTGAAGCGGGAGGAGCGCGTCAGTCGCGCAAGACGACGCTGAGGAGAGAGTTGTTGATCTTGAGGACACCGTTATATTCGATGAAGCCGAGCTTGCGAAACTTGTTCATGAAGAAGTTGACGCGCGACCGCGTCGTCCCCACCATCTCGGCCAGCATTTCCTGCGACAACCTGGGCAGCGCGCGATGCGAGGCCTCGGGCTCGCCGAAGCGCGCGAGCAGCAGCAGCGTGCGCGCCAGCCGCTTCTCACTGGAGTTGAACAGCTGATCGATCAGGTCTTCTTCGATCCGGATGTTGCGGGTCAGCATGTGCCGGAGGAAATAGTCGGCGAAGTCGGGCCGCGCGTGCAGCTGCCTGACCATCTCCGGTTTCTTGACGACCACGATCTGCGACGGCGTCATCGCGGTGGCGGTTGCCATGCGGAAGTTCTGGCCGACCAGCGAGCCCTCACCGAAGAACGATCCCGCCTCAAGAACCGCGATCACCGCTTCTTTGCCCGCATGCGACAGCACCGACAGCCGGACGGCACCGTCATCGACAAACAGGACGCTGGTGGCGGGTTCGCCTTGAACGAAGATCGTCGCACCGGCCGCCAAACTGACGCGGCTGGTCCGAACGCCGGCCCATTCAACCGGGTTGGCTGCGCTGGGCGACGCCGGCTTGGAGCGCGCCGGCTTTCTCTTTGTCATGTGTCCCCAGGCGGGGTGATATCCGAGCTGAAGCGTGCCACGGTTGGTGTGGGGGGGCAAGTGCAATCACGCCAGCCAGCTCAGCTGCACGTGCGGATGACTTTCTGAGGGATAACGGACAGTGACCGCGGGTCCTCATCGGATCCCGCGGCCACCGTGGCTTACCTGATGGTGATGCTGCTCGAGTAATTCGTGCTCGACAGAAGAATCTCAAAACCTCCGAACCTGGGCAAGGCCAGGTCGGCGCGGCCATCGTTGTCGTAATCCAATGGGAGAGGACGGTCGGAGGCATTACCCCACGGAATCTCGAGGCTCGACTGCATGTTCGTGGTGGACAACAGCACGTACCACACTCCCGAAGACGGGCGATAGACTGCGATGTCAGTGCGACGATCGCCGTCATAGTCGGCCGGAACTGGAATGTCTGTACTGATTCCCCACCGAATCGGAGCAGCGGCGACGAAGTTGTTGGCGGAGGGCCAGAGCCGCCACTCGCCCGTTACTGCTCGATAGGTGGCGGGATCGCCACGTCCGTCGCCATCGAAGTCGCCCCTCACTGGTGCGTCCGTGTCACCGACCGACCACGTGAAGGTCCGAGTGCCGGCAAGCGCACCATCCGACGCCGACACGGTGACGGTGTAGACGCCGCCGCTGCTGGCGGCCACAGTGCCGCTGATCAATCCGGTCGACGGGTTGATCGCCAAGGCTGCGGGCAGGCCGGTGGCCTGATAAGTCACTGCCGTGCCATCAGGGTCACTCGCAGACAACTGCAGAGAGACGACGCTGCCTGCTGCGCTGGTTTGGTTCGCGGGTTGGACCACTACCGGCGCCCGGTTGGTGTTGATCACGGTCCACGAGAAGGTGCGGCTTTGCGACAGCGCACCGTCTGACACGGTGGCGTTGATCGAGTAGGTGCCGGCGCTCGTGAACGTCGGAGTGCCCGAAATCAGACCGCTGACCGGAGCGATCGACATTCCTGGCGGTAAACCGGTCGCCGAGAAAGTCAGCGGGTTGCCATCAGGATCCGCGCCGACGAGAGCGACCGATGCCGCGCTACCTTCTGGGCTGGTTTGGTTCGCGGGCTGCGTCAGGGTCGGTGCCCGGTTGCTGTTGTTGCTGACGCTCACCGTGATGGCCGAAGAGGTCGCCGAGTTGCCAGCGGCGTCTCGTGCGACCGCCGTCAGGACGTGGCTGCCGTTCAACGCCGTCGTCGAGTTCCAGACGAGCGAATAAGGAGCGGTCGTGTCCTCGGCACCAAGGTTTGCGCCATCCAGCCGGAACTGGACACCGGCGACGCCGACCGCGTCTGTTGCGGTCGCCGAAACGGTGACACTCGGGCCCGAGACCGTCGCGCTGTTGGCTGGGGCAGTCATCGACACTGCGGGCGGTGTGGTGTCTCCGGGTGTTCCGGACACCGTGTAGACAATCTGCAGTGACGGCCGCTGCGCGACCGATGCGTTCTCCATGCTGGCAAACACTCGATACCGAGAGTCGCCCTTGGTCGCATCGCCGTTCAGCAACAGTCCGTAATTGGTCGATGGCGCACTGCGCCAAACCTGGACCAGCGCCAGCGCATCCCTGGCCTTCGC
>JANMUX010000064.1:0-9860 GCA_031392125.1 Acidobacteriota bacterium | reverse complement strand
CAGCTTCTTTTCGGCCCTGATGAGCGCTTCAATGCGCTCGCTCATCTCGAACCATTTCGTGTTGCCGGCCTTCTGCCCCAGTTCTTTCGACATTTGCCGCAGGTGGGTGGCGCGCGGATCTTCGGTGTTGTAGACGCGATGACCGAAGCCGGAAATCTTCTCCTTGCGCGCGAGCTTGCCCTTGATCACGGCATCAATGCGGTCGCCGGGAGCATCCTGGCCGATCTCGATCAAGAGCTTCATCACCTCGGCATTGGCGCCGCCGTGGAGCGGGCCCTTCAGCGTGCCGATGCCGGCGACGACCGCCGAGTGAATATCGGTCAGCGTCGCCGCGGCGACGCGGGCGGCAAAGGTCGAGGCATTCAGTTCGTGGTCGGCATGCAACGTCAGCGCGATGTCCATGGCGCGGATCGAGGTCGCGTTGGGCCGGGTGCCGAACAGCATGTAGAGAAAGTTGGCGGCGTGTCCCATCACCGGATCCGGCGCAATCGGTCCGCCGCCCTGCTGCATGCGGCCCCAGGTGGCCACCAGGCTCGCGATCTGGCCGGTCAGGCGGACCGCCTTGCGATACGCCGCCGCCGGCGAGTTGTCGTGCGCATCCGGGTCGTAGTGGCCGAGCGCCGAGGTCAGCGTTCGCAGCGCGTCCATGCCGTCCGACGGCGGCAGCATGTTCATCAGGCGGATGATCGCCTCGGGCAGCGGCCGCGCCGCGGCCAGTTGCGATTGCAGGTCGCCTAACTCCGCGCGGTTGGGCAGGCGGCCATGCCACAGCAGGTAGCAGGTCTCCTCAAACGTGGCGTGCCGCGCCAGGTCGTGAATGTCGTGCCCACAATAGGCCAACACGCCGCGATCGCCGTCCAGAAAACAGATGCGCGACGAGGTCGCCACCACGTCTTCCAGTCCGCCCTTTGGTTTTACCTCTGCCGCCATGGGGGTGATCTTACAGCGGCTTGGGGGCGCGACGCTGGTCTCCCCAGCCCGTCACGAAACTCAGACCACGGCGCCTGCGTGTGCTAGCTTTCCCAGATGCGACGTTCAGCAATTCTCGCGGCTGCCATGGCCCTCGCCACGCTTGCCACCGTGCAGGCCCGGCGGGCGCCCGACGTGGCCTGGCCCCAGTTTCGCGGACCATCCGGCGCCGGTATTCTGGACGCCGCGAAGTTGCCCACCGCATGGTCGGCAAGCAGCAACGTCGCGTGGAGCGTCGACGTGAAGGGACGCGGCTGGTCGTCGCCCGTCGCCTGGGACAACCTGGTGTTTGTCACCTCGGCCATCAGTCCCGGTTCGTTCAAGGCGCCGTCGACCGGCATTTTCGGCAACGACTACGCGGCGGAGCTGACCAAGCAGGGGTTGTCGGACGACGAGGTCACCAAGAAAGTGGTGTCGCGCGACATCGAGCTGACGGCCGAAAGCGGAGACATCCGCTACATGGTCTACGCCTTCGACGCGGCGACCGGCAAGTTGCGCTGGGAGCGCGAAGCGCATAAAGGCGCACCCTTTGGTGGCCGTCATCGCAAGAACACCTACGCGTCCGAGACGCCTGCCACCGACGGGGAGCGGCTCTATGCCTACTTCGGCAACGTCGGTCTGTTCGCGTTCAGCCTCGACGGCAATCCGCTCTGGAACGCCCGCTTTGATCCGCAGCCGATGTATCTCGACTTCGGTACCGCCTCGTCGCCGGTGGTGCACGATGGCCGCGTCTTCGTGCTCAACGACAACAACGGCCAGTCGTTTGTTGCGGCCGTCGATGCCAGGACCGGCAAGCCGGCGTGGAAAGTGAACCGCGATCTGCCGGCCGGCCAGCTGACCTCCGGCTGGTCAACCCCGTTCATCTGGCAGCACCCTCTGCGCACCGAGCTCGTCGTCATTGGCCGCCAGCACGCAGTGGGCTACGCACTGGATTCCGGCAAGGAATTGTGGCGGTTGCGCGGCCTGACCGGCCAGTCCACACCGAGCCCCGTCGCGGCGAACGGTCTGCTCTACCTTGCCACCGGATCGCAGGGCGAGAACAACCGGCCGGTGTTTGCGGTGCGGCCCGGTGCCAGCGGCGACATCACCCTGGCGAAGGGCGAAGAGTCGAATGCGTTTGTCGCCTGGCATCACCCTCGAGCCTCCGCCTATACGCCATCTCCGCTGGTCTATCGCGGCCGCATGTATGTGGTGAACGACAATGGCATTCTCACGGTGTTCGATGCTGCCACCGGCAAGGAGATCTACAAGGCGCGCGCCGGAGGATCGGGCAACACCTTCTCGGCATCGCCGTGGGCATCAGACGGCAAGGTTTACCTGCTGAGCGAAGACGGCCATACCATCGTGATCGAGGCCGGCGACAAGTACGTTGAGCTGGCCCGCAACAGCCTCGATGAGATGAGCCTGGCCTCGCCTGCGTTGGCGCCCAACGCCTTGTTCATGCGCACGCAAACCAAGCTCTACCGCATCAGCACCCGGTAGGATCTACTTCACGGGGTAGACTGGGATCGACCGTGATGACGACCCCACTGCTGACGTTGTCTACCGCTGAAGAGCTTGAGGCCGCCCTGGCCCGCTCGTCTGCCGTTCCGGTCGTGATCTTCAAGCACAGTCCGACCTGCGGGATCAGCGCGCAGGCGTTTGAGTCGATCACCGAGTGGTTGTCGGCGGATTCGCCATCGGCCGAGTTCTTCGTGGTACCCGTGCGAGCGAGCCGGACTCTGTCGCTCGCCATCGCGCAGCGGTTTCACATC
Organism: Acidobacteriota bacterium; assembly: GCA_031392125.1. Classification (GTDB taxonomy): domain Bacteria; phylum Acidobacteriota; class Vicinamibacteria; order Vicinamibacterales; family UBA2999; genus 12-FULL-67-14b. Next base: position 7,137 of record JANMUX010000064.1, on the reverse strand, counting down.
CGTCACGAATCGCCGCAGGCGTTGTTGATCGATCATGGCAGCGTCGTGTGGCACGGCTCGCATTTCCGCGCGACCGCCGAGTCCATTCGCGTCGCTCTCGGCAAGCTCGCCGCCTAGCTGCTTGCCACCTGCAGCGGCGCCATCGCGCGGCCGGCGAAGTAACTTCCCATTCGCGCTGACGACCGTTGATCGCTACTTCGGTTCGGGAATCGGCTTCCCAGAAAGATCCACGAACGTGATGTTCGCGAAGGCGCCCAACTGGTCTTTCACCTTCGCGTAGTCGCCGACGATCACGACGACCGAATCTTCGGATCCCAACAGCATGCCGGCGCCGGTCTTGATCGCCTCGAGCGAGGGTTGGGAGATCTGCCGCTGAAAGGTTTCCGGATAGTCCTTGGGCAGGGCAAAGGTATTCACGGTGTTGATGGTGTTGGCAAATCCGGACTGGGTGGCGTTCTGGATCAGGAACAGGCCGCGTGAATATTGCTTGGCGTCGGCGAGTTCCTCGGTCGCCGGTCCGCCCGCGCGCAGTTTGTCGATCTCGGCGTAGATTTCCTTCAGCGTGGCGCCGGTCACTTCGTTTCGCACATCGGCCGCGGCGCGGTAGAACCCGCCCTCGGCCATGGCCTGGAACTGGGACTGCGGTGAATAGGTATAACCCTTTTCCTCGCGGATGTTGCGCACCAGCCGTGAGTCGAACGCCGCCCCGAAGATCTGGTTCGTCAACTGCAGCGTGTACCACCGGGCATCGTCGCGGCGGCTCGCAAAATTGCCAACCGAGATCGATGACTGCACACTGTTCGGCCGCTGCACGAAGACCAACCGGCGGCCCTTGACCACGGGCATGACCGGCGCCTTCGCTTCGGGCACGGCGGCGCGCGTCCAGGTGCCAAACGCCTGTTCGGCAGCGGCAAACACCGCCTCGGGAGCCGCGTCGCCAATCAACACCAGGAACGCATTGTTGGGCCGGTAGTAAGTCGTGTGATACGCGGCGATCGCCGTTCGATCGATGGCCGGCAGGCTTTCCAGGGTCGGCCCGGTCCGCGCGTACGGGTGTTCTCCAAACAGCGACTGGCGGAAGAGCCGGTTCGAGACCGCCTGTGGCGAGGCGAGCTGCGCCTGCAGTTGCTGGGCGCTGTTGGACTTAAGCAGGTCAACCTCGGCTTGCGGGAATACCGGATTGCGCACGACGTCGGCCAGCAGGCCCAGCATGAGCGGCATCGATTCCGACAGGCCGCGCATCTGGAAGGTCGTGGCATCCTGGCCGGCGGCGCCCGACAGCGTCGCGCCCATGGCAAAGACGTCGCGTTTCAATTGCTCGCTGGAGCGCGTGGCCGTGCCTTCCTGTGCCGCATCCGCGACAAACTGGGCGAGACCGGCTTTTCCCGCGGGATCGAGGGCGAGACCGGCGCGCACCGTGAGGATCGCGCTGATCTTCGGCACGGTGGCGTAGCGAACGGCAACCACGTGCAAGCCGTTGGCGAGCGTGCGTTCCACGCGTGGAGGCGGCGCGAACGCCTTCTCGGGCCCGACTTCGGGCTTCGGCAAGGCCTGGCTCCACGCCGTTGCCGATGAGACAACAAGGCTGGCGAGGACCGCAGCCGCCGCACAGCTGAAATGGCGAATCATCGAGCACCTCCCTGCGCGGGCTTTGCTGCGGGGCGGCTGTCGATCGAAGTGCGATTGGTTGGCACCAGCCAGCGGCCGGCCGCCGCCTTCACGTCATCCGCAGTCACCTTCTCCAGTTCCGCCAGGATGGTGTTGATGCGACCCGGGTCGTCGTCGAACAGGGCGAAGGCAGCAAGCAGGTTTGCGCGGCCGAAGCGCGGCATGCCGCCACTCTCGAGGTCATCGAGAAAAGCCGAGCGAATGGCGACCTTGGCCTGCTGTAATTCAGCCGCCGTCACGCCCTTCTCGCGCACCTCGGCCAGCACGGTCTCGATCGATGCCAGCACCTGTTCGGCGGTCTTGTCATTGAGGTAGTCGACGCGCATGGTGTAGAGCATGGGCCCCTTCATGTCCCAGTTGGTGCCCAGGAAATTGAAGCCGCCCTGCGAGGCCATCGCCAGTCGATCGTCGCGCACCAGCTTGCGGTACATGCGCGCGCTGTCGTCGCTGTTGAGCAGCGGGTCGAGCACGCTCAGCGCGAAAAAGTCTTTCGACATTCGCGCCGGCAGGTGCCACGCCGCCGCCAGCGCCGGCGTACGCGCCAGCTTGTCGTCGCGCACGAAGTGGCGCATCGCCGTTTGCGCCGGCTCGGACACATCGGCCGGTGGCGGCAGCGGCTGCCGGGGAATCGATCCGAAGTGTTTTTCGGCGAGCCGCTTCACCTCGGCGGCCGTGGTATCACCGACCACCACCAAGACGGCATTGTTGGGAGCGTAATAGGTCTTGAAGAAGCTGCGCACATCTTCGAGAGTCGCCGCCTCCAACTCCTTGAGGTCGCCGTAGAAATTGTGTGCGTTGTGCCAGTTGGTATTGGCGCGTTCCCAGATGTCGAGCCACTCGAACCCGCCGTGCGGCTGGTTCAGCACGTTGACCCGCACCTCTTCGCTGACCACGTTCTGCTGGTTCTTGAGGTTCTCGGCGCTCACGTCGAGTGAACGCATGCGATCGGCCTCGAGCCAGATGGCCCGCTCCAACGCGTTGGCCGGCAGTGCCTGAAAGTAGTTGGTGTAGTCGAAGCGGGTCGAGCCGTTGACGACTCCGCCGGCTTCCTGCATGAGCCCGACGTGCTCCATCTTCTTCACCTGGGCCGAGCCCTGGAACATCATGTGCTCGAAGAGGTGGGCAAAGCCGGTCCGGCCCTTGGGTTCAACCCGGAAGCCGATGTTGTACATCACCTCGACGAGGGCGACCGGGGCAGCGTGGTCTTCGCTGACCACGACCTTCAGGCCATTGGGCAGGGTGAAGTAGTCCACGGGGACCTTGAAGTCCTGCGCCGACGCAGGCAGGGTCAGCGCAAGCAAGAATGCCGACAGCAGGGCCAATTTTTTGAGCATGAGATTCACCGGGTTCACGAAAGGATAGACGACGGCCGACGGTGAACGGTTGCGAGGCCTGGGCCAGGGCCGGAAATAGCAAAGGCGGCCAGTGGCCGCCTTTTGCACATTCTTTCCGAGGGGCCCTCGATTAGGCTTCTTTTCCCTGCACCACTTCGACGCCCGAGTCACCACCGTATTGCTGGAACAGCGACAGCATGCCCGTGTAGAGGAAGCCGACCTGGAACAGCATCAGGAACGGCACGGTGCCGTAAATGCCGTTGGCGAGCGCGTAAAACAGCGTGCCGGTGAAGTACAGGCCGAGCGCCAGTTCGATCATCGGCTGCACGGCTACCGACTGGCGGTACTTCTTCTGGCTCCACTCGTCGCCGTTGGCCTCGACGGCGTACTTGGGCGTGCGGACAAACTCGCTCGGCTTGTGGAATAACGCTTCGAATACGGCCTTGGTGTTGTTGACCGCCAGGCCGATGCCGATCGACATGAGAATCGGCAGGTACTTCAACCGCTCGGTCCAGCTTTGCGGATACAACTCTCGCTGGCAGACCATGTAGAAATTGGCGACCGACGCCGTCGCGGCGAAGAACAGCGGGATGTCGATCAGCAACATCTCGTACCAGCCCATGTTGTAGCGAATCACCATGGAGGGCCCCATCAGCACCGACAACACCACCATCAAGGGGTAGTTGAAGTTGGCCGACAGGTGGAAAAACGCTTCCGCCTTCACTTTGAACGGCTGGTCCGACTGCAAGATGCGCGGCATCAGCTTCATGAAGGTCTGGATCGAACCCTTCGCCCAGCGATGCTGCTGCGACTTGAAGGCGTTCATCTCAACCGGCAACTCGGCGGGCGCGACGTGATCCTGCACGAACACGAACTGCCAGCCCCTGAGCTGCGTGCGGTAGCTGAGGTCGAGGTCTTCGGTCAGCGTGTCGTGCTGCCACCCGCCGCCGTCGGCAATCGCGTCCTTGCGCCAGATGCCGGCGGTGCCGTTGAAGTTGAAGAAGCAGCCGCCGCGGTTGCGGCTACCGTGTTCGAGCACGAAGTGCGCGTCGAGCAGCACCGCCTGGATCTTCGTCAGCAGCGAGTATTCCTCGTTGATGTGGCCCCATCGCGCCTGCACGAGCGCAACCTTCGGGTCGGTGAAATAGTGCACCGAGCGCATCAGGAAGTCTGGCTTGGGAATGAAATCGGCGTCGAAGATCGCGACGTATTCGCCGCGGCACACCTTGAGACCCTCATCAAGAGCGCCGGCCTTGTAACCAGTGCGGTCTTCACGGTGCAGGTACTTGATGTCGATGCCCTGCAGCGCGTGCCGGCGGACGGCCAGCTCGGTGATCTGCCGCGTCTCGTCGGTCGAATCGTCCAGGACCTGGATTTCCAGCTTTTCTCGCGGGTAATCGATCTGGCACACCGCATCGATCAGCCGATCGACGACGTACATCTCGTTGTAGAGAGGCAGCTGAATTGTGACGACCGGCAGGTCATCGAACGCGGCTTTCGGAACCGGTTGCTCGTGCTTGTGCCTCATATAGAGGTACACCAGGTAATACCGGTGCCATCCATATACGGCCAGAATGAGGAGCACGAAAAAGTACGAAGCGAGTATGAGTGTTTCGACTGCGGTCATCTATGATTGGGGTTTCCGCCCCGTAGTCCAGTCCGACATTATAGGAATCGACTGCCAGTAAAGTCAACAAAACACGGACGATAGCGGCATGACACCGGCTGAACTACGCACCATTCTGGAACAGGTCCGCGAGGGCCGAACCGACACGGCCCACGCCTACGACCAACTGCTGGGGGCTTTTCGGGACCAACCCTTTGAGGACCTTGGGTTTGCGAAGGTCGACCACCATCGGTCGATGCGGCAGGGCTTCGCCGAAGTCATCCTGGGACTGGGCAAGACCGCTTCCCAAATCGCGACAATTGCCGTGGAAATTGTGGGCCGCGGCCAGCCCTTGCTGGTGACCCGTGCTGACGAGGCGGCGTGGAAAGCCGTTCAAGCTCAGCTGCCCGAGGCCCAGTACCACGCTGCCGCAAGGGCTATCACGGTCAAGCGGGAGGTGCCGCAAGGGACCGGTGTTATCGCCTTGTGCTCGGCCGGCACATCTGACATTCCAGTGGCCGAGGAGGCCGCCGTGACGGCCGAACTAATGGGCAACACGGTCGATCGGATGTACGACGTGGGCATCGCCGGCATCCACCGCATTCTGAAGCACCGCGCCCGCCTCGAAGCTGCTCGCGTGGTGATAGTCGTTGCCGGCATGGAAGGCGCGCTGCCCAGCGTCGTCGCCGGCATGGTCGGCGTGCCGGTGATCGCCGTGCCTACCAGCATTGGCTACGGGGCGAGCTTTGGCGGCGTTGCTGCGCTCCTTGGCATGCTGAATTCGTGCGCCAACGGCGTGTCGGTGGTGAACATCGACAACGGCTATGGCGCCGGTTGCATCGCCAGCATGATCAATCACCTCTAAGTCATGCTTGCCCTCCGAACCCTTGAATTCGATCGCATCGTCGACGCCGTCACCGCGCTGGCCCTGACGCCGCTTGGCACGGAGGCGTTGTCGGCCCTGGAACCGTCAACCGATCCAAAGGTCGTTGTGGCCGCCCAGGAGGCGACCAGCGAAACGGTGCGCTTCTTCGAGCGCCATCCCTTGTTTCCACTGCGAGCCGGTGAAAGCCTGCCCGAAGTGCTTGCGACGCTGGCGATAACCGGCCGGCCGGTTGAGCCGCTGCAGCTGCGCATGCTCGCCGACTTCGTCGACTCGGTGGACCAGGCCTGCGTCAGTGTGCGACGGGCCGGTGGGGACTTCCCGATTCTCGGCAAGCTGGTCGCTCACGTCGCGGCGTTCAAGGACGAAGTGAATGCCGTGCGTCACGCCATCGATCCGGGCGGCGACGTACTGGATCACGCCAGTCCCGAGCTGAAGCGCATACGCAACGAGCTCCGCCAGAAACGCCAGAAGCTGCGCGGCACCCTCGAGCAGTTCACGAGGGGCAGCTCCGCGAAGTACCTGCAGGATGAAGTCGTCACCGAGCGCAACGGCCGCTTCGTGCTGATGGTGCGGGCCGAACATCGCGGCAACGTGCCGGGCATTGTCCACGGCAGTTCGACGACCGGCGCCACGTTGTTCATGGAGCCGGCCGCGACTGTTGAGATCAACAACGACATCGTTGAACTCGAGGATCGCGAGCGCGAGGAGGTCTTCCGCATCCTGCTGGAGCTGACCGATCGCTTTCGCAGCCGCCCGGCCGACCTTGCGGTCATCCAGGACGTCGCCCGGGACCTCGACTCACTGCAGGCAAAGGCACGCTACAGTTCGAAGCTGAACGGAATCGAGCCGGCGTTCACCGCCGACACCAGCCTCGAGCTAAAGGGCGCACGCCATCCCATGCTCGAACGCGCCGTGCCGGTCGATGTGTTGCTCGATCCACCCAACCGCGTGTTGCTGATCACCGGTCCCAATACCGGTGGCAAAACCGTGGCGTTGAAGACGACCGGCCTGTTCGCGTTAATGGCGCAGTCGGGGCTTCACCTGCCCGCCGCAGAGGCGCGCCTGCCGGTGTTCCGTTCGGTGTTTGCGGACATCGGCGACGAGCAGTCGATTGAGAACAGCCTGAGCACGTTCTCGTCGCACATCACCAACCTGGTGTCGATGGAGCGCGAGCTGCAGTTGCCGGCGCTGGTGCTGCTCGACGAAGTGGGCACGGGGACAGATCCCAACGAGGGCGGCGCCCTGGCCACGGCGATCGTGCAGCACTTCCGCCAGCGCGGGGCCCTGGTCATGGCGACGACGCATTTCGATTCGGTCAAGACCTGGGGCATCGGCACCGAGGGCGTCGCGGTTGCCGCGTTCGCTTTCGACCCGCAGAACTTCGCCCCGACGTATCGGCTGATTTACGGCGCGCCTGGGCGCAGCCTCGCAATTGAGATGGCCCAGCGGCTCGGCATGCCGCAAGCCGTGATTGCCGCGGCGCGCGGTTACTTGAGCGACGATCAGAAGCGCCTGCAGGCGCACCTGTCGCGACTCGACGCGCAGGCCCGCGCACTCGAAGCCGACCGGACCAAGCTCGAACGCGACCGCCGCACCGTCAACGAAACCAACGCGGCGCTGGCGCAGCGCGAGCGGTCGCTGGC